>JAEZIZ010000019.1 GCA_023415915.1 Bacillota bacterium | reverse complement strand
GCAATAAAAAACGGCTTTTCGCCGTTTTCCAAGCCTTTATTCGAACATCTCCATACTCTGCTGACAGTCGTTGCAGTAACCGTTATAAAGGCCGTAGCAGTCCTGACACATATACGAGTTGCACGCCTTGCAATTGTGCATAGACCTCGTATCACTCATCTTGTTGCAGCACGAACAGTTCATCTTCGACATAATACATCCGCCTTTCCGCTTATTCTATGGATATATTATTATCTGTAAGCATCGTTTTATACCGCGGGGCTTTTAATATTCTATTGGACTACAGCGCTTCGCCCGCAAAATTCTTTTCGCCGATAATCGCGGGCAGCTCGTCCGCCGTTCCGTTTATATAATCCATCATAAACGTTATCATGCCCGCCGCCTCTTCGACGCCCTTTTCTATCATGGCCTGCATGCCCTTATATTCGTCGCTTGTAAACAGAGAATCGTCCCTTTGCTCAGGGTAGAGCATCGCGCGCAGGTCGTAACTGGACACTATTTTGATAAGCCGCATAAGCGCCTTGTGCGGCAGCCTTATGTTGGCGAGCGCGCGCCGCGCCCTTGCGAGGTGAAGCTGTGCCTGCTTTAATGCGTTGCTCGCCAGCTCCCAGCCGTATACGTCCCTGCACGCCGCGCCGTACCAGTCTTCCACGCTGTCCGCTATGCTGGCCGACATCACGTCTGAGTAAACGTCGAACTCATGCGGCTCTATGTCCCATTGTTCCTTAGCCGTAAACGAGTCCCACATCGATTCGGTCGCGTGATGTATGTTTGAGTCGCCGCCCGCCTTGCCGTATACAAAAGGATGCGCGTTTTTATCTATCGCATAGTGCGTTAAAAATCCCGCCATATACGAAGAAAGTTCGTCTTTGTCCTGTTTGTCGTACCCGCGCAAAAACAAAAGCGCGTGCGCGAAAAGCTCCCGCGTTTTCTGGCCGTGCATTGCAAGCCCCAGCGGCAGGCTGTCCTTTGAGTTTTTCCAGGGTTGGTAGTTCCTGAAAAACAATATATCCGGGCCCTGGCATCCCAAATAGAACGCTTCCTTTATTGGTATCATCGCTTTTTTAAGCTTTTCAAACACCCGCTCGCCCGCGGCCCTGTGAGTCAAATACGCCGGCATTTATGTCCCCCTGACTATACTCCAAAAAACCTCCAGCTTCGGTTTTCTTCTATTATTATAATACCCCGTGCAAAAAACACGTTTCTTCATGCGCTTCGATAACGCCTACGCTTTGCAGGAACGACTCGCATATCGTAGGGCCGACAAACCTGTATCCCTTTTCTTTAAGGTCTTCCGAAAGCGCTTTTCCGTCGCTATAAGAATACGCGTACCGCATGAATTCGCCCTCTTTGGCAAACAGCGCAATATGTATTTTCGCATTGTTTATTACGGCCTCTATCTTTCTCCTGTTGCGCACGATTGTGCTGTCGCCCATAAGGCGCTCTATATCTTCAGCCGTCATATGCGCGATTTTCCGGGCGTCAAAGTTGTAAAAACAACGCCTCAGCGCCTCGCGCTTATAAAGCACGGTGCGCCACGAAAGCCCGGCCTGAAAGCTCTCAAGGCAGAGCTTCTCAAAAAGCTCTCTGTCGCTGTTCCGCTTTCTGCCGTACTCGCTGTCATGGTATTCAACCATCAGCGCATCGCTCTCATTTACCCAGCCGCATCGTTCCATAGCTCCTATTCTAACACATCATGATAAAGTAATCGTAAACTTTTTGTGATTTTATGATATAATGTCACTGGTTTTTATATCCTGAAATTATAACGTTTGTTACTTCCATGGAGGCCGCAGATGAAAGATTACCTAAGCAAGCGGGCAAAGAGCATATCGCCTTACACCGCGGGCGAACAGCCAAAAGGCGCAAATATAATAAAGCTCAATACCAACGAAAACCCGTACCCTCCGTCGCAAAAAACGCTGGAGGCATATAGCGGGTATACGCCCGCCGACCTGCGGCTCTATCCCGATACGCGAGGCGGAGAGTTCAGGGCCGCAGCCGCCCGCATAAACGGCCTACCCGAATCGCACGTATTCTGCGGCAATGGCAGCGACGACGTGCTGGCGCTCGCGTTCGCGGCGTTTTTCGACGACGGGCTGATGTTTCCCGACATAACGTACAGCTTCTATCCCGTATGGGCGAAGCTTTTCGGCATATCGTACGAGCTGCTGCCTCTCAGCGACGATTTTACAATACCCGTCGGCAGGCTGCGCGCAAAAAGCATAGTGCTCGCTAACCCCAACGCGCCTACCGGCGTTGCGCTGCCTCTTGAAGACATAAGGAAAATACTCGAGCAGAACAGGGACGGCTTAGTGCTTGTCGACGAAGCGTACGTTTTTTTCGGCGCGCAGAGCGCGGCGGCGCTGGTGCCCGAATACGACAACCTGCTCATTGTCACAACGCTCTCCAAGTCGCACTCGCTCGCCGGGCTGCGGCTGGGGTACGCGCTCGGGCAGCCCCATCTTATTGAAGGCCTCGAGCGCATAAAGGACAGCTTCAACTCGTACCCGCTGGATTCGGTGGCGCAGCGCGTAGGCGCGGCTGCATTGCTCGACGCTGAATATTATAAAAGCACGGCGCAAAGAATAATCGCCACTCGCGAAAGAACAATTAATACGCTTAAGGGATTGGGCTTTATAGTGCCGCCTTCCAGCGCGAATTTTATTTTCGCGTCAAAGCCCGGCGTAAGCGGCGCAGAGTTAAAAGCGTATCTTGAAAGCTTGGGCATATATGTGCGCCACTGGAACGCTCCGAGGATATCGGATTACCTGCGCATCTCGATAGGCACCGACGAGCAGATGGACGTGCTGATTCAGAAGATAATCGAATTCTTGAAAAACAAATAGGGGCGCACATTGTGCGCCCGTCTTATTGCCTTATCGCTTTATTCCTCAAGCAGTTTCTTGGCGTCGCGCTCCAGCGCATCAAGCATTTTTCTGGCCTCGTCGTCGGTGGCGCCGCGCACCGCTGTATACAGCTTTATCTTGGGCTCCGTGCCCGACGGCCTTACGCACACCCAGCCGTTTTCCAGCGCAATTTTAAGCGCATTCTCGCTTGGGAAGTCTATGCGTTTTACTCCTTCGCCGTCTTTGTGTACGCCGCTTTGATAATCCGTTACCGCAACGGTCTTCTGTCCGCCTATAGACATAGGGGGCGTCTCCCTCAGCCGCTGCATTATACTCTCTATGCGCTTCATGCCCCCGTCGCCTTCCATCACGGCGCTAGTCACGCTTTCCCTGTACCAGCCGTATTTCTCATACAGCCTTTTAAGCCTGCCGTAAAGCGTTTCGCCGTGGGCTTTGCACTCGCACATCACCTCTAATAGCAGCAGCAGCGCCATTACGCCGTCCTTGTCGGCGGCGAAATCCCCTGCGAGGAAGCCGTAGCTCTCCTCAAAGCCGAACACAAACGAGCCCTGCTTC
>JAEZIZ010000001.1 GCA_023415915.1 Bacillota bacterium | reverse complement strand
GATGATACCACCTGTTGTCCCCCATCCACTACTGCCGAGTCCGCTGCCGATGCCCGCTCCATTAGTGCCGCCATAGGCCTCCACCGTGCCGCCGTTGATGGTGATGGTGCCGGTTGTGGGATGTGTTTCATACAATCTGCCGCCGATGCCGGCGCCACACCCATCCCCCGTGGCCTTGAGGACACCCGTTCCCTCCGCTTGCCCGTAAATAGTGAGACTGTTGCCTCCGACAACACTTATTCCTGCATTATTACTGCTTGCGGTTACAGTGAGTCTCTTGCCATCAACCAGAATCAGTTTTGCGTCGCCGCTTACCGTGATGGTTCCTGTTATTTCTACGTCAGCATTAACCACGTACCAGCCGGTGGATAACGTGGTAGTACTGGGGGTAATTGCCGATGCTGCGGTTGTTTGGGTGACGCCGTTCTCATCGATATAGGTATACTCATCTGCCGCCATAGCGGTCAGAGAAGAAGGCAAACACAAAAAGAAAAAGATAATGGTGAAAATAAAGAGTGCGAACTTTTTTCTCATTGTAACCTCCAAAGCGGGACGGCCTTTAATCGAATCAGTTTTTGCGCACTAAAAAGCGCAATAATCGTCATCAACGCATATAACTTCACATATTATATTGTATTTATTAAGTGGGGTTATCACAATGTACGAAAGTACAGTCTCAAAGCAAAAAACGACAAATATCGACGTTCGCCGTCTATATATGCTGTTACCGGTATCCTATCAGACGTCTTTAATGATGCCCAGCTTCGCGGCATGCGCAATAACTTGAGAACGGTTCTCCAGATGCAGTATCTGAACAATATTCCCCATATGATATTTTATTGTACGTTCCGTCAGCCCCAAAGCTTCTGCCACGTCTTTATAGGAAACGCCCTGAGCCACCAACTGCAATATCTCAAGCTGCCGCGGCGTAAGCTGCAAAGTCGAGTCTGTTTTTTCTTCTGTTTGGCAATTTTCCAGCTCATCCAGCAATCGCGCGGCCAGCGAAGAAGAAAGAGCAGTTTCACCTTGCCGGATGCCTTGCAGCGCTTCAACAAGCTCTGCCGCACCGGTACTTTTAAGCAAATATCCGTCCGCGCCGTATTTTATTGCCTGAAAAAGATCCTCATCCCCCTCTGAAGCGGTCAGCATGACCACCTTCATAGCCGGGTACTGCGCTTTCAACAATCTGAGCGTATCAAAGCCGCTGAGCCCCGGCATGCAGATGTCCATTAATACGGCCTCAGGCTGATGGACGGCGGCTTGTTCCAGCGCTTCCTCGCCTGAATTTGCAACACAGGTGACCTCGAATCCATATGTTTTGAGGAGATAGCTCAGCCCCTCAATAAACAACGCATGGTCATCCACAAGCATCAGCTTCATATCTTTCCACCTCCGGGCATGGGCATTGTCAGCAAGACTCGACAGCCTTGTTTGGGCCTGGAATCAATACGCAGCGCTGCGCCGATCTCTGCTGCGCGTTCCTGCATAATATTGAGCCCGAAAGCGTCGTAAGCGTGAGGGCGCCCGTAATCAAAGCCTTTGCCGTTGTCTTCCACGGACAGGCACAGCTGGCCTTCTTCGCAGGACACGGTTAACCAAACTTGCGAGGCCCCCGAATGCTTCTGTACGTTGTTTAGGGCTTCCTTGGCTATGCTGAGCAGCTGGATCTGCGTGTACGTGCTGATTTTAGCCCAATCAAAATCAATTTTCAAATCTGTGGATATGCCCGAGCGCTTCTCAAACTCCAGTATGTCGGCCCGCAATGACGCAATAAGACTGTTGTCCGAGGCGGACACGCTGCGGGCGTTTTTGATATATGACCGCAGCTGTTCATGCGCTGTTTGAGTCACGTCCACCAGGCGGCATAGCCGTTCATTGACCATATCCACACCGCTGACGACCAGTTCTCTTTGTATGCCCTGCGCCTGAAGGTTGATGAACCCCAGTATTTGTCCGAGATTGTCGTGCAGATCACGCGCCATCTGCTCTTTTTCCCGTGAAGCGGCCAGCCTGAGCTGCTGCGCCAGATGCCGTTGCTGCACCTTCTTCTTTTCGGTCACCTCGTACACCATGGCAAGCCGACCCATCAGCGCACCCTTGCTGTCGGTAAGCGGAGAAAAAATAGCTTCGTACATCCGCATGCCGTCCGGTTCAGACCTTTGGAATTCGGTATAAGTTATGCTTCTGTTAATACAGGCGTTTGAGAATTCGGGGGTGCTGCAAAAAGCATCCGCCGCGTAGCGTCCGTTGGCCAGTTTGACAGAAACACCCGTCATTTTTTCCAACGCGGGATTTACGTCCAATATGCGGCCTTGCAGGTCCATCACCAGCACACCTGCATCCATGTTCTCAATCACCGCGGCACGTGCCAGAGGAACCAGATCAAACATTTTATATCGAAATATCGCAACAGCCATCAGCACACCCGCAGGGCCAAAGAATACGGGTGTCAGGTCGATACCTTTGGCAGGGCTCAAGCCCGAAATATAAAGTATGTTTGGTACGACAATGAGACCGGCACCGATGAGAAGGAGCACGGCCTGGTTGCGGTAAACTGTTTTTCGGTATATCACTGCTCTGACCAACATCGTGAGAGCGGCAATATTGATGATATGCTGATAAGCGGCGTGAATATAAAAAGCCGGGCCATATCGTTTGGCAATCACAGGAAAGGCTCCGCTGGTATCCAAACGAAAATCGTAGCGCATCAGGCCGTGATAGACGTCTGTCCAAACGAGCGCGATTATAACCACGGGCAGCACCAACAGCCACCAAAATGTTTTTTTATGCAGCCATTTATCGTAACCGGTAAAGCGCATGCACAACGCCAGCAATGCCAGAGGCGAAAAACAATACGCGAAATACTGAACGTTGGCCCAAAAAAGCTTGGTGGCAAGATCCGTCCCGGACATTTCCAGCGCGTTTCCGCCTGACCAAACTGCAACCAGCAACATGCTTGTGATGAAACTGGCGGCGCACTTAGAGTAATGCTGCCTTGCAAACGCATAGATGCCGAGCAAGAGCGTCACAGCAGCAGAAGTCATAAGTGGCCATATGTATGGAGTATATTGAAATTGCAACTTTCGGTTCCCTTCATGAATGCTTCATAGTGTGATTATAGAAGTTTAAATATATATTTCAAGATTAAATTCAAAAAAGGCGTATTTTAAGAACCATTTGGTTCACTTGGAATAAACGTATTGAGTAAGCCCTTAAATTCGTATTTGCTTGTTGCTCAAAAATGAGGTACTTTAATTTATCTCAATTTTGGAGGACTACAGATGAAGAAATCAATCACCGGGATGAACCCACTTCCAAATCGGCAGAAGAGCGCAGATTGGGCACTGAACATTATTACGCAGATAGACGCTGCGTTTCGTCGGAGCCACGAGCTTAGTGATCGGACCCGACACATTTACTGGGATGCTGCTAAACGATTTGGCAGATACGCAGCTGAAGAATGGAGCCTTATGAGAATAAAAAACTTTATTTACTGTATTCCCTCTGCTATAAGTATGTTACATACCGCATTTTTGGCTTTATTAAAAAGCGTAAAAGAAAAGAGTCCGCCCATAAGGGACGGCTCTCTTGGCGCTCTTAATAAACCATAAAAAACAGTGCTTATAAAGCTGCAAGGCGCTTTGCCCTGCCTAAATTATTTTTTTTCACCCTGTGTATCAGGCGGCGCGCCGGAACCTACCGTATACACGACCGGCTTCCTCATAGACCTCGCAATGCCTGCAAAAATCAGCCCCGCTACCGACACGGCGATCATTATCCAAAAAGGCGTTCCCATTCCGGATACCGTATCGACCAGCGATTGACCGTAATTTTCAAACCCGGATACCGAATATGCTCCCGCCAGTATCAGTATTACCAATAGCGCAATGGTTGTATAGCACAGCGAGACGAAATTGCTCCGTACGGCGTGCTTTTTCCCGGCAAAAAAGCAAATAACGCAGATAATCGCAAGTAAAGGAATAATGTAAAGCAGAAGAAACGTATACGCCGCCCAGCCATACTGGGAAGACTCCATCATTTCTCTCATCATGGGGAATATACCGGCACAGGAAACCGCCTTGCTTAAAAAGCCAAAACCCGGCAGAAAGAAAAGAACAGTCAGCCCCGCGGCGACGATAAACTCAACGGTTACTTCAAAGCTGATACCATGGTCTTTATTCATATTACTTCTCCTGACTTAATGGATTGCAGGACCGAACCTGCCGTTGTGTGCAATCAAATTGTTACATAATGACTGTAATCATAACATACAGAAAAAAGCATATGGTGTCAAGATATGCCTGACCATAATCGGTGATATATTATGCACCCTGTTTCAATGCTTTGGCACTATGAAAGTATTCCAGGACGTACCCGGAAGCGAAACCGTCAGCATGCCGCCGTCAATGTCTAAAGTGAGCGTTTGCTGTTCGCTGCTCTCGTTCTGCAGCTCTATCACAAGGCTGCCATCGGGGTTCAAAAACGCTAAAGCTCCCTGCGTGTCACGGGTATCTATGCAGCGCGCGCCAGGCTGCACATAATACGAAAAGTGTTTTACCGCGTAGAACATAGGCGTATACGCCGCTTCTTTCACGCTTAAGTCCACCGTTACAGCGGCGTTCTGCGGCCACGGGTTTTGTGAGTCTATGCTCTTTCCCTCTTCGTCCAGCACCATGTTCCACAGCAAATAAGCGTTGACGCCTTCGTCAAAGTAATCTTTAATCTTGTTCCATGTATAAACGCCGTACGCCCAGTCGTTTGGCGGACGGTCGGGGTCGTACCCCGGCTTCCAGTAAAAGTTGCCGCACTCTGTTTCCGTCTGATATATCAGTTTGTCGGGATAATACTCCCGCGTCATGGCGACGGAACCTATCCCGCCCCATTGAAATCCGACTATGGATACGTATTTGTTGACGTCGGGGTCTGCCAGCAGCGCAGGAAACCGCCGAAAATCGCCGTCCTCCATTGTGCCCAGCATAATCGAGGCGTTTACGCCCCGCTCTTCGAACAGCGGCCCCATATAGTCCTTTATGAACGTTCTGTACTGCTCAGGCTCCCACATGCAGCTCGGGTAGTTCCTGTCTATCCCGGGCTCATTCTGTACGGCAACGGCGTAAAGGTTAATCCCTTCCGCTTGATAGCTTTCCACAAAAAGCGCAAGGTAAAGCGCATAGGCCTTATACACGTTTGCTTCGTCCTTCATGTACCCGCCGTCGTAACTGCCGTTCGTCTTCATCCATGGAGGCGGCGTCCATGCCGAGCCCCAGACCGCAAGGTCCGGGTTAAACTTCATTGCGGCTTTTATATACGGTATCAGGTTTTCCCTGTCCCGGTCTATGGAAAAATCGTTCATACCGTAATCGTCTTTTGTATCGTTCAGCGTATAGCGCGATATGGCATAATCGCTCGCCCCTATCGGCACTCTGCAGATATTGAATTTCGCCCCTTCCGCCGGGTCAAACAGCGCTTTAAGACACGCGTCCCTTCGCTCCGGCTCAAGCGCTGACAGCGCCGCCCAGCCCTTTTCATTGAACGCTCCGCCAAAGCCTTTAACCTCCTGCCGGAGCCGCGACGTATCTATATTTATATCCGCGTTCCCCGAGGAAGCAAAGCTTAAATTTACGGCGCCGTTGTCCTGCCACTCACTTTCTTTGGTAGTGCATCTCCATGCCACTTCCAAGTCTTTGTTACGCGCGGACTGCGCTGCACCCATATCCTTTCCCGGCATATCGTACCGAGCGTCATCGCCGCACGCAGGGCAGAGAATTATCATAAGCATTATCAATATAAACTTAGAGGCTTTTTTCATCGCTGAATCCTCCTATATCAATCGCCAACTGATAATACCATTATTCTCTTATTATATGGAACGCAAAATTATTACCGCGCTATTACAAATGTTTACCTGTTCGCCGGCAACCGGATAAGCAAAAAAGCCGCGTTGCGGCTTTTGCTGATTAAAATCATACAAACGTTTATCAATAAACCAAAGCGTTACCAGTAGTGCAGGCGCTGTCAGAACTGCACCTTAACGGCTTCCCTCTCCTGCTCGCCGCCCACCTCAAACATGGGCTTTTTGTCGAATCCGAACATGCTGGCGATTATTGCGCTTGGGAACGTTTCGCGTTTTATATTGTTCTGCTTTACTACCGCGTTGTAGTACTTCCTGGAATTCGCTATCTCGTCCTCTATGCGCGTAAGTTCGCTCTGCAATGCTAAAAAATTCGTGTTCGCCTTAAGGTCGGGGTAGGCTTCCGCTATCGCGAACAGGCTCTTAAGCGTGCCTTGAAGTATGTTTTCCTTCTCTACCTTGTCCTCCAGCGTCGTCGCGGACGCAGCCATGTTTCTCGCAGCTACAACGCGTTCAAGCGTCTCTTTCTCATGGCTTGCGTAACCCTTGACAGTCTCAACAAGATTCGGTATCAGATCGTACCTTTTCTTAAGATAAACATCCATGGTTGAGAACGCTTCTTCTATCGTGTTCCTTAAGCGTATAAAACCGTTGTAAGAAGCAACAGCCCAGATTATTATTATGGCAACGACCGCCGCTACGATTATACCTATCAGCATTATATTCCCTCCTCCTTATTTTCAATAAAAGCCTCGCAACGAATGGCATATTAAGATTTGCGCAAGCTCGTTTTCAGTATCCGTTAAGCATAATTATATTACAACAAGAGCATACATTACAAACATTAAACGGAAAAAATTGTTTTACCATATCTGTAAATGTTTATATAATATCTGTATTGCAGCTGTGAGAGGTTTACTTTGAGTTTTAGTTTTAATCCTTTTAGCATACCGGTAATAGCTGCCGCTATACTATGCGTCGTGTTGGCGGCATATGTCATAAAGCAAAAAAAGACGTTTGCAGCGAATCATCTGTTTATAATTCTGCTGCTTATTGTGCTTTGGTGCGTTGCTTATATCTTTGAGCTTAACTTTGCGGAGAAAGCAGCAAAGATCGCGGCCGTCAAAGTCAAATACATCGCAATGGCGCTGATACCGGTTTTCTTCCTGCTGTTTGTGCTGAGATACGCGTATCCTTCTCCCCGCAGGCTGCCCGCTGCCATATGCCTGCTGTTCGTGCCGTCCGCCGTATTCATAGCGCTGATGTTCACAAACGAGCTGCACAGGGCTATGTACTTGGGCACCTCTGTATATCATCCGGATAACGCTGCCTACACGTTCCTTTACCCGCAGTACGGCATAGCCATGAAGCTCTCGTCAACATACTCGTATGTTGTCGTATTAGCCGCTTTCGTTTATATAATATATGTTTCGCTAAGAACGACGAGGCTTATCTCAGGGCAGGCAATAATGCTTGTGTTTTCCGCCATTGTTCCGATATTCGTAAACGCTATGTATTACTTGAAGGGCTTTACGGATATCCATATGGATTATACTCCGGTTACGCTGCTGTTTTCCGGCGCGCTGCTGACGCATCTTGCAACATCCACGAGCCAGTTTTATCTGCGGCCGCTTGCCCGTGATATGATAATCAGAAAGACGCTGGACGGCATAATACTGCTGGACAGCGAAAACCGCATACTCGATATAAACCCGATAGCGGAAAATATATTCTCTGTAACAAAAGACGAAGCTCTCGGCAAATACTGCTATGAGCTTTCGGAAGTTTTAGCCTCCCAGATAGAAAAAAAGGCGCGACATTCGGAGCTTCAGTTAGGCAGGCGGTTTTACAGCCTGTCCTCGATAGTGCTGAATAGCGACAGAGGCGCGCATTTAGGCCGTATGGTGTCTATTAAAGACATAACGGAAGCAAAACGCTCCGAAAAGAAAATACGCGAGCTGGCGTTTATTGACCCGCTTACCAAGCTCCCCAACTATACGTCGATGATGCAAGAGCTTGAGGATCTGCTGCAGGAAAGAAACGAACCCGTTACCGTGCTGCTTGTGGATCCGGGCAAGATAGACCATATCAACAGCTCATATGGATACGAAACTGGCGATCAGCTTATTAAAAAGACTGCCGAAATTATTAAGCGGTACGTAACGGAGAGGGATATATTCGCTCGCATGAAGGGCGACGAGTTCGTCGTTATAAAGCCGTCAGGCGTGCCGGGCTCGGCGGCGTTTATCGCCGAACATATCGTACAGGCGTTCCAGCAGCCCCTTGTGATACAGGATAAGTTCATATCCGCGTCGGTAAATATCGGGATATGCACGTCCGCAGCCGACGAAAACGCCAAAAGCCTTATACATAAAGCAAGTTTGGCGCTTGGCCAGGCTAAGAAGACAAGGGAGCATTTCGCATTCTACTCGGAGCAGAACGAACACGAGATAATGAAACGGAACAAGATGCTCAACGCATTGCGTACCGCCCTTAACAACAAGGAGTTCTCGCTTGAATACCAGCCGCAGTACAACATCGTGACGCACAAGCTTTGCGGAGTGGAGGCGCTTTTAAGGTGGACTCATCCCGAATTCGGAAAGGTTCCGCCCGATCAGTTCATCAGCCTTCTTGAAGACAGCGGCATGATAATATCCGTTGGAAACTGGGTAATAGAGGAGTCGGCGCGCCAGTTCAAAGAGTGGACGGATAAAGGCCTGGAGCTTCCCAAGCTCAGCATAAACCTTTCAGTGCGTCAGTTCGACAATAACTTTCTTGTTCCTTATATACTTCAGACGCTGGACAGCAAGAAGATACCAAGGCATTGCTTCGAAGTCGAAGTCACCGAAACGCTTGCCGCGCTTGCCGACCATACCGTCGTTTCAAAGATACTGGAGCTTTCGGCCGCGGGCGTGCGCATAGCGATAGACGATTTCGGATCAGGGTTTTCTTCCCTTACGTACTTTAAGTACCTTAACATAAATACGCTTAAAATAGACAAGGAGATAAGCCTCGATATACATAAAAACGTATACAGCTCCGCGATATTCGAATCGTTAAAGCTGATGTGCGACGCGCTCGGCGTGGAAATAGTGGTGGAATACGCCGAAACGGCCGAGCAAATAAAAAAGCTCTGCAGCCTGGGCTGCAGAAACTTTCAGGGATTTTACTTCTCCAAACCGCTTACTCCCGATAAACTTGAGCGCTATGCGGGCTATATATCCTCAAACGTCCATAACGATAAGCTTATCGACGGCTCTCGTGTTGGCGCGGCTCCTTAATATAAGCAGCATCGCAAGGAAGAATACCAGGCAGTATGCCGCAGTGACCGCCAGCGACGTATTAAACACCGCCGCGGGCACTATAGCTATCGCTCCGAACAGTACGCCCACCAGCATGCTGAGAAGGGAGTTCATGTTCTGCTTTATGGCTTGTTGCTCGTTTATCCATTCGAGCTTCGGATTCCCCACATCTATCAGCAGCCCCGCGTACGATATAGCAGCCATCGCTATCATTCCTATTACAAGAGCCGCTATCGATACGGTTATGCTCGCTCCAATCAAAATTCCCACCAGCACCAGCAGCAATATACTTATCCCCGAGAACAGCATGCCGGAGTAAGCCTTGGCCTTGAGCTGTTTGTGCATGCTCATAGGTATGTATTTGGCGAAATAAAGCGACTTACCTTCCCGCGATATCGCCGTGCTCGTTATCGGTATCGACGAGGCTATGAACGCGCTCGCGCCCACCAGTACAGCGAGAAGGAGCCCGTCGTTCATCTGGGATATCAAATACGCAAAGGCTTCCGTCTTGCCGCCGCCGCTGAACAACATTATCAATATGATCACAGGCCAGATAAACGTCATCAGCACGCAATTCATAAACGCTATCGGAGACCTGAAAAGCAGCCGCAATTCCTTTTTAAAATACGCCCTTAAGGCCGACGTGCTTTCCGTCTCGCGCCCGAGGTCCTTTATCGCCCTGCGTTTTGCGGACGTTTCGGTGATGCCGGAAACCCCCTTTAAATACAGCAGCCGCCCCGCTATCATGAATACCGCCACAGCGCCTGCCGTGCACAGCGCGAACAGCAGAAGGTTCCAAAGGCCCGCAAGAGTGGCGCTTTCAAGCAGCGCTTTTGAGGCAAACCCTATCCCCGGGAATATGCTGCTCATAATATCGGGAAGCGTCGAGTTTTTAAAAGCTTCCATCAAAGCGGCGTCGCTTATCTGCCCCGCAAAGCTCTGCACCGCCACGTTGAATCCTATAGCCAGCGCCATGGCAAGTATGCCGCCTATGAACGTAAACGCCTGCTTGTTCTTGCCAATGCTCGTAAACCGCATTACTATCATAACGAGCAGTGCCGCCATGGACAGCGCAATAACTGGCGTTATCAGGAAAAGTATCGCCGAATATATTATATACGCCGCTCCCGCGCCGCTCATTATGCCGTAAGCCACCAGCACGGGCGCAAGTATGAACGCCTCGAAAATATATTCGTATATTACGAGCAGCATGAATTTTGCGCCGAGTATGTGATAGACTTTTAGCGGCATATACTTCATCTGCTCCACGTCGTCTGCGTGATACATTATCGATATAACATAAAATATGCCGAACAGAAATATCACAATGCTCGTAGCGCCGAAAACAAGCGGCAATATTATGTTCTGCGCATTAAACGGCGCCAGCCCGTTGTATATCTCGACGGCGAAGAACACCATAGAAAACGCGAACGAACCGAAAGCGAACAGCAATACCAATAGCAGAAGGTATTTGGTTTTTTTGTTCTTGCTCGAAGTCAGTCCTTCGCCGCTCTTCAAGTATATCTTTAACAGCAGCAATATCTTACGCATTTTCCGTCATCTCCAGGAACATTTTCTCCAGCGACTCGTTGCCGGTCTTTTTTATATCTCCTATGTCGCCTGCAAATACTATTCTACCCGCGCTTATAACGGCAACCTTATCGCATACCTTCTCGGCCACATCGAGCACGTGCGTCGAAAAGAACACGGTCTTGCCTTCATTTGCATGCTCGCGCATCATCTGCTTTAGCTCAAACGCCGACTTGGGATCCAAGCCGGTCATCGGCTCGTCAAGTATCCATACGCTCGGCTTGTGCAGCAGCGCGCCCATAAGCACAATCTTCTGCCTCATGCCGTGCGAATAGCTCTGTATCCTGTCGCCAAGAGCGTTCGTCATCTCAAAGCGCCTGGCGAGGTCAGAGATTATGCCCTGGCGTTCCTTGGAGCCGACTTCATATATGTCCGCCATAAACGACAGATATTCCACGCCCTTGAGGCGCAGGAAAACGTTGGGGTCGTCGGGCACGAAGCCTATGCTCTTCTTTGTTTTGAGCGGCTCTTTTTCCACATCGGCGCCGTCCACGAGTATCCTGCCGCTGTCAGGTTTTATTATGCCGGTAATGAGCTTTATCGTAGTGGTCTTGCCCGCTCCGTTGGGACCCAAAAACCCGTATATGCATCCCGAATTTATCGTCAGCGAGATGTTGTCCACCGCTTTTACCTTACCGCCATATGTTTTTGATACTCCGTTTAGTTCGATCATTAATTTGCCTCCGAATAGCTAGTTATTATGTCCAATATATCATTATTAAGGAAATGAGTAAAGTTCAGTTTAAACTATTATCATTTTTTATGCGCGCAATAAATGATTATATTTAATTATCGTACACGTTGCTTTTTGAAAAAAACCGGGTTATTATATTCTTCTAAATACCGGTGTTTTTGGGAGGATATGATTATGCAGGGATGGATAATCTATCGCGAGACGGAAACTGACTTAAAGCCCGAAAGTTACGAGATACAGTGCTTTTTAGAAGTTGCAAAGGAGCAGAACATAGCGCTGCGCGTAATAAAACCCGAGCAGTTCGACATAATAGTGACCCGGGAGGACCGTAAAAGCATATTCGTGGACGGCAGCCCCGTTCCTCTCCCCGACTTCGTGCTGCCCCGCATGGGCGCCGGCACGTCGTATTTCGCGCTTTCCATACTGCGCCACCTTGAAAAGCTGGGCGTTCCCTGTATTAATTCTTCACTCGGCATAGAGACGGTAAAAGACAAGCTGTTCACGCACCAGATACTCGCGGAGAAAAATCTGCCCGTGCCCAAGACGATGCTTATGAAACTGCCCGTGGATTCGGAGCTCGTGGAGAAACAGATAGGCTTCCCTGTCGTAATAAAGGCCATCTCCGGCTCTCAAGGCAAGGGCGTGTTCCTTGCCGAAAAGAAATCGCAGCTTACCGACCTTATTCAGCTTATTGAGCTTACCAACCCCAAATTCAACCTGATACTTCAGGAATTCGTAAGATCAAGTTTCGGGCGGGATTTAAGGGTGTTCGTAATAGGCGGGAGAGTAATAGGCTGCATGGAAAGAACAGCGGCGGATACCGGCTTCAAAGCAAATTTCTCCGCCGGAGGCAAGGTAACGCGGTATGAGGTAACGCCGGAAATCGAATGGCTGGCCACCGAGGCCACGAGGATACTGGGCCTCGATATAGCGGGCGTAGACCTTCTGTTCGATGAAAATCATTTCAAGATATGCGAGGTGAATTCCTCTCCGGGCTTTGAGGGACTGCAATCCTGCTGCAACGTCAATATTCCCCAAGAAATTTATCACTACGTAAGGATACGTTTCGGAATGTTCTTTTAATGTTACTTAGCGTTGGCCGGTTCGGCCGCGTAATCCGGTTTAAGCACTTTTTTAATGAATATTTCTACAACTTCAGCGTCAAACTGCGTGCCTGATTTGGCGCGGAGTTCTTCAATGGCTCCCGTTTCGGGCATGCCCTCCTTATACGCGCGTTCATTAGTCATAGCGGCGTACGCGTCGGCCACGGCGACAATCCTTGATTCGAGCGGAATTTTATCCCCGCTTATTCCGTTGGGATAGCCTTTGCCGTCCATACGCTCATGGTGCTTAAGCACGTATTCGGCTATATACGCCATATCGGTGGACGAGCTTAATATCCTGTATCCTATTTCGGGATGCCGTTTTAATTCGCTCCATTCTTTCGCTGTCAGCGTGCCCTTCTTGTTGAGCACCCTGTCGCTTATCGCTATCTTGCCTATGTCGTGCATCATGCCTATGAGCTCCATCTGGTTTATCTCCCGCGTAGTCATGCCCATGGCCTTTGCTATTTTTACGCAGTATTCGCTCACTTTAACGGAGTGCTGCTGTTCCCTCGGGTTCTTCTCGTGCAGCGCAGTAAGTATGGTATTTATCGTCTTTCCGCGCAGGCTTGAGCTTTCCAAATATTTTTTGCGGTACATATACTGTTCCGCGCTCTTTAACACTTCTTCTATTTGCTGCTCGGGGCTTGCCTTTGTTTCATGCCCCAGCGATATAGAAAAGTTCACGTCCGACATCTTTACCTTTGCGCAGTTAGACTTTATCCTCTCGCAGACCCTCTCTGCCGATTTCTCGTTAGTCCTGGGCAGCAGTATTATGAATTCGTCGCCGCCCCACCGCGCAATTATGTCTTCCTTGCGGCACGCCTTTTTTATTGCCCGCGCCATTTCGCGCAGCAGCTCGTCGCCTACGTCGTGGCCGAACGCGTCGTTTGTAAGCTTTAAGCCGTTCACGTCGCCTATTATTATTGAGATAGGCAGATTTCTGTGGGTATCGAGCCTCTTTAGCTCCTCATCGAAAAAGCCGCGGTTATAAAGCCCCGTTAGGCTGTCGTGATAGCTTAAATACTTTATCTGTTCCTGCTTTTTGCGCTCCTCGGTCACATCCCGGAAGACGAAAACCACTCCTATTAGATTCCCCTGGTCGTCCTTTATGGGCGCGGCGCTGTCTTCTATGACCTTCTTTGTGCCGTCGCGGCAAACCAGCACCGTATGGTTTGCTATGCCTACCGTACGCCCGGTCTCAATAACTTTTGCCACCGGATCGCTCACAGGCTCGCCCGTCTCTTCGTGTTCAAGCTTCAGTACGGCGCTTATAGGTTCGCCCACCACGTTATTAGAGCAGCCCGCTATATCCTGCGCCGTCTTGTTTATCAGCGTTATAACGCCGTCTTTATCCGTCGAAATAACGCCGTCGCCTACCGAAAGCAGCGTTACTTTGAGCCTTTCTTCTCTCTCCTCAAGCTGCAGCCGTATATTGACGCGGTCAATCTGCTTGAATAACAGCATGCCAAGCACAGCCGTAGCGACGGGGTAGACAAGCATCACGGGCAGCGATATGCTGCGAAGCACCATTACCGCGTCCTGCCATGGAAGCACCATCATCGCAGCAAGCATGAATAGATGAATTATGACGCCTACGATATATAATTCGATAAATCTTTTAGACTTTTCGGCGACGGCTTTTTCAAACCGGAAACGATGCCACAGCAGCCCTATAACAGCAGATATGATTATAACTATTATGCCCGGCACGGCTCCGCTTCCTCCGGAAAACACTCTGAATGCTATCGTCACAGCGGCGGCGACGGATACTGGCACAGGCCCCATAAACATGGCCGTAACGCCTATAAGCACTGACCTTACATCAAAAACGATGCCCGTGGCAAGCACATGCGGGTTAATCATTATCGCTATACCTAAAAGTCCGAGTATAAAGCCCATTAAAAGGCTGGATTTTTTCGTCATCTTTATTGATCTGGGCTCGAAAATGGCGTATGATAAGCTGAGCGCCAGCAGCAGCGCGGTATTATATATGATGTTTATGACAAGCTTTAAGTCCATCTATATATAACTCCATTAGACTTGCGCATTATTATATACAATGCCGTTCTATTTTTTATACCCACAAAATTAACGCCCGAAACAACCCAAAACAGTTTAAAATACAGTTTTGTACGATAAATACTGCCTAAAAGGCATTTGCACACCCCAGTAAGTCTAACGCCTTGCTGGGGACCCCGTTATTCACACCCCGGCAAGCCTCACGTCTTGCTGGGGACCCCGTTATTCAAATAAAAACCGACTGGAGTCAAAACTTTACTGAAGATGCCTTAAAAAGCCAGCCAGCGTAAAGAATATCATAAACGCGCGGATTATTCAATTATCGCCTCAAAAATCTCAGTATTTTTCACTTGCCCTATATATAGTATAAACGCACATATACGCTCCTGCTTTTCAGGCATTACCCATCAGGCCTCGCGACTGTTGGGAGCAAGAATAAAAAAGAGCCTGTATTGGCCCTTTTGTTATGCGTTACTTTATAAACTCTAGCTTTACGCCCCCGTTTATATCTTTTTCCAGCTTTACTATATCAAAAGGATATGTAAGCGCTTGCGTAACCATCTCGTCCTGCGCCGGAACCGTCTCCCGTACAGTGACCCGCGTTTCTCCCCCATCGGACGTTATCGCTGTTATATTAACAGCATACCCGCCTGTAGGGCGCTCGCCCGCGTACACCACGAGGTAAAAGTCAGCGCCTGACTGAAGTATATCGTACCCTTGGTCCGCTCTGTCAAGCCGCACGCTGTTTCTTATATCGGCGCTCAAATCCTCCAATGCGGCCTTTTGAAACGTAACAGCTCCAGGTTCCGTTCCCTGATCCGAAGTCTCGCCGGGCTGGCCGGAAAAAAGGCCGCCCGAATTTACGCACGCATACATACCCGCCAGTACAGCCAGGCAAAGCAAGCTGATAAGTATTTTTTTCATACCACCGCCTCCAACCCCTATAACGTTAGACGCGCACGAATATGAAAAGTTCCTATTCGGGATGTAAAAGACTTGTAAAACTTCGCGCGCATGTATAGCTATTTTTTATATAGCCCTTTAAGAGTTGCGGTACTCAGCGTATGGCCGTTAACCGCAGCAGCAAATTCCTCCTCGGTAAATCCCTTTGAAAGCGAAAGTTCGGCGTCAAGCGCATACACCGTTATCTCGTATGTATGGTCCTTATCGGGCGGAGCAGGGCCGCCGTATCCCGATTTGCCGAAATCATTTTTACCCTGCACGGCGCTCTCGCCCGCCTGTCTGCTGAAATCTTCCGGTATATCGCTTGCGCTTATATTTACCGCCATCCAATGCACGAACCTGTAGCCGCATACGGGTACCGCGTCGGGGTCGTCCATATATACGGCAAAACACGCCGTACCCTCGGGCGCGCCCTCTATGCTGAGCGGCAGCGACAACTCCGAATGTCCGTACTTTTGGTCTATTACGCCGTCCGTAATGCCGCTGCTTGTAACAGTCATCTCTATTTCGGGCTGCTCAGCCGCGGCGCTCGCCGTGTCTGTCGGCTGCTCAGCCGCAACGGTTGAGGCGGCTGCCGGCTGCTCAGTCAGCTTGCTTTCGACGCTTGTATCTGGCGGCTGAGAGCTTACATTGCCCTGATTAACGTTTTTTGCGGGCGCGCACCCTACAAGTAAAAGAGCCGCCAATACGGCGCAGGCTATTATCTTTTTCATTGTTTCCTCCGAATAATTGTTTAGAGATATTATACATTATATCAGAAGCCCGTTCTATAAATATCCGGGCATTTTGCCGTTATTATTATATTGCATTTTAACACCGGTATAGAAAACGCCCCGCATAAAGCGGGGCGCTATCGCTTCTGTTTGTCTTAGGTTTTTCGGTATTTTCACCCCAGCAGGCCTAACGTCTTGCTGGGGATTCCTTATAAAACGGGTAAAGAACGTGTTTACCCGGCAACAAATTAAAAAGCCATCCGTAAGCCTTTAATTACCACCAGAAGCCCCTGCAGCAGCCTCCCCTGAACGGAGGAAAGCAGCAGCCTCTTCCAAACCATCTTCCGCAGCAGCCTCTTCCAAACCAGCCGTCAAATCCGCAGCACATGTTTTCAACCTCCCTTGAGAGAGAATTTCGCCCGTAAATATCCGTAAAGGATACAATTGGGATGCCTAAAATAAAGTTTAACTGGCTGTTACACTATATTTATATGTATATGAAGAGATAATTGTGATAGGACATTGCATCCGCGGATCTAATGTTTTATTCTCCGACGGCTATTATGTTGTTCTTGCCTTTCTTCTTTGCCTGGTACATAGAACGGTCGGCACGGTGTATAAGCTCGGCAAGGCTTATACTTCCTCTCATGTTCGCTATGCCGAAGCTGCATGACACGGCTGCGTCATTGCTGAATTTACGCTTTTGTATAGAGGCTCTTATTCTCTCGGCCAGCATCTTTGCCTCCTCTATGCCCGTATTGGGCAGCAGCAATATGAATTCGTCGCCTCCCCACCTTATGCAAACGTCGCTCTGCCTTAACTGGGCGCGCATTAAATCGGCTATCTCGCAAAGCACGGTATCGCCCAGCAAATGGCCGTATTTGTCGTTAATCAGCTTTAAGTTGTCCACGTCGACGAGCATCAGCGAAATCTCAAGGCCGTGCCTTGTGCAATACGCTATCCATTTTGACGCTTCGTTCTCCAGCTTTACCCTGTTGCCGATTTTCGTAAGCGGGTCGGTGTCGTATATCTTCTGCAGCTCGGCGCGCGCTGCGTACTCTCCGCGTTTATACTTGTTAAAGTAATACGCAAAGATGGCGCACAGCGCTATCTCTATCGCGAGATATGTACTCGCAGCAAAGAAAAGCGAGACGCTGAGCCGTGCTGAGTCCACGCCCAGCCGAATATATGAATATACAAGGAAACCTGCAGCTATCGCGATTGAGAGCGAGAGCATATAGCCCCAGATGTTGGGGATAAGGAAAACGACGATAATTATTATGAAAACGCCGAGCAGCTGTATAGTAAAATCCGGGTCCGGATACAGCGACAGCACAAAGAAGAATATAAAAACAGCGGCAATCTCATAAATAGTAAGCACTAATGCCAGCTTTCTGAAAGTCCCTATTCTTTTAGCGTATATAAACAGCAGGCCAGCCGCCAACGCGAATGCGCTTCTCAGCACGAGCACAAGTATGCGCGCAACAGTATCCTTAAGGTTTATGAAGTCGGGTATTATCAGCAGAATATGAAATAAACCTATCAGTAATGTTATGCCCTTAATTAGATTGAGCGACGTTGACAGAAGATGATCGTAAAAAGCTTCTTTTTCGTTTTTATTTTTTAATGGTACCGGGCCTTTAATCATGACCGCATGTCATCGTCCTTTTAATAGTCTGAAAAATATTTTACAGTATTTACGCATATATGTAAATGATTTTAGGTAAAATATGACGGTTATAAATGAACTCAGCTTAAAAACACCGCTTTTTGTATGCGGCGGAAAGCCCTTTATTATTCTGCGCAGCTGTTTTTCGCATACAGGTAATTATAAAGCCCAAGATGGCGAAGCTCGTCGGTTATTATTTCAGTCATCATATTTATATGCCTCCTGTCCCTCATCGCGAAAAATATCTTTTGGTATCTCGCCGCCGCGGCTTGTTCGCCCATCAGCGCTTTTTGCAATGCCTCGCAATAAGTCAAGGGCTTTTCAAACTCGCCGTATCCGCCGCCCCGTAAAGCCTCGCGGTTTGCTAAAGCGTCCGCGTTAAGAGCGGCTCCGGTTATCTCATAATAAATCTGCCCGAACATACGGTAATGCTTCATTTCGTCGTCCCTTATACCCGCTATTATCTGCTTATCCTGCGCGCACGAGGCCGCTTTTACGAGGTAATGGTAAAACAGCCTGTCTTCCGCCTCTTGTGCAGCCGCATTCTCAATGAGCCTTAACGCCTCGGGCAGGTTCGAGTATATATCATACGGGTCTTGCGTATATAACAGCGCCTCGGAAGAACCCGAGCGTTGGTTATTAAGCGTATAATTGCAATAGCCAGGGTCCTGGTACATAGTATGTTAACCCCCTTTCGCTATATAGTATGCCGCAGTGTTTTTGCGTGCCAAAGTTATGGAACATATAATTTTTGACATCGGACGGCAAGGATGATACTATATACAAAATTTGCGTTTTTGCAAAGGTATTTATGGCACAGATATTTTTCTCCGCGCTGGCTGTGGGGTTTTCAGGGGCAATGATGCCCGGCCCGCTGCTCACGTACACAATAAAACAGTCATTATCCTCCGGGCCCAAAGCAGGGGTGATGATTACGCTTGGTCACGCGCTGCTGGAAATAGCGCTAATTATATTAATATTTCTTGGCCTTGACCTCGTGCTCAAATCGGACGCTGCGCAGATAACAGCCGGCATAGCGGGCGGCCTTGTGCTAGCTTACATGGGCATAAATATGATAGTTCAGTCGGTAAAAAACAACGTGGCCGTCAACGTGGACGAAAAGCCTGAAGCGTCCCGGGGCATGATGCTCTCAAGCGCAGTCATCTGCGCTACAAATCCCGGATTCCTGCTGTGGTGGGCGGTTGTCGGCCTTGGGTTTTTGATGCAGGCGTCTATCACGCTGGGGTACATAGGCGTAATAATCTACTTCATTGGCCATTTCTGCGCCGATTTCATATGGTACGGCTTTGTGTCTCTTGTTGTCGGCAAAACCCGCAGGTTTATAAAACAAACGCCCTACCGCATAATAATAGCGATATTGGGCGCTTTGCTCGTATTCTTTGCCGCAAACTTTGTATGGGCTGCGGCAGATAAGCTATTATAGTACTATTTTTCGTTCAGTATCTTGTCCGCTATATACAGCCCGTTCGCAGCAGCATGCGAAAGAGACCTGGTGAATCCCGCGCCGTCCCCTGCGGCGTATATGCGCTTGCAGCCTTCCAGCTCAAAATCATTTGCCGCCGGCCTTGCGGAGTAATATTTGCATTCCACGCCGTAAAGCAGCGTATCAAAGTTCGCGGTGCCCGGCGCCACCCTGTCCAGCGCGTGCAGCGTCTCGATTATGTTATCGAGCTGGCGCTTGGGCATGCAGAGGCTAAGGTCCCCCGGCACTACATTAAGCGTAGGCTTCGTAGTAGCGTCGCGAAGGCGCAGCTCGTTTGTACGCCTGCCCGCTTCCAGATCGCCCAGCCGCTGTACGAGCACGCTGCCGCCGCTTATAAGGTTTGCAAGCGACGCCACGTAGCGCGCGTACTCTATAGGGTTGTCAAAAGGCTGCGTGAACATCGTAGTGCTCAACAGCGCAAAGTTCGAGTTTTCTGTTTTCCTCGCTTCGTCCTTGTAAGCATGGCCGTTTACGGTAAGTACTCCGTCTGTGTTTTCCATTACGACGCTGCCCCGCTCGTTGAAGCAGAACATCCTCGTAACGTCGCCGTAGCGCTTGCTCCTGTACCAAATCTTTGGCTCGTATATCTTCTTGGAAAAGTGGTCCCATACAAGCGCCGGGAGCTCTACGCGCACGCCTATGTCCACCTGGTTGTTGGACATGCGTATGCCGTTCTTTCTGCACCAGCCGCCGAACCAACGGCTGCCCACCCGGCCTATCGCGAGCAATATTACGTCGGCGGCAATCTCTCCGTCTGGCGTTACCAGTATATGAGCGTCCTTGTCTATGTCCACGACTTCCGTCTGCGTCACTATCTCCACGTGCTTTGAGACTTCCTCAATCATGCGCTTCATTGTATTGTAATTCGAATCGGTACCGAGATGTTTAAGCTCGGCCTGCTGCATGTGCAAATCGTTCTGCAGGCAAAGCGTTTTAAGCACGTTGTCGGGGTAATACCGCTCGGCGGACGCGCCGAAGCCCACGAGTATGTCGTCCGCCTGCTCTATGTAATCCAATACTACGTCCCGGTCGAGTATGTCAGTGAGCCATCCGCCGTACTCGGTGGAAATAACGTATTTGCCGTCGCTGAACGCGCCGGCGCCCGCCATGCCCTCCATAATTGCGCAATGCAGGCACTTTAAGCACACGCCCGACTTCCCTTTTACGAGCGGACAGTTGCGCGATTCGAGCGGCAGCCCTTTCTCCACAAGTATGATTTTCAGATTCGGGTTTCCCTTGCTCAGACGCAAAGCCGCCATAAGGCCGCTTATACCGCCCCCCACTATCGCGACGTCGTACTTTGACATACTGCTTTTCATACGCTTTCCCTTCGTTTGTTGTTTTTTGACTATAATATTATAACACAGAAGTCAAGAACGGAAACACGCGTATTGCCAACGCGGAGGCTATATGTTTTAAACTTTAAAGCGCAGCCTGCTTTTTTTATGTTGCGGCGGCAAGGGCTTATTGTTATAGTTTAAAAAAGAATGTGAGGTAACTTAACATGACTGTAGATCAACGGGTTAAGCTTGCGGACGATTACCACTCGCGCGGCTACAACTGCGCGCAGGCGGTGACGGCGAGCCTTAGAGACTTTGCGGACTTTGACGAAAGAACGGCGCTTATGCTTTCCTCGTCGTTCGGAGGAGGCTTCGGGAAACTTCAAGAGGTGTGCGGCGCTTTTTCCGGCATGGCGATAATAGCGGGCATGCTTTACGGCGATTACCACGACGACGCCGGCAAACAGGCCCACTACGCGCTCGTGCGGGAACTCGCGGAAAGATTCAAGGCGCTTCACGGAACGCTTATCTGCCGCGAACTGCTGGCTGCGGCGGAGGCTTCCGAACATCCGGAGATAAAACCCTGCGGCGAAATCATACGCAGCGCCGTAAGGCTGATGTGCGAATTCATAGACGAGAATGGCAGATAACCTCAGCTTTTAACGCCCTTTGCAGTATTATAAAGGCGGCAATTCATACGGAAACAAAAAGGACGGCCGGAAATTTTCCAGCCATCCTTTGCTGCCATAATTTTATTATCCTTCAGTTTTCCCGCCCAGGTAATCCGCAAAGAACCGTTCCATCTCCGAATAAAATTTCAATCTGTCCGCGTCCGAATTGAATCCGTGGCCGGTATTCTCAAACAGCATGTAGTCCACGGGAATGCCGGCTCCTTTTAGCGCCTGCACCATCTGGTCCGACTCCTGCTGGGGCACGCGCGGGTCGTTATCTCCCTGCGCTATCAGCAGAGGTATCTTCATATCCGCGGCGTAATACAGCGGCGAGCGCGACTTCATGAACTCCGCATCCTTTTCGGGGTCGCCTATAGACTTTATCAGGCTGGCGCGTTCCGTCGACCATTGAGGCGGTATCGACTCTATGAACGTTAAAAGGCTAGACGGCCCGAACGCGTCTACGGCGCACTTGAACACGTCGGAGGAAAACGCAGCTGATATCAGCGCTTCATAGCCGCCATACGACGCCCCGTAAACGCCCACCCTGTCAGGGTCGGCCCACCCTTGGGCGACTGCGTATTCCACCGCGTCCAGTATGTCCTGGTGCATCAGTCCGCCCCATTCCATATCTCCCGCTTTCATGAAAGCCTTGCCGTAGCCCGAAGATCCCCTGTAGTTGACCTGCAGCACTAGGTATCCCCTGTTGGCGAGGAACTGCACCTCCGAATTGTATTCCCATTTGTCTCTCGTCCACGGCCCGCCGTGCACGAGCATCACGGTGGGCAGGTCCTTTTTCTCGACGCCCGCCGGGAACGTTGCGTATCCTTCTATTTTAAGGCCGTCGTCTGCGGTGTACGAGAACGGCTCCATAGGGGCGAAGTCGTACTGCTGCAAATCGGGCTGCGCGTTGTAGAGCCCTTTTAGCTCGTGGTTGGCCATATCGTAGAGGTAATAATCCGTTTCCTGCACGTCGCTTATGTATGCCACTATCCAGTATTCGTCGTTTTCGCTCGAGTCAATTACCTCAAAATTGTCGCCCATCGTAACGAGCACGTCATAGTCGTCCTGAAAAGACGGGTCGAGCACATGACACTCGTTCTTCTGTCCGTATACAGCGACCGCGGTCACCTTGCCAAGCTCTAGGTCCGTCCACGTGCCGGCGATGTCGTAATCGGGGTCGTTGAAAATTTCGGTCGTCTCGCCGGTGCTCATATCATATTCGTACAGCGTAGTGGTATTGCTGCCCGAGGAATCTATGTAAAGCAGCCTGTTGCCGTCCGGCATCAGCGCCCACACGCCGCTCGAATCGGCGTCCTCGTAGCCCCAGCTGAGTATCTCCTGCCATTCGCTTTCTCTGAATTCCGTAGTACCGAAGCTGAAACCCTTATTGATAAATACGTGCTGCCCCGCGTTTGAGTCCGTCGTGGTAATAAGCTTAAGGTTACCTGAGTCGTCGAACATATATCCGGTAATATCGCCGGGGTTTGTCATCACGAGCTTTTTCTCGCCCGTTTCGTAATTAATGAGATAAAGATCAAATAGCGACCTTGTAAAATCCATTATTTCCACGTATATCTGTTTATCGTTGTTGGGGTCTTCCGCTACGTAATAGCAGTTGTTGGCGCCACCGGGCAGTATCGTTTTCGTTTCCCCCGTGTTTATGTTGGACGTATAAAGCCCGTAGTTCTCGTCTCCCATGTTGTCCACAAAAAAGAGCACGGTTTCACCGTCGGGCGCCCAGCAAAAGCTGGGTATGCCCGCCGCCTCGCCCGGCCACATGACGGACGTTTCTTTGCCGGTCGAAAGGTTTTTAGCCACTATCTCGTCCATCATGCCTTTCACGTGACGGAAGAGTATAGTTTTGCCGTCGTCCGATATGTCGGGCGGCGTATATTCTATGTATGTCGTAAATATTTCTATCGGTATTATATCGGCGCCGCTGTTGGGAAGCGTGGGCAGATCGCCGGGCGACTCGGTAGCCGGGGCGGATTGGGACGCGCTCGCTCCCGGCGAATCCTTGACATATTGCCGCAGCTGTATACAGCCCGTAAGCGCGGACATAACTAATACTGCACATATAAAAACAACCAAAAGTCTCTTTGGCATATATTCCTCCTTGAAACGTAAATGATTACTTCATCAATTGTATCAGAAAGAATATGAACAAACAATAAATTCTGGCATTCGGACTGTGCTCAGACTTTCAAATAATCATCCGCGCCTTTTTAGATATGATTATCATAACGGGTAATAAATCTTGATGCTTTAAGGGGACCCGCTTATCAAACCGAGCCTCTTGCCACTATGCTCGGCTCGAAAATTACGTTCTTAATATTGCCGCCCGTCTTAATCCTCTCAATAAGCAGCCTCGCGGCCTCCCTGCCCATTTCGCGCATAGGCTGCGCCACCGTGGAAAGTCCCGGCTGCACTACGCTGCATATCTCTATGTTGTCAAAGCCGAGCACCGCCACATCTCCGGGTATATCATACCCCGCTTCTTTTAAGCTGCGTATCGCGCCTATGGCCTGCATATCAGAAGCGAAGAATATCGCCGTAGGCTTTTGCCCAAGTCGCATAAGCTCAAGTGCCGCGCGTCCGCCTCCTTCAAAGCTTAAGTCAGCGCGCGCAAGCAGCGCGCCGTCCTGCTCTATCCCGGCTTCGGCTGCGGCCTTTAAGAAGCCTTCCAGCCTGTCGGCGTTGTACTTGCCTTTGCTTTCGGTGCCCACAAAAGAAATGCGCTTATGGCCGCGCTCAATCAGAAAGCGCGCTCCAATATAGCCGCCTTTTACGTTATCAACCGAAACGAACGGCACGGGCGCGCCGGCGTTGTATACGGAGCACTGCACGACGGGATGCTCGCTTTCAAGCGACAGCAGCATATCGTCCTTAGCGGTAGTCTCCATTATTATCGCGCCGTCGGTTATTCGGTTTTTTACCTTGAGAAGGCCCTCTATCTGCCGCCTTGTATCCTGCTGCGTCTCCATAAGCAGTATGTCGTAGCCGTTCTCGTACGCGTATTCGCTTATGCCGTGCACGGTTTCCATGTAATAGAGGTTGGAGATACTGGTTACCATTACAAGCAGCGACCGGCTCTCGGCCGTGCGGAAATTACGCGCGAGCATGTTTGGCACGTAATTAAGCGACTTTATCGCTTCCTCCACCTTCATCCTCGTCCCGGGCGACACCTTGTCGCTGTTATTTATAACTCTTGACACAGTCGCTACCGAAACGCCCGCGAGCTGCGCAACTTTCTGTATATTCGTCATACTTAGAATATATCCGTTTTTTATTTATTGTTCAACGGCGTATTATGTTTTAGCGCTACGTTTCACATAATCGCCGTTCCGCCTAAACACTTCAAAAGCAAGCTGCGCGAGGTTTCCCCCCGCGCAACTTACAAGAGCTTCAAAAATATACCTTTTAAGGCGGTTACTTTTTAGGGCGGTCACCTCCCCATTCGCTGTTATTACAGCTTTTGTTCAAATGATTTTATAAACTCGAACCCTACCTTCTGGCGCCTGTCTATCTCCTCTATTCCCGGCAGCTTATGGCCCGGCATAAGGAACGGAGCGCACTGCTCGTATGCGAAGTACCCTTCATAGCCGATATCCCGGCAAGCCCTGAAGAACGGCAGCCAGTTCTCTATGCCGTCGCCCGGCACAACCTCTTCGGATGCGTATATCATGCCGCCGGGGCCGGTCTTGTTTATAACGCCCAGCGTATGCGAATGTATCATCCTCTTGCCGATTTTCTTTACCATGTTGTATACGTATTCGTCGTCCTGCCGGTCAAAAAGCGGCAAATCGACGCCCATCTTCACGTTGGGCATGTTTATCTCTTCCACCATGTCTATCATATCCTGCACGCAGTTGATTATCGGAGGATGCCCCTGAACGGCGAGCTGAACGTCGTAGTCGGAAGCTATCTTTGCCGCCTCGATTATGCCGCTGCGCACCGCCTCCCATTCGACCAGATAGTCTTTTAGCTGCGATACTTCCAGTGTTCTTGAATGCATTGCGGTATTGCCGTAACCCATATTCCAGTACTCGTGATAGAAATAGCCGATAAATGCGGGCAATATGCGTATGACGGGCACCTCGAGGTCTTTTGCAAACTCGCAGCATTCCTTTACGTAGAGCAGCTCTTTATCTAGCTTGGGAACAAGCGCGTGGTCGGTGCGCATGAAGTTGGAGCTTAAGTCTATTGTCGCGAATTTGATATTCCTGGACTTTGCGAAATCGAGCAGCCTTTTCCTTGCGTCTTTGCTGAAATCCAGCGGGAACCCCACCGGCCTGTACGGCCAGATATCGACCGCCTCGTAGCCGAAGTCCGCCGCTCTTTGCACTATCTCTTCCATTGTAAGCGGCCTGCCGTCGTAAAAATACGCTCCGTAGTTTACAGCGTCAAGGCTCTGTTTGATTTTATACATGGCTGTCATCTCCTTTTTATAAGCAATCTGATGCTGCTTAGGCTCAATGTAATTGATTACATTACTCATTATAGCATATAAATTAATTTAATCAATAGTTTCTATAAAATATGATTGTAATTGATTACATTCTACTGCGGCGTAATTGCATATATCTTTATATTCTGGTATTATAACGGTAACATTAAGCTTGCTTATTTTACTAATATGGGCGCATAATAAAGCGCGTAAGATACGCTTAACAAAGGGCCTTTGTATTCACAAATTAAAAGGCCAAAACGAAGGAGTAACACATGTTCAAAGAGATAGATATCAGCGAACTTAATATGAATCCGTTTACGAAGATTGGCAACGAATGGGCGCTGCTTGCCGCCGGCAGCGAGAGCGGCTACAACATGATGACAGCCAGCTGGGCGGGGTTTGGCATGTTCTGGAACAAGAACGTCGTTACCGTTTATATACGCGAGAGCCGCTTTACGCGCAAGTTTTTCGACGAAAACAACTTGTTTACCGTATCGTTCTACGACGAAGCGTACCGCGACGCGCTCAACAAATGCGGGTATCTGCACGGCAACAAATGCGACAAGGCAAAAGAATCAGGCCTCACGCCGTATTTCTTTGGCGGAACGACGGCGTTTAATGAAGCAAACCTTATATTCCTCTGCCGCAAGCTTTTGCACGCCGACGTAACCAAAGAATCTGCCGACGCTCCCGAGGTGTTTTCCGCCATATATCCGAGCGGCGACCTGCACAGGATTTACATAGGCGAGATATTAAGCGTGCTGAAAAAATAAAAGCCTGTCGATAAAACAGGCTTTCAATATTGCATATCACTTTATGCAAGGCTCCTGTATATGTCCTCCACCGCCTTTTTATCGAGGTCCAGAAAGCCTTTGAGTATACCCTCGTCGTTGCACCTGCAAAGCTTCACCATTTCGGGTATATCCTCCGCCGGTATGCCGAGGTCAGCAAAACTAAGAGGCATGCCTATGCTTTTTAGCCACGCGCGGAACCTTCTTATGCCCTCAAGCGCCACGCCTTTGGTATCCTGCATGTCGGGCTGAACGTCGAATACCATCACTGCAAACTGGGCTATGCGCCCCAGCCTCTCGTTTCCGCCGTTTTGTACAACGTAATCGAGCCATGCGGGCATAAGCATAGAGAGCCCCGCGCCGTGCGCGTTGTCGTAATGGCCGCTTAAATACATCTCCATGCCGTGCACCTGCATCGTCTGGCCGCTTCTGCCTATGCCGGTTATATCGTTATGCGACATCGACGCCGCCAGCATCAGTTCGGCTCGCGCTTCGTAGTCGTCAGGCTTTTCGATGGCAACCGGCGCGTACTTTACGACCGTGCGCAACACGCCCGTCGCAAACTCATCGCCCAGAAAGCTTGCGCTGTCCACGAAAAACCTCTCAAACGTGTGCGAGAATATATCGACAGCGCCCGCAGCCGTCTGATAAGCCGGTACCGAATACGTAAGCTCCGGGTCCATAATAGCGAATTTAGGCTTCAGCACGTCCGGGTACATTATAGCCTTCTTCAGTTTTACACCCATGTCGTCCACAAGCACAGTCGAGCCGCTTGTCTCGCTTCCAGCCGCCGCTATCGTGTTCACAGCGCCCACGCTTCTCATGCTCGTAGGCACCACCCTGCCCGAATAGAAATCCCATATGTCGCCTTCGTAATCAAGCCCCAAAGCTATGGCCTTGGCGGTATCTATTACGCTGCCTCCGCCCACTCCCAGCAAAAAATCCACGTTTTCCTTCTTCGCGAGCTCCAGCGCTTTGTATGCCTCGCTGCGGTACGGGTTGGCGCGCACGCCTCCGAATTCCACAAAAGGTATGCCTTCGCTGTTAAGCGCACCTGTCACAATATCAAACAGCCCCGACTTCTTTATGCTTCCTTCGCCATACACTAGCATGACTTTGCTTCCGCCGTGCTGCCTGACTTTCTGCGCGACCTTACTTGCCGTCCCTTTGCCGAACAATATGTCCGTGTACATGTTAAGTTTAAAATTCGTGAATTTTTTCATGCGCCGTACCTGCCTTTGTCGTTTATGCTATAAAAACAATACCACAAGGGTTGGCATAATTAAAGCATAACGCAAAATATTCCTTTACGGCCTGCCGTTTCGTCAATAGCCAGCCGTTATTGTTTGCTTTTAAACGCGCTTTCTTTACGAGATAAATGACAGTATATAACACAAGGATCGTCGCCCCCTCTATGAGCCCGTAGCTCTGGCCCGGCCCAAGCGGCATGAAAAACTCCATGTGCGGGTTCAGAGCCCTGATGCATGGAGTTTTTGATGTCTTATGCTAACAAAAGTGATGCACGCTCTTTCTTAAATATTTCTGCCATTCACCACAATGTCGTTCAATACAATCACATATGGAGCGTAGGTGTTCTAATTATGAGGATTAGCAATAACGGCCTAATCTTTCGATGCCTAATCTTTCGATTATGCTTATAATGTTCATTCTTCCCCTTATAGTAGCGCCTGCAGTTTGAGCATCATATTCGCGGTATATTGTGTGCTGTCGCTTACTTTGAATAACCCTAGCACCCTTGTCGTAGGAGGAATCTTGTTTTGATTTTGGTAAAACTCAGTCATGCTTGCACATTTCTGGTCATGGTTGCTTACTATTCGGTCAAAATCCGCCGGATAGTCAAGCAATAGATTATACATCTCTTTTCTCGTATCTTTAAGTACGCCGTTGCTGACCTCATTAAGCGTGGCGTTAGCAACCAATGATTCGGCGCCGGCGCCATAATTATTTGAGGTAACGCCCATCTCATACAGTTCCCAGCCCATTACTATACATTCCCTAAGTGTCATAACCTCCGGGTATTTCTCACGAACCGCCGCCTTTATTTCATCATTAGACATACCGGAGTAGCCCGCCGCTTCCCTCATTGCCACGCCTTGGTCATCATAGCCAATTCCGCAATATGCGAGTACGCTGTCAAATTCCGAACAGACAACCTGCGCGGCAGACCAGCCCCAGTAAGATTCCTCCTGACCGTACGCTTCTTTCGTATAGTGCGGTTCCAGAAAATCTTTTCCGAGATATTCCTCAAAGACTGATTTAACAGCGTTATAAATCTCACCAGGTGACATTCCTTCCGTGTCAATATCCCAGCAAATATGCCCCGCTGACCATGCCATATCAGGCCACTCAGAGGCCGGGAGATCATAAATGCTCTCAGGGTTTTTAGGAGATAAAGGAAACTCTCTAAGCTCCGGCTGCACTGGCGCTACGTAATGCCCCATATCCTCCCACCTGGCCATGCCGACTGGGAGGCCGTTTTCCCCCAGCACATATGTTGATGGGTTTTTCGCTGCACATATATCCGGCGCATCACTTGCCGCCAGTGGCGAGCCAAGCTTTACCTGATTCCCCTCGCGCTTCACGAGCTTCATTTCCGCATACATTTCGGCAAACTTGCCGGTTTCAGCGTAAGCTCTTTTTTGCTCCTGAACGCATGCGCTGCTGCCGATGCTTTCTGCTCTCATCATTATCTTCCTTTGCGTGCATCCATGCAAAGATTTTATTCCATATTATTATATCGTCATAATTTCGAGAAAAATAAACCTAAGACACCCTCCGATTTTTATGGACACTTATCTCCCTGCTGTAGTTTTCTTCTTATGCTTATTAGGTGATTTATTATCTGCCATTGACGCGGCCGTTATTTCACGGGTGACAAAACTGTCATGCAAAAACCGCAAATTACGGCTATAATTAAACTATTATGAAAACGGTTTTGCTGGTTGAAGATGACAAAACAATAGTGATGGGCTTAGAATATTCATTAAGGCAGGAGGGCTACGGCGTTGTGACGGCGTATAACGCCGCACAGGCTAAAAAAGCGGCGGAAGACGGCGCGTTCGACCTCGCGATACTCGACCTGTCGCTGCCCGACGGCAGCGGCTACGACATATGCAGGCAGATAAAGGCGTCGGGCGACAAGCCGGTAGTGTTCTTAACGGCGTGCGACGACGAAGTGAACGTAGTAATGGGACTCGACATGGGCGCCGACGACTACATCACAAAGCCTTTCCGCATACGCGAGCTTATGTCGCGTCTGCGCACGGTGCTGCGCCGCGCAGACAAATCTGCGGAAAATGCCGACGAGATAAACCTTGCCGGGCTGCGCATAAACACCAAGCAAGCGAAGGTAACGAAGAACGGCGAGGATATACCCTTATCCGCTTTGGAATACCGCCTGTTGTTGACGCTCGCCGCATATCCCGGACAGGTGCTTACGCGCGCACAGCTTTTATCGATATGGGACGTAGCGGGCGAGTTCGTGAACGACAATACGCTGACGGTGTATATAAAGCGCCTGCGCGAAAAGATAGAGGACGACCCGCAAAACCCCCGTATAATACAGACCGTTCGCGGCATAGGCTACAGGGCGGGTTAGGCTATGGGCATACTGCGCAACAAAGAGATAAAAGTATTTCTCGCGCTGCTGCTATTGTTCGCCGCGGCGGGCACAGCGCTTTGTTTTTTGCTGCCCTTATATGCCGGCTATATCGCGGCGGCGATTTTTGCGCTGTATATCGTATTGCTGCTTTTGTTCACGGTACGCCGCTACGGGCAGATAATAAAACTCAATTCATATCTTAAACGAATAAACAGCGGCGATTACGCGCTGGATATACGCGACAACGCCGAAGGCGAGCTCTCGATACTGAAAAGCGAGCTTTACAAGGTAACGGTAATGCTGCGCGAGCGCAGCGAGCTGCTGCTGCGCGAAAAGAATAAACTCTCCGAAGCGCTGTCCGACATATCGCACCAACTGAAAACGCCGCTCACTTCTATGCTTATGATGACCGACCTGCTGTGCGACCCCTCGCTGCCGGACGACAAGCGCAAAGAGTTTACTGCGCGTATGAGAGCGCAACTGGAGCGGCTCGAATGGCTCGTCTCTTCGCTGCTAAAGCTGTCCCGGCTCGACGCTAAGACGGTGAAGTTCTCGCCCCGCTTTGTGCCGGCGGCGCAGCTTATAGAAGCGGCGGCTGCCCCCGTGCTGATACCCGCCGAGCTCAAAAGCCAGGCGTTGAGTTTGGACGGCGGAGGCGTATCGATATACTGCGACGAGAAGTGGACGGCGGAGGCGCTGCTTAACATACTCAAGAACTGCGTCGAGCACACTCCCGAAAACGGTGTTATATCCGTTATGTGCACCGACAACCCCATATACGCCGAGATACGTGTTGAAGACAGCGGCCCGGGCATCAGCGAAGCCGACCTCCCGTATATTTTCAAACGCTTTTACCGCGGCAAAGACGCCGCGGACGACAGCGTGGGCATAGGGCTCTCTATGGCCGCCGTAATAATACAGGAGCAGGGCGGCTCTATAGACGCGAAAAATTCAAGCTCGGGCGGCAGCGTTTTTACTATACGTTTTCCCAAATGACAAAACTGTCACGAATTAAGTCACCGCCGTGTCACCTTTGCGTTTTATCATGTTATTACCGCCCATAAAAAGCATGCTGCATTGTGGACGGTATCAAAAGTGAGGAGTATTCGCTATGGAGATTTTAAGAGTCGAAAACTTAAGCAAGGTATACGGAAGCGGTGAAGCCGCCGTAAAAGCGCTCGACAACGTGTCGTTCAGCGTTCAAAAGGGCGAGTTTTTGGCCGTAATAGGTTCGTCCGGCTCGGGCAAGAGCACGCTGCTGCACATATTGGGCGGCGTCGACCGTCCCACGTCGGGCAGCGTGTTCGTGGACGGCGCTGATATATACAAGCTCGATGAGACAAGGCTCGCGATATTCCGACGCCGCCAGGTGGGGCTGATATATCAGTTCTACAACCTCATACCCGTGTTGGACGTTGAGGAAAATATCACGCTGCCGCTGCTATTAGACTCGCGCAAGCCCGACAAAGCGCAGCTTGAAGAGATAATGGCGATGCTGAAATTAACCGACCGCAGAAAGCTTCTTCCCAACCAGCTCTCGGGCGGACAGCAGCAGCGTGTATCGATAGGTCGCGCGCTGATAAACAGCCCGGCGCTAGTGCTTGCCGACGAGCCCACCGGCAACCTCGACAGCAAAAACAGCGCGGACATAATAGAGCTGCTGCGCATGTCCAATAAGAAGTACAACCAAACGCTGATACTCGTAACGCATGATCAGCAGACGGCGCTTAAAGCCGACCGCGTAATCACAATAGAGGACGGACGCATAACCCGGGACGAGGTGACGCGCAAATGAACATAATGCACGAGTTTACTCTCAAGAGTTTAAAGCGCAACAAAAAGCGCACAGTCGTCACAATAATAGGCGTAGTGATTTCCACCGCTATGCTGACGGCGGTTACGGTATTAGTTTCGTCTCTGCTGTCTATGATACAACGCAGCACGATAGCGGAAGGCGGCAACTGGCATGCCCAGATATCGGGCGTCATGGCGCAGAACATAAATACCGTCACGCAAAGCGGGGAAGTCGATGCTGCCGTTTTAAGCCGCAGTCTCGGCTATGCGTATTTCGGCTCGAAAAACGAGGGAAGGCCATACCTCAATGTACGCGAATACAACGCGCCCGGCTTTGACCAGATGTCCGTGCGGCTCGTTTCGGGCAGGCTGCCGCAAAAAAACGGCGAAGCTGTTATATCAAGCGCGATAGAGAAAAGCGGCGGCGTAACATACGTTATAGGCGATACGCTGGAGCTTGAAATCGGCAAACGTATTGGCATGGACGGCGAATTGTTTGACGAAAACACGTCGCTGCAATACGAGTACGACGAAAACGGCAGTAATCCGCGGCTGGCGGAGATATTCAAGCCGGAAGGCGCGCTGAATCTGACCGTGGTCGGCGTAATAGACCCGCCAAGCTTTGAGACAAGCTGGTCGGCGGGATACGGAGTAATAGGTCTGCTTGATGAAGCAGCGCTTGCGCCGGACGACGCCGTCGATATCATACTTACCGTTAAAAACGTAAACCGCAGCATATTCAATAGCATACCGAATCTCGCGGCACAGGTGGGAGCCGGCGGCGAAATATTATTCAACAAAGAACTGCTGCGTTACTCGGGCGTCGTGGAACAGGATAACGTGTTTTCGTTTTTAGTGAACTTTACGGCAATAATAGTACTTATAATAATTCTTGCGTCGGTTTCGCTGATATACAACGCTTTTGCCATCTCGGTCTCCGAGCGCGCAAAGCAGCTTGGACTGCTTGCTAGCATAGGCGCGACGAAGCAGCAGAAACGCGGCGGCGTATACTTTGAAGGATTTTTTATAGGCGCAATAGGCATACCCATTGGCATCGCCGCGGGTATAGGGGGCATAGGCATAACGATAGCCGCGATACAGCCGCTGCTGGGCAGCATATTCAGCATGCCGCGTAACGTAACGCTGACGTTGGTCGTTCCGCCGCTCGCTATAATCGCGGCCGTGATACTTTCCGCAGTGACGATATTCGTCTCCGCGTGGATACCCGCCAAGCGCGCGTCAAGGATAATGCCCATAGACGCTATTCGCATGACAAAAGAAGTGAAACTTACGCGGCGCACTGTAAAGACGTCGGGATTAACGCGCGCACTCTTCGGGTTTGAAGCGGAGATAGCGCTTAAAAACTTAAAGCGCAGCCGCAAGAAATACCGCGCGACGATAATATCGCTTGCATTAAGCCTTGTGCTGTTCCTTACGGTATCCGCGTACACGCAGTTCGCAACTTCGATAACGCGCGTGTCATTTGACGGTGTTAACTACGACATACATGTAAACTATTCAGGCTCGTCGGATACAATCCGCAGGAACATAAACGAAACGATAGCGTCGCTTAAAGAGGTTAATGAATATACCGAAATTAAGCGGCTTTCCGGAGTAACGCATCTGCCTGAAAGCGCGTTAAGCGAGTACGCTAAGGCGCTCAATTTTCCGGAAAACGACCGGTATGAGCTTAACACCGATATAATAGGCCTCGACGACGAATCGTTCGGCCGCTATGCGAAAAGCGCAGGGCTGAATTTCTCCGATTATACGAACCCCGAAGACCCCAAAGCGATACTTATAAATCACGGGCAGGATTATTATCCTACAGACAACGACGACTTAAAGAAGGTGTCGGGCGATATACTGAACATACGGCCCGGAGAGCATTTGGCGATTAAGCTGAATGACATACCGGAAACGCTCGACGTAACAATAGGGGCATTAACGGAGCAGCGCCCGATGGGTATACGCCTGCAGAGTTTTAATTCGGCAGTACTCGTTGTAAGCGGCCCCGTGTTCGACAAGCTTATGTCTGCGTTTACCTCAGAGCAGCTTGCGGACAGAATCGGGTATACGACTTACCTTACCACCGACGAAGACCAGCAGGTGGAAAAGCAGCTTAATATTATCGCGCAGGGCTCATCATCGGTGTATATCTGGAACATTAAGAGCGCCGCCCGTTCGGAGCAGAACATGCAGCTGTTCCTCGGCATATTCGTATACGGTTTTATAATACTCATAAGCCTTATATGCATAGCCAACATATTCAATACCGTGACTACCAACATTGCACTGCGCCGCCGCGAGTTCGCTATGCTGCGCTCGGTGGGCATGACGCCTGAGAGCTTCGGCAGAATGATACGATTCGAGAGCATATTCTACGGAATGAAAGGGCTGCTTTACGGATTGCCGATAAGCGTCGCTATAGCGTATCTACTGTTCGGCGTGCAGCGCTCCGTGCTCGAAACGTCATTTACGCTGCCCTGGATGAGCTATGCCGTAGCAATCGCAATGATACTCATTATAGTTCTCGTTACTATGTGGTACGCAAGCTCCAAAATAAAAAAGGAAAACATAATGGACGCGCTGAAAGAAGAGAATACGTAAGTCATCTCCTTTATAATATAAAGCAAGCCGCTGAAGCACCAACTCAGCGGCTTGTTTATTTATTACGGAGTTCCCGACAAGTCGTAAGACTTGATGGGGTGTAAATTACGTCTGTTCCTTTGCAGCTAGCTCATGCAGCTGCGGCCTATGGCAGAGCAGCCGGTCTGCTTCCTATTTGCTGAGTGATGCTTTCTGCAAGCCCGGCGTTGATAAACCTCCATACATCGCTTGAAAAATCATTGCGGTGAGCGTATGGAATACCTCCGTTTAAAACAACGAGGCCGGCGTCCGTTTCCCAAAAAAGAGTTTTAAAATTAGGGTCGTCCGGTGTACGCTTATATTCAGATTCATAATATACAAATCCGTCTTCTTCGGCCTTATTATACTGCATTTCTTGTTTAAACTGTTCTATAATTTCCGTATCGTACGGTTTAAGGTACAGCGTTACGGTAACTATTATATTTCCTGATCTCTGCTCAACATGCCATACCTCGTGCGAAACCTCAAGGCCTCCCGAAGAATATTCCCTGCTTCCTCCGACCTCGATCGCGGTCTTAGGGCTTATGAAATCCAACGAAACGCTTTCATCCTCCGTACTGGCTGACAACGTGTGGGCGTTCCCGTCCTTATACCATACCAAACTACGCGTGTGCGTTTTGCCCCCTATCCAATTGCCGTCATCGTCAATACCATCCCAGCAGGCGCTCTCGTCCTGTAAAAAGAATTCCATTCCTTCATACTTTATATCTTCAGCCTCTTCCGGTACAGTAACGTACATTTCAGGGCTTACAGAATAGTTAAGGCTATATCCCTCGCCCTGCCACGTCCGCAGATACGACGCCGCCGTTCTGTTATATCCTTCCTGCCCTATATTTACAGACCAAAGATTCTCGTATGCCGGTACTGATTTTACCATCGTTCCGTTTATACCGCAGGCAGTAAGAAACAGGCATGCAATAATAAGAAGCAATAGAACTTTTCTTTTCACATTATGTCTCCAAAAATTATCATATTACCAAAACCCCGCGTATGGGGTATATCCACGCATGGGCGTATTTTACTAATCCGTACAAACTACAGAGAAACCATAACCCTCAGAAATAATGCTCTCTTAAAAACAAATCAAGCCTGCATCTGCTCCTGATTTGCTGCCGCAGCCGCTGCTTTCTTCTTTATGAACCCGCCCGCTATATACGCTGCGGAAAGAACAACACCTATGATAAACGGCCAGCACAGTGTCCACCTTATCGAAAACAATATAAGCCCCGCAATGTTTATTATAACGAAGATTATGCCCATTGCAAGAAACTTAGGAGCGCGCTGCCCCGACTGGCTTATTATTACTCCCCCTTCTGCAACTATGCCCAAAGGTATCAGTATCACCGGCAGCAGCGAGTGTACGCCCGCCCTGACCTGAGGAAGAAGGAAGTATACAAGAAAGCCTCCGTAAAGTATAAAGAGCACGCCTACAGCCCAAAACAACATTTTCCCGTAATCTATTGGTTTTTCCGGTTTCAAATCCGCCATAAAAAACCTCCGCCCTAGGTTCCCGGCAAGACGACAGCTTGCTGGGGTATGTATATGCAGGGTAGATAACTTTTAGGCCTTTTGCACAGATGAAACTTTGAAGAAAAAAGAGGTGAACTTATGCTGTGAGTAGATATTATCAGCACACAAAAGTATTGTCAACCGGCTTAAATTCGCGTTGCATGCGCGGGTTTTTATCTCTAAACCGTTTGTCAAAAAAGCAGTTTGAATATAAAATAAAGAAAAGCGATTCAAAAGGATGTTTATCATGTATATTGAAGACTGGCTGTTGAAAAACTCTGAATACATATCTTCCCGGCTGGCGGAAAACAATACGGATATACTGCCCGGCTCGATATTAAATTATACGACGCGCGCGCAGGTGATAGCGGTGCTTAAAGAACTGCGCAGCCTGATACTGCCGGGCGTGTATGAGACGCGGCCAATTGAAGGCTCACTGGAAGCACATCTTAATAAAAAGCTTAGGTCCGCGGCACACAGCCTGTGCGGAGTAATAAACAGCGCGTTCGTTCATGAGCGAAAAGACGGCGACGCTGCCGAATGTGCAGAAAAAGCGCAGCTGCTTACGGCAGACATTTTGGGCGGCCTGCCCGGCTTAAGAAGCATTCTCAACACGGACATGCGCGCCGCTTTTGAGGGCGACCCCGCCGCTAAATCGTATGAAGAAGTGATACTCAGCTACCCTTCGCTCGAGGCCGTAAGCATATACCGCATTGCGCACCTTATAGAGAGCCTCGGCGTGCCTATAATACCGCGCATAATGACGGAGTACGCGCATAAGAACACCGGTATAGACATACATCCGGGCGCGACTATAGGGAAAAGCTTTTTCATAGATCACGGCACGGGCGTCGTTATAGGCGAGACGTGCACGATAGGCAACAACGTAAAGCTGTATCAGGGAGTTACGCTGGGCGCCAAGAGCTTTCCTTTAGACGAGCACGGCAACCCTATAAAGGGTGTAAAGCGGCACCCGGATATAGAGGACAACGTAATAATTTACGCGGGCGCCACTATACTCGGCGGCGATACGCGTATCGGGCACGATTCCGTAATCGGCGGCAACGTCTGGCTCACCGAATCCGTGCCGCCGTATTCTACCGTGTTCAACGCCGAGCCTTCGCCCGTAATAAAACAAAAATAGGGATCACCACTCGTCGTCTTCTATATAAAAAGTTCTGTAGTTCATCAGTTCGTCCATCTTTCGTATGTCCGCCGATTCAACGCTGGAGTAGCGGCTGCCGCGTTTTAATGCGCCCAGAAAAAGCGCCAGGCTGGTTTCGTCGCCTTCGGCGTCTATCTCCACGCTTCCGTCCAGCCTGTTTCTCACCCAGCCCTTAACGCCGAATGCAAGCGCGTTTTTCTGCGTATAATACCGAAAGCCCACGCCCTGCACGTCTCCGCGTATTGTTATATGATAACGCAACATATACCGGTATCCTTTTGCTCAAACGTCGGTGTCTTTCGGGTATTTGCT
>JAEZIZ010000100.1 GCA_023415915.1 Bacillota bacterium | reverse complement strand
GCCATGAATCTTAAAAACCTGGCAATGTGGCGATGGCGAGATGGATTACCCCCATTATCCTCATATTTGAATCGAGCTTTATATCTACTTCTTTCGGTTTTTCAAATGAAAAACCCCGTTTTTCGTTTATTGATTACAGGGTTTATCGACAGTCTGAGGACGGCTATGCAGCCGTCCTTAATAATACGCAAATCTTTTAATACCTCCACCCAAGTACGCTGGCAATAATGTTCATCGCTATTGGCACGGCGTAGACTATGCCGAGCATCGTTAGCTTGCTCTTCATTTTCTTTAAGCTTATCATTATGAGCGCGCCAAGGAAGAATATAAAATAGCCGATAATCAATATGAGCCAAACACCTGCGAATGTGCGGTTCCAGAAAGGGTATTCCCATATAAGCAGCCCGCCGTAATTGAGTATGCACTCAACCGCAACGCATATAATGGTATATGCGATGGCTACCGCCCACTTTTCGTTTATGCCGAGTATCTTTTTGTCTCTCGTCTCGGAAAGCGAGTAGTAGTACACATAACCAAGCAGCAGGAACATGAATATTATCTCGATGTTCCACCCCACCGTAACGCGCAGCGCGGTATCTCCCGGCGCGGTCCAGAGCGCGGAGCGTCCGGTAAAAACCAGTACCCAACCGTTCCACGATTCGTTGAAGAAATCAAGGCCGAATACCGTAAGCGCGGCCAGCACAGCGTCCCAATTGCGCGTCTGCCTTGCTTTACGTATTTCCTTTGTGTAGAAGTAGAACACAATACACAGCAGCGGGACAACATACCATTTAAGCGTGGAAAAGTCCCTCAGGCCGGTAAGCGCCTGCTTTGTTGCTTCCGTCATAACAACATTCCTCCTTATTATATTGCAACCCGCAAACAGCGGATCACTTTCTGAGGCCGCGCAAAATAAGGTCTGTGCAGTATAGATACATCTCTATGCCGGCGTCCCCTTCACCATGGCCGTAAATTTTTATAAGGTGCATCATGTATATTGAGAACAGAAGCTCGGTGGTATATTCGATATTGACGTCTCGGAACACGCCTTTACTGACCCCTTCTTCAAGTACGCCGCGAAGGAGGTCCTGTGCCGATTTATTGATAGACCGGTAGTTGTCGCGTCTGGTGCTCAGCGAAAATATATCAGGGTCGTTAAGAAGTATATTGCAGAAATCCGGATTGCTCTTTGGATATCGTATCGCAATCTCCGACATATGCCGGAACCTTTCCGCCGAATCGGAAACAGCGCTTATCTTCTCCTGCACATATGCGCGCCAGGCGTCGAGCACGCTGCTGACTGCCTGATGATACAGGTCTTCCTTGTTTGCGAAGTGACGGTATATGTTGGCCTTTGCTATGTGCAGCTCACGGGCGATATCGTCTATCGTGGTCTTTTTATATCCGTACCTTGCGAATAGCGATATTGCCGCCGCCATTATCTGTTCTTTCATCAAGGCCTCCGCTTGAAGTGAATGAAAAACCGATTTGGTCACTTGTTCACCATCAAAATAGCACTGTTGGTATACATTGTCAAGTACAATGTATACCGTCGCTTGCAACGTTAAAAAGGATAAGGGTTTGTTAATTGCAGCCATGAAACTGTAGTATCTACACGCCGCCAAGTCTAACGATTGTCATGGCCTAGAATACAGCAAAAAACCGCCCAGAAAGGACGGTTTTTATCCTCTTTTACCGCTCGCACTGTAGAAAAACGGCTGCCTTATAGTTTATATTTTAAGCCGATCGATGCTGTCTACAACGCCTATTTCGATTTGCACGTCTTTCTTTTCTCCCGGCTTTAAAAATACTATCTGCCCGTCTTTTCTCGCCTGCGCCCGGCCTTCCGGGTAAGCTGTGCCGGGTTCTAAGCCGACAACATATTCGCCTTCGCCTACCTGTTTCCACTCGCACATCAGCGGAAGCTGGTTCTTGTTGAAACGCACATAAGCGCCAAGACCGTTTTCACACAAATTCTTATTGAACAAACATGCCGTGACAAATCCGTCCGCGTCCGGCTCCATATCGTGATAGAATACCTGTTCTTTGTAATCCGGTACAGGATCGCTGAATACGTTGAAAGTGTCGATGCCTTTCTGAGCCTCTGCATCGCGCGCTTTTACCTTTGCTTTCGACTGGACGAGAACGGTGTCCCTGTCAACTATCGGATACCCGAAATTGATGTGATACAACAGCATCAGCGGCTGTACAGAAAAACTGCAGTTTTCAACGTTGTCGCGAATTGTGAGGCTGTCGCTTAAAAGCCGCGTTTCAATCTCGCGCGTGAGCGTCAGGTTTTCGCCGAAAACGCGGCTCTGCCTCATCTTGCCGCGTATGCGCATCACATAATCATCGCCTTCCCATTCCGCATAAACGGATTCGTTTTCAGCGGGTATGTTGCTTATACGTCCATGAAGCCCGAGTTCTTCGCCCGCGTCTCTGCACGGCGCGCCGAAGCTTGTAATACCACATGTCGTTAAAAGGCCTGCGGTAAAATTGCGCAAAAACCCTTTTCCGGGCTCCTCAAACAGGAAAGGCGAGCAAACGCCGGTGCTTGATATATAAGATATGGGCGTGCCCTTGTAATCCGCCCACGCGATGTCCATGCCTCTGTCCATAAGCACAGTAAAATTCAGCGCCTGCGTGCGTACGTCGACGGCTTTCACGCCTTCCGCGCGGCCTTCGCGCAGTGTGTATGTGCGCACCCCGGCCACCTGCGAGATATCCCCTATCCTTTTCATCAGCGATTCTTTACATACCTCGTTGCCGAACAGCTTTTTCATTGCGTCTTTCCTTTCGTTAATTGTTGTTCATCATAGCCACTATAGTTTCAGGGCTGATATCGCCCTCCATCGGGCCTTGCTTCATAGCGCCCAGCGCACCTGCCGCCGACGCCATCCTTCCTGCATCGTACAGAGACTTGCCTTCTATAAGCGCGCACAGCAGCGCCGCGTCAAAGCAGTCGCCCGCGCCGGTAGGATCGACCTGCTCTATCTTATACGCATCAACGTCCACCTTTTCGTTCCGGCTGTAAAGCGTGCACCCCCTACTCCCCTTTTTAAGAGCCACGACTTCCATCGCATTATAGGAAAACAGCGCCTTTATGCCGTCTTCCACAGTATCTTTGCCGGTCAGCATCTTAAGCTCTTCCACACCGGGCATCACTACGGAACAGCGGTCAAGCAATCCGCCGAGCACTTCGTCGGCGGTGCGCTGTCCGAGCAGTTCGGGACGTATGTTGGGATCCAGCGAGAGCTTGGCTCCGGCGTCCAGGAACTGCCGCGCAGCATGCAATATCTTTTCTTTGAAGCTGTCGCTGGCCATCAGCGAACAACCCATTATATGAAAAAATTTCGCATCCCCGACTTCACTCATCGTAAAAGGCTTTGGATGCACCGCAGGCGTGTTGCCTATATGATATATGAACTTGCGCGAGCCGTCTTCAAAATACGTGACAAACGCGACAGCGGTAGAATTTTCATCCGATTCATTTACAAAACGGATATCGACGCCGTCTTTTTTCAGCCTGTCCAATATATTTTTGCCGAAGTCATCCTTGCCCACACCGCCGAATATGCCCGACGTGTGCCCCAAGCGCGCCACAGTGTCGATAAATATCGCAGGCGCGCCGCTCGGATACGGGCCCAGAAATTCTCCTGTTTCGTAAAGCTCCATGCCAGCTTTAGGGCGCATTATCTCCACGAGCATTTCGCCCATTGTCCATACATCAGCCATACACAGCTCCTTTATAATTCAGATTGTTTGCGGCTTGGGAAATGTCAAGGCTGCTGCGCAGCATACCGCACCCCGCCGCATCATATAAAAACGCATCAAACCAGTCTGTATTGAACATAACGGCATCGGCATCTTCGAGAAATGCCTGACACACTTCCTCAAAGCTGCGGCGCCGCCCAATACCCACTGCTATATCCATGTTTATCAGGAACCTGTCAAAAGCGGTCGAGAAAAAACCATGTGGCGCTTCAAATACCATGACGCGCTCGTCCGCCTTTTTCTTCTCTCCTATAAGGCTGCCAACATTTATGCCAAAATATTTTCTTGGTTTTGCGTCAACGCCTGTAGAAACAAACCGGGCGCCGGTTCGTTCGAGATAGCCGTCCAAATCACGGTCGAAACGCGGCCCTGTACGCATATTCGTATCTATATACACGGTTAAATCGACATTTAACCCGCGCAGTACGGCGTTTAACAGACGGCGGCGGTAATCCTCCCTTTGGCGCACCTTGCTGTAGTCTAAGCATGTATCCCCGGTGTTTTTATTTTTCTCAATGCGTACCTTCATGAGATGCAGAATCTCCTAAAGCTCATACCAGTCGAATACCTTTTTGTTGACCGCTTCCTTCAGATCGATATACACATATTTTCCGCCCTGATAGGCGATATACTTGTTTGTGATGCCTTCATGTACTGCCTTCACGGCATATTTTGCGAAAGCCGCCGCATGCAGCCTTTCCATCGCGGTAGGCACGCCCCCGCGCTGTTGATAACCCAGCAGATTGCATTTGATAGAGCAGTTAAGTTTCTTGCGTACATATTCCGCGGTGTCGAACATCCTGTATGTGCCTTCCGCGAATGTGATAAGCGAAAAACGTTTTTTTGCGAGCGCGGCCTGCACTATGTCCGCTATCTCATCGTCCGTCACTTCGCGTTCCACAAGCACGCTGTAGTCGGCCATGCCCATCAGCGTGGAGCTCATCGCAAGATAGCCGTCCCACGCGCCCAGAGTTTCCACAAAAAAAACGCGGTCGGGCAGAGCCAGCGCTGTATCCATAATATCGTCTATATACGCCATCTGTTTGTTAAGAGCCGTATCAAACCCCAAAGTATAATCGCTCTTATAAATATTGTTGTCTATCGTGCAAGGAACGCCTATGTAGCTGATAGACGGGTCAAGCGCGTATAGAACCTCCGCTCCCTTAAACGAGCCGTCCCCGCCCAACACAATAAGCGCGTTTATACCGTTGCTGTGCAGCACGTTTATCAGCTCCTGCTGAACTTCCCGCTCCTTAAGCTCGGGCAAACGCCCTGTCTTTAAAATCGTTCCGCCCATTTTATATATGCCGTGAACGTCTTCCAAACAAAGCCTGCGTATCCTGTTTTCACGTACTCCCACAAACCCGTACTCAAACGCGCAGACCTCATAGCCGAATGCAAGAGCGCTCTTAACAATACCCGCAATGCATGGATTCATGCCGGGCGAATCGCCGCCGCTCGTGATGATACCTATTTTCATTTATTATCCCCTGTTAGCACATCCAAATATGTCTATTTTCCCTTGCACAACTTCACTGCATTTTTCTTTGACAGCGCCCATGAACTTGCGCGGGTCTATCTCGTCAGGTTTAGCCGCAAGTGATTCACGAACAGCTTTGGCGTAAGTCGCTTTAAGCTCCGTACCCACGTTTATCTTGCTCATGCCCAGCTTAACTGCCTTTTTAAAGTCCTCAACAGGCACGCCCGTGCCGCCATGCAGCACCAGCGGAGCATCGGTTATTTTAACTATTGCCGTCAGCCTGTCAAAGTCGAGTTTAGGTTCGCTCTTATAAAACCCGTGAACCGTGCCTATCGCAATAGCCAAAGCATCCAGTCCCGTCTCGCGCACAAAGCGCGGCACGTCCGCCGGATTGGTAAAAGCGGCTTCACGCTCGTCGGAGCCCACGTTGTCTTCCTTGCCGCCCACTTTCCCTAGTTCCGCTTCAACCGAACAGCCGAATTTTGAGGCGTATTCCACTACCGACGACGTTTCGGCTATGTTCTCTTCATAGCTCTTCATTGACGCGTCTATCATCACCGATGTGAAACCCGCGTTTATGCACGCCTTTATCATATCATGATCCGTAGCGTGGTCAAGATGCAGGCAAACGGGAATATCAACCGACTCAGCCATGCCTTTGATCATATATGCCGTTGTTTTCAAACCTATGTATTTTACCGCACCCATGCTGGCCATAACGATTACGGGCGCTTTCTTGGCTACCGCGCCGTTAATTATGCCTTGGGCGTCCTCATAGCTGTTGAAGTTGAAAGCGCCCACGGCATAGCCGTTTTCCCTTGTACCTTTAAGTATCTCCTTTAACGTAACCAGTGGCATATTAGTCCCCTCTTTCTACGAATTCTTTTATCAGGTGATAAGCGCCGTAAATAACCACACGGTCGCACATCTGTGAATATACTATCTGTTCGTCTGAAACGTGGATTATGCTTCTGCTTTTTACAGTGCGTAAAAGCTCGTCATGGAAAAAGCGGTGGCTTTTGGAAACGCCTCCGCCTATAACGACCATATCGGGATCAAACAGGTTGAACACATTGGTGAGCGCAAAGCCGAGCGTCCGCCCTACCCTGTTATAAAGCTCTATCGAGTAGGTATCGCCTCTGCCGGCAGCTTCGGCGAGCAGCTTGCCGTCAAGCTTGCTTACGTCGCCGCCGGCCATATCAAATACCAACGCCTTAACGCCCTTTTTCGCGTCTTCGGCGAGTATTTGCTTGATAGCCGTTCCCGAGCAGTAAAGCTCCAGGCAGCCGCGGTTGCCGCACGGGCACGGCTTGCCGTCCTCTTCTATGGACATATGCCCAAGCTCTCCGGCGCTGTCCGATTTGCCGTGGTATATCTCTCCGTTTATAACGATACCGGCGCCAACGCCGGTGCTGACAGTGATGTATATGACGTCTTTATGGCCCTTTGCCAAACCGCTGCGCTGTTCGGCAAGCGCGCCCAGATTACAGTCGTTATCCAATGCGACAGGCTTATTGAAATCTTTTTTCAGCCTCTCCGTCAGCGGAAAGTTCTTCCACCGCATCAGCGGCGCGTGGACGATAACGCCGCGCTTTGTATCAAGCGGCCCAGGGCATCCTACGCCAATGCCCAGCACATCGTCCATCGACACATTAAACCTGTCAATAATATGAACGATGGCATCCCGTGAGTTTTCATATACCGCGTCTTCCCCGCTGTATGTCTTGGAGTCGCGAGTATATACGTAATCGTCCACAATAACGCCGTCTTGTGTCATAAGTGCTGTGGAGGTTTTTGTGCCGCCTATATCTATAATCAAGTAATATAACATGACCTTCACTCAACCCATATAATATGATTGATATTATAAACCTTTTGACAGCATAACTCCAGCATGCGGCACAGCTTATGATAAATTGGAAAGAGCGATTCCTGCGCCTTATGTCAGCCGTTTTTCAGGCGTCAATCGCAATATCACAAAGGCCGCCGGGCAATCCGTGCTCCCCTTAACCCAAGAATTATAATACCGTGCGTTTAAACCAGTTTTCCATCAAAATCAATCCGGCTCCAAGGCCGGTTACAAAGTCAGTCATATGTCGGCCTTTTTGGCCCTGGCTTGCTGTACTTTTGTATTCCGCAGCCGCTCAATGGGGAAAGTTCCCCATTGAGCACCGCGTTTTTATGTCTTATTCAGCTACGTAGAACCACTTGCTGATTTCAGGATCCTTCATGTTCTCAGTTGTAGCCACAACGTTATCGATCATAATGTTTTCGAATTTGGTCTCGCCGGCAAAATACTTGACGGCAACTTCGACAGCCCTGGAGCCGATTTCATACGGTTTCTGGCAAACTGTCGCGTCGATAACGCCTTTTCCAAGATATTCGATCTGAGCAGGACCCGCGTCGTAGCTGAATACCGGGATGTCTACGCCGGCAGATTCGAGGCCTTGAGCGCTGCCTAAGGCCGAGTACAGGTTAACTCCGAATACGCCCGCGATTTTAGGATTCTTAAGAACCGCAGCCTGTATTATTGAAGCAGCTTTTTCTGCCTCGTCTTCGCAGTATTCGTCGGAGACTATCTTGATGTCAGAATACTTCGCAGCTATCTGGTCTTTAAATCCTTTTGCTCTGGCTTCTGTCGTTGTCACGCCGACGTTTGTGTTCATAACGGCAACTTCGCCTTTGCCGCCTATCATCTCAGCCAGCATGTCGGCCGCGATTTCTCCGCCCTGGTGGTTGTCCGAAGTAATGTTGCACAGTGCGATAGAATCGTCGTTTATGTTGGTGTCAACCGTTATAATGGGAACGCCCGCTTCTTTAAGTTTCTTCATGGGCGCTATCATAGAATCGGAGTGAACGGGAGCCATTATAACCATATCGATTTGACTGGCTTTTGCCACCAGCGACTCAACGATAGGAGTCTGCAGCGTGTAGTCCCATTTCGGAGCGCCCTGAATCTCAAGCGTATACCCAGCTTCGTCGCACGCAGCCTTGATGCCTTTGCCCATAGTGATGTAGAACTCATCGCCGGCAACGCCCTGAATGAAAACGATGTGTTTCGGTTCATCTTTAGGAGCCTCGCTGGGTTCTTCGCTGGCAGCCTGAGAGGGCTGTTCTGACGGTTTTGCCGGAGCCTGCGACTCGGCCGGAGCCGGTGCTTGTGTACATCCTGCAAGCGCCGTTACTACCAACATCACCAGAGACAGTATTAGCACTATTGTTTTTTTCATTTCTTTTCCTCCGTTTTATTATTTTATTGGCTGTAACAGCCAAATCTTTTCCTTTGTATTAAACGGTTAAATCGCGGCGCCGGCGCAACTGGTCGGAATATACCGCAAATATGATGATTACGCCTGTCGCTACCTGCTGCCAGTAAGTCTGAACGCCCAGCATAACCAGGCCCGTAACAAGTATGGAGATTATAAGCGATCCTATTAACGTGCCTATCATTTTACCCGTACCGCCCATAACGGAAGTGCCGCCTATAACGCATGCCGCGATGGCATACAACGTCACGTTTTGTCCCGCGATAGGAGAGCCTGTTTTAAACCGGAACATCAAAGTCATACCCGCAAGCGCCGCGAGAATCGAGCAAAGCATATATACGCGTATAAGGTGCTTTGTGGAGTCTATGCCGACTCTCTTTGTACTCTCGGCGTTGCTGCCGTAAGCGTAGGTATGAACGCCAAAGCGCGTCGTTTTGAGTATGACGCCAAACACGCCACACACCAGAAATGCCACCAACGTTGTCGTACCAAGAAATCCAAACAGCTGGTATGTGCCTATGTCTGATATTTCGTTAGGCAGGCCGACGACCTCAAGCCCGTTGCAGAATACGTATCCTAGGCCTGTCAGTATGACGCTCATGCCCAGCGTGGCAATGAAAGGCGCTAATTTCAGCTTGGTGATTACAAGCGCGTTTATAAGGCCTATAAGCGCACCCGTCAACAGCGCAACAAGCACGCCGCAGGCAATTGCGAGCCCAGCGCCAATAGACGGCACAAGCGCTTTTATCGCCAGAGCCGCAAGCACGTTGACGCATCCTTCAACCGGCCCGATAGATAAATCTATGCCGCCTGTAATTACGACAAACATAACGCCCACGGCCAAAATAAGCACTTCGGACATATAGTTAAACGTCGAGGACCAGAAAGGCAGTGAAAAACAAAGCGGCTCCAATATTACGAATATCAGGTAGATGGCCAGAAACACGAACACTATCCAGAGTTCGCTGATCATACGGCTTAATTTCGATTTTTCCTTTATTTCATTAGACATAACTCCGAGCCCCCTTAGCATTTTGACCCAGTAATATACTGGACGACTTCTTCGTACGTGGTATCCTTGGTATCGAGATGCACCACAGATTCACCCAGCCTTAATACGTGTATCTTATCTGTGACTTCCATCACGTGCGGTATCGTATGGCTGATGAATATTACCGCCACGCCGTGCGCCTTTATGTCTTTTATCAAACCGAGTACCTGACGCGATTCTTTTACGCCCAAAGCCGCCGTAGGCTCGTCCATTATAACCACTTCCTTGCCCCAGCCTATCGCGCGTGTAATGGCGACGGCCTGCCGCTGTCCGCCTGAAAGCGTACCCACCAGCTGATCCACATGGTTAAGGTGCGACTTAATCATTTCGAGCCTTTGCTTAACCTCTTTGCGCATAGCGTCCTTATCAACAACGCCCAGTTTTCCCAATATGCCCTTCTTCATAATCTCGCGGCCCAAGAACATGTTAGCGTAAATAGGCAGCTGCGGCGCCAGCGCAAGATCCTGATACACGGTTTCTATGCCGGCATCCATTGCCTCTTTTGGCGATTTAAAATCGATGTGTTTTCCCTTGAAGATAATGTCGCCGCCGTCGCGCCTGTGAACTCCGGAGAGCACTTTGATAAAAGTACTTTTACCTGCGCCGTTGTCCCCAACAAGGCCCATGACTTCCCCGGCATTCAGTTCAAAGCTGATAGAACTTAACGCAACAACGCTGCCGAAACTCTTGCTTACTCCTATTGCCTTTAAAATAGGTTCTGCCATGCCTATACATTCCTTCCACTAATCTATTTTTTCATGCTTATAGCACAAATCATTTAACCGATTCGATCTTAAGGCTCTTTTTTGCAACACTTAACTAAGCCTGGTATCAATACCAAGTTTTTTAATTTTGTATATGCAAAGATGTATATTAAAGAAACTTAAAAGCTCAAAACAGCTTTATAACCATTTATCGTACTCGTTGCAAAGCGGAAGCATCGCTTCTTCGTCTTCCTCGACGTCGCCGAATCTCGGCAGCTTGTCATGGAAGTGGTTATCGATGTTGTCGTCGTTAACCGAAGATACTTCCCCGCAAACGAGGTCTCCCTCGCCCTCGAGCGCCCAGAACGTATGATACATATACGGCGTAAGCGTTATGCTTCCGCCCGGCATTATTTTTACTACTTCGCCCGGAGCAAACGTCTTTTTGATGCAGTCGCAATAAACTTCAACAGGCGTTTCCAAATCAAGCCCGCGGTCAGGCAGCGCGTTATATAACTTTAATGCCAAAACGCCGCCCGCCCTGTTTATGATATCCTCCGTCTTTGTAAAATGAAAATGCATCGGCAGCCTCTGTCCGTCCTTTAACAGTATATATTTCTCCGCATAAGGAACGCCGATGGACTTATCTTTTTGATCTCCGTTTCTTACGGTGAATAATACGCCGCCTGTTTTATCGTAGTCGTTAAGGCCGTAATCGGTAATATCCCAGCCCAGCATAACTTTCCTGATAACGTCGAGCTTGTCTTTGTTGACTTTCCAGTCTGCAAGCTTCCAATAGCCAAACTCGGGAAGAAGTATATTGTTTTTATCCAATAACGATAATGCCCACTTAATTGCCTTGTTTATTTCGCTTCTTTTCAATTGTTTAACTCCTTTGACTCTATCTTTTATTTGAAACTTAAATTATGCTATAGAAAAGATTGATTTCAAAACCATCGCAACAGCCCCCCGCGCGCCGCTTTCTTTGCCCGATGTCGAATGAAATATCTCAATATCAGCGTCAATAAATGGATATGTTCTTTCACTCGCAAATTTGACTGTTTCGTCAAATAACAGCCGGCTTTGGTCTATAAACTCGCCGCCTATGAATATTACATCGGGCGCAAGTATGGATATCAGGCTAGATATCGCGTTGCCTAAATATTTAGCGCACGTCTTTATTGACGCGATACATGCTTCGTCGCCCGCGCTTGCTCCTTTTATGATGTCGGCAAGGCTTAGATTTAGGGACGACTTAATCTGCGTAGTCATGCCTTCCGCCACATATTTTTTATAGTACTCTACGGCCGCGCGTCCGTCGGCCATCCTTTCAAGGCACCCCTTTTTGCCGCATACGCATACCGGCCCGTCCGGCTGCACCGTCATATGGCCGATTTCCAGCCCGCCGTCGTTGTGCCCATGAAATATCGCTCTGTCAAGCGCCATGCCGCCGCCTATACCGAGCGCGAAAACGTTGACGCACAATATACGCTTATACTTTTTTGCTTTATCCTGCCATGCTTCATTGAGCGCAAAAGCGGCAGTTTCTTTTTCCATATATACAGGTATGCCGGTTTTCTCCTGAAACAGTTCGGCAACTCTTACGTTGCGCCATTTTGGGAAATTGGGCGTCTGTACAATTACTCCGTTTAAATGATCACAAGGGCCTATAGTCGCGAAACCGGCGCCGAATATGTCTTCATTGGTAAGTTCCTTTTCATCCATCAGTTCTTTTACCGTATCCGCGATTTTATCTATCAGCGTTTCCGCTTCCACGTCGGGGTCTATATGGAAGTAACGCTTCGCAATTATGTTTTCCTTAAAGTCCGTGAGAATGCATATTACTTCTTTTGCGTTTATTTCTATTCCGATAATATAACCGGCTTCGTCGTTAAGCTCGATAAGTTTAGGGCGCCTTCCTCCCTGCGAAGTGCCGGAACCTACCTCTATTAAATAACCGTCTTCAATTCCCAGATTAACGAGGTTTGTTATGGTAGCTGGAGTCAAACCTACAATGGGCGCAAGATCCGCGCGGGAAATTTGCCCGTTTTCCCTGACCGCGCTTATAACAAGCGCAAAATTGGAGGCGCGCATCTTTATGTTGTTTAAGTTTTTCTTTGCTGTCTGTGTTTTCATTGAATTTTCCCTGATGATTATTTAAATACTTTATTAAATGCTTTAATTAACTGTTAATATTATTCGACGTTTTTCCATGAATTCCTTCTTGCTTCAAAAAAATATTTTTTTATGGAATAAAAAACCTTAAAAAATGGGATAGCAAAGGGTAAATACAAAAACGAAATAAAAAACAAGCGGATAAACGCAAAAATTCCGTGCATAAGCCTTGCCGGAATCCTTATGACTGTATTCCTAAGCCGTTTGCCTGTTAGCCTGCATCTGCGCGCTAGGAATACTTCTCGATTAGCTGTTTGATCTCCGCAAGGCTTTTCATGCCGTCGATAGAGTTAAGTTCCGAAAGGTTGCAGGCGGCCGCACCCGCACCTATTTTCAACGTGTATTCCATATCATATCCCTGATAGAGAGAGTATAATACGCCCGCGCAGAATGCGTCACCCGCTCCCACCGTTCCTTTGATATACCCCGCGGGGAGCTTTAAAGAAGGCACAAAAGTAAACCCGCCGCTTAAATCCATCGCGCAGGCCGCTTCCGGCGCATGTATAACCACGCATTCATTGACGCCTTTTCCTATAAGATCAACGCAAACGCTTTTTAAGCTTTCTTTGTCAAGCTCGCCGTTCTTCCTTACCGGCAAACCGCTTATCATTGAAGCTTCCACCTCGTTTATGATAAGGAAATCGCAATACTTCAGGCTGGGCGTCACCACTTTGGAAAACCTGTTGCTGTTCTCGCTTACCACATCCATAGACGTTTTCATTCCATGCTGTTTGACAGTGTAAAGCGTTTTCGCCATAACAGTGCCGTAATTCTCGTCGGGGGCGTCAAACCTATCCAATAGAAGCGCATAGCCGATATGAAAAAACCTCGCGTTCAACTCCGAAAAATCGATGTCATTATAATCAAAAACCGCGTTGGCGCCTCTTGCGTGAAAGAACGTTCTTGACTTATCCTTTACTGACGTCATTACGTCGGTAAACGATGTTATTGCGTACTTGTTTATTTTCACTCCGCGCGTGTTGATATTATGCCGCTTCAAGGTATCGAGCAGATATGCGCCGCTGTCGTCGTCGCCCACCATCCCTAAAGCAAAAAGGTCCAAAGACGCGTCGATCTTGGCAAGGTCGATAATAGTGTTTGTAAGGCACCCGCCCACGCTTTTTTGCACGCTCAATATATTGCAGAGCATACATTGCTCCGGGTAAGAATCCACTTCTTTGCAAATATCGACAATCAAATTGCCCGCAACCGCAATACCCTTTTTCATGCCGTTTTCCTCTCTTAATTATCTATGTAACCTGATTATCTATATCGTTTATACTTCTGACCGTGATATTCTTAAAGCAAACTGATATGTTATATTATAGAATATAACCAAACGAATAACCATAGGTTTCACTAACATTATGCGTGACGGTATGTACGCGCAATTTCCTTCATACCAGTTCGGAAGCGCTGGAGATAATCAGGAAGGAGCAGTTTTATCCCTGCCGCTTTTCCTCCGGAAACCAGTTGTGTGTCCGGTTAGCGATACGCACCAGCGTCAGCATTACAGGGACTTCAACAAGAACCCCAACTATGGTCGCCAGCGCTACGGGCGAGTTTGCGCCGAACAGCGAAATGGCAACCGCCACAGCAAGTTCAAAGAAGTTGGACGCGCCTATCATCCCGGCCGGAGCCGCTATATCGTGCGGCAGCTTAAGCAGTTTGGAAACCCCGTAAGCAATGAAAAATATCATAAACGTCTGCAGTATCAACGGTATCGCAATCAAAACGATGTGAACGGGATTGCTGAGTATCACTTCCCCCTGAAATGAGAATATTATGATCAGCGTAAGCAGCAAGCCTGTTATCGTAATGTTATTGAACTTCGGGATAAACCGCCGCTCGAAATATTCAGCGCCCTTGTGCTTTATCATCCAAATACGTGTAATAACGCCAGCTGTCAGCGGTATTACAACAAACAGCACAACGGACAGTATCAGCGTATCCCACGGAATGAATACACCGCCCACACCCAGTAAAAACGCAACGATGGGCGTAAATGCCACGAGTATTATAAGGTCGTTCGTAGCTACCTGCACCACGGTGTACGCCGGGCGGCCTTTGGTCAAATGGCTCCATACGAACACCATGGCCGTACACGGCGCAGCGCCCAGCAAAATAGCGCCGGCCAGATAGTCCTTTGCAAGCTCGGCGGGAATGACCGCCTTGAATACCACGTAAAAGAAGAACCACGCGATTCCGAACATCGTAAAGGGTTTAATCAGCCAGTTTGTCGCCCATGTGATAAACAAACCTTTCGGATTTTTCCCAACGTTTCTGATACTGGCGAAATCCACCTTCATCATCATGGGATAGATCATCAGCCATATTAAAACGGCGATTGGTATGGAGACATGAGCGTACTCGAATTGTTCCAAAAATTCAGGAACCGCCGGAAGAAATTTTCCGATAAGCACGCCGACAACCATGCACAGCACAACCCATAGCGTCAGATATTTCTCAAAAAAGCCTATACCCGGTTTCTCTTTTTGCATAACAGCCTCCCCATATTCAGCAACAATCCCCGCCGTTTGAGCAGTCGCAGTTCGGTTCACCGCCGGTTATCCAGCCTGTGATAACGGCGGCTGCACAACCCACGCCCGGATCCACGGTTATTGCCTCCGCAGGACAGTTCTTCGCGCATGCGCCGCATTCCATACACAGGTCTATATCCACAATGCGGGCTTTATTTTCCTCAATGCTGAATACGGCATGCGGGCAAACCTCAGTGCACCGTCCGCAGCCTATGCATTTTTCAGCCGAGAGTTTCAGCGTTGAAACGTTCTTCAGATATCTGTGTTTCATCATATCCTCCTTCAGGCCGACAGGGCTGCAATCAGCACCAGCGCAATCCCCGCGGCAGACGAAAGGGCAATAAGCGGAACCGCTGCTTTCATTTCCTTGATAACGCCGGAAAAGGATGTATATGTTGTCGAACCGGTAAAGTACATCGCCAGATACGCCGACAGTGACGGCAGCACCAACAGATAACCGGTGAGCAGCAGCGCTTGTTCCATAGCAAACCATCCGATCAACCAGAGAAACCCGGCTGTCCATAACAACCCCAGCAGCCAGCCTTTCCAGGCAAACGCCCTGCCGGGTATCAATGGAAGCAGTATAGGCGTGACGACGGTTCCCATTACCACCGCGCCCGCATACAAAACAAAATCCCAGAGTCCGAAAGGCCTTGCAGCAAACAGGTTGACGAGGAACAACACGCCGAAAACCATCAGTGAAACTTTTGCTGCGGATACCAGCTCCACCGGCGTCAGAACCAATCTGTCCCGCGTAGTAAATTTAACAGTGCGCATTTGCGGCGTAGCCTTGTAGCCGACAGCAATAAACGCCTTGATATCGCGCGCTCTGACAGGGCCGTAAATTACCGAAAAGCCTGTCTGCCGGGTTACTTCATGGGCGCTTACTCCGGGCGCTCCCAACTGCGGCAGTATCAATGTCCTGTGCGACACTATATCGTATAATCCTGTTTTCGATATCCGGTTCACAAGTTCATCCGTTCCAAACGTACCTTTACCCGCGGCGCACCACACGTTGATGCCTTTCGTGTCCAGTATTAATATCCAGCAGTTCAGCTCTGAGAGTTCTTTTCTTAAGGTGTCGAAGGTCAGCTTGTAGTTTGCGCTTACCAGAACCGGAGACGTTGCATCGGGGCGGCCCACAGCATACAACCCAGGGCTTATAATGTACTTCGTTCGGCCTATTCCCCAGCGAACTTTCCATGCCCCAAATGTATCTTGTAAACGCGTATCCGTTGAAACGACAGGTACAAACCCCCGTTTTGTTTTTACTTTTCCCGTTATCCATTTATCTTTTTCGTTAACAGGAGTCAGGTTTTGCACTGAGCAGCAGGAAGTACCCGAGCAGCAGCAGGATTTTTCTTTACTCATTTTCGGCACATCCTTTGCAGCAATTCGGGCTTTCTTTACAGATGCAGTTTTCCTTATCGGACGTGATGGCGCAGAAGAACTGTTTTGTTTTACTGATAGTATCTGCATCCAAAGAGTAGTAAGTCCACTTGCCTACTTCTCTGCTCCTGACGAGTCCGCAGCCGCAAAGAAGTTTCATGTGATGCGACAGTGTTGATTGGGACATATTAAACTTCTCCAATATCATGCAGGCGCACAGTTCCCCGCAGGAGAGCATATCCACTATCATCGCTCTTTTAGGGTCGCCCAATGCCTTAAACACCTTTGTATTTTCCAAATAGTTTTCCATACAGCACCTCAAATCGATATGCTTCGATATGACTATTATATGCGGCCAAATCGAAAAATGTCAATGTGAACTTGAAAGCTGAAAGGACTAAATATACAATAAAGAATACCACCATGCGATGGTATTTTTTATTGGTACCTCCTAGGGGAATCGCTTCGTTCGCTTACGCTCACTATCACGCCGCCTCGCCCGCCTTCATCATCCTCTGTTCGCTATGGGCTCGCATTTCGCTTTCGCTACCCTCGCCTCATGCTCACAGATAACCTCACTCCCTTCATCTGCCACTGGCAGCGGTCGTTCGGTTATCCACTGGCAGCGGCGGGCTCGTGTTCGATTCTCTGGAATTATAGCCAAAACGAAAAGCCATACACAAGGTATGGCTTCAGACTGTCAAAAAAGCCAGCGTAGAGCTGGTTTTTTTGGTACAATGAAATAGGGTGATTGAGGTTGCTTAACAAGAATGAAGAGAACAGAAAAACACTTGAGATCGTGAATCTGGATGATTTAATTCCTAAGGAACATCTTCTAAGGAAGATAGATTCAGCGGTGAATTTCGAGCGAATATATGAACTGGTGGAAGACCTGTACTGCCCGGATAATGGCAGGCCGAGCATTGACCCTGTGGTGCTGTTCAAGATTGTTTTGATTCAGCATTTGTATGGAATACGTTCTCTTCGGCAGACAGCGGCTGATGTAGAGATGAACATCGCATACCGTTGGTTTATTGGATACCCCATAAATAAGACAACCCCTCACTTCGCAACAATCAGCTACAACTTCCGGCATCGATTTACAGAAAGAACCGTGGAACAGATATTTGAATGGATATTGAGCGAGGTAGAATACGCCGGATATCTGGCACCGGAAGTCGTATTTGTTGATGGAACGCATATTAAGGCCAATGCGAATATGAAAAAGAATATCAAACAAGCAATACCCGTTGCTGCCAAGGTATATGAAAAGCAGCTGCGCGAGGAGATCAACAAGGATCGTGAAGAGCATGGTAAAAAGCCTTTTGATGACGATCCTCCGAACCAGCCACCCGAAGAAAAGGTCGTAACCAAATCCACAACCGACCCAGACAGCGGCGTATTTCACAAGGGTGAGCATAAGAAATGCTTTGCCTATTGTGTTCAAACAGCTTGTGACAGCCATAATTTCGTATTGGGCGTGACCGTAAATCCGGGCAACATGCACGACAGCGTGGCATTCGACGAATTATATGACAAGGTGACCGGACGGTTTCCTCAAATTAATGTAGTAACGGCGGATGCAGCATACAAGACACCTTGGATATGTAAGAAGATATTCGATGATAAACGTCTTCCATCCATGCCATACAAACGTCCTATGACCAAGAAAGGTAATCTGGAATGGTACAAGTATGTCTATGACGAATACTACGATTGTGTAATTTGTCCTGAGTATCAGATACTCAAATACTCAACGACCAACAAAGACGGCTATCGGGAATACAAAAGCGATCCCAATATTTGCAGAGATTGTCCTTCTAGGGTACGGTGTACTGCCAGCAAGAACTACCAGAAGACAGTTGCGATTCACATCTGGAGGGACTATATCGAGCAGGCCGAGGACATCAGGCATTCTCCGATAGGCAAAGAAACCTATGAAAAGCGAGGGGAAACAATCGAGCGTGTTTTCGCGGATGGTAAAGAGAAGTACGCGATGCGGTATACGCCATACCGAGGGCTTGTCCAAGTTACTAACTGGGTGAAGCTCAAATATGCTGCCATGAATCTTAAAAAGCTGGCAATGTGGAGATGGAGAGATGGATTACCCCCATTATCCTCATATTTGAATCGAGCTTTATATCTACTTCTTTCGGTTTTTCAAATGAAAAACCCCGTTTTTCGTTTATTGAAAACAGGGTTTATCGACAGTCTGATATCTGCATTATAATTATATAATGCAGATAAAATATGTACCGATATTATATATAGAATATTGAAAGCTCGAATCGAACTTTTTCTTGGTGTATTTAAGCAACAAAAACATTTCAGCGGCAAAAACTCAGAACGGACGTAAGTATAATGGGCGGCAGAAGACAGAACACAAACAGAAAAAGATCGAAAAAGTAGCCATCAATGCGCGGGGGAATACCCGAAACGAAAGAGCTTAAGAACCTGCTTTATGCGATTTCGGAAGCGTTTCCTCTGGTCATATCCGTTAATCTTACGAAAAATACATACGAAATGCTTGAATACGAGAATTACACAACCAAGAAGGCGGCTACACGCGGCGTTTTTGACGACCTCATAACTGTTGGGGCGTCTACGTTGGACCCCGCTCACAAGCAGAAGTTTATAGAGACGTTTTCCCGCGATAAACTGCTTGAGGCTTACGCAAGAGGGGAGAAGAAGGTAGCATACGAATGCCGCCAGCTTAAGGACAACGGAGAATACGGTTGGGTTAAGACGACGGTGATATTCCTTAAAAACGATGCCAGCGACGATGTGCTGCAGATAACGCTCGCGGGGCCTATAGAAGAACAAAAAGCGAGAGAGCTTGAGAATTACCGGCTGCGCAAGCTGATGGAATCCGTAATACTTGCGAATTATGAGTACGTATGCATATTGGACAAGAGGACGGGAGCGGTTGAGCTTTACGCAAAAAATGAAAACAATACGCACAGGGTGCCGTTAAAGGGAGATTATGATACTATATTGAAGACGATACGCGATACGCTCATCCCGAAAGAAGACCGCAAGGATTACTACGGTAACTTAAAGCTTTCCGTATTGAGTGAGCGAATGGCCGAGAACCCCTCATACAGCTACCGCTACAGGCTTTGCGATACGCCTGAAATGCGCTGGAGAGAAGCCACGTACAACTGCTGCACGCCGGAAGGGGATGATATACTGGTAACGGTAAGGGACGTTCACGACGAGGTGCTGGCGGAGCAGGTGAAGCACGCGGAGGAACTTCTGCGCAGAAACAAGGAGCGGCAGAAGCTGTTGAGCGGCTTGGGGCTGGAAGTCGTTATAGACCACGACCTTCTTACTGGGCACGTAGAGGTGCTGGGCGAAACGGAAGAACTGCTTAAAAGAAAGCTGATACGCAAAAACTTTCCGCAGGGAGAAATAGACGCTGGTCTGATACATCCGGACGACATTGGCATGCTGGTGAAACCGGACGACCTTGTAAAGCTGGGCGATACTTTCAGCGTCGATTTCAGAATGAAGCGGGGGGACGGAAGCTTTTTCTGGTGCCGCTGCCAGGGCGTAGTATTAAGGGATGAGAACGGAAAGCCGTACCGCTGCCTGCATAAGCTGACGGACGTTGATTCACAGAAAAAGAGCGAGCAGAAGCTGATGTACGACGCTCAAAGAGACTCCCTTACGGGGCTTTATAACAATATGACCACCCATACGCTTATAGAAAATTATCTTGCGGGAGAAGGAGCGGGCTTAGGCAATGCGCTGCTCGTTCTGGATATCGACAATTTAAAGGAGGTCAACGACACCTTAGGGCATAAAGCGGGAGACAGGCTGATACAGTCGCTGGCAAAGGTGATGACTTCCTCGCTGCGTTCTACCGATATCATCGGAAGGGTAGGAGGGGACGAGTTCGTGGTTTTGCTTAAAAACATAGAATCGTCGTCCAACGTGCTGGAAAGCCTTTACGCGATGAAAAAGCGAATCAAGCCTTTAAAGATTGATGAAAAAACGTGCATACTTCCAATGTTCAGCATAGGAGTGAGCCTTTATCCCCAAGACGGCAGAACATACGACGAGCTGTTCCGCCACGCCGACGCCGCAATGTATTACGTAAAAGGCCACGGTAAGAATGGCGTTAAGCTATATGAAAGCGCGATAGACAGCGCGAAATAACTCCCAAGGATATTATATTATATAGACCATACGGGTCTTTTTTATTTTTTACGGTCTTTTGGCTTCGGCGGCTGCCCTGAAGCCGGCATAAAGCATAAAACGGCCGCGGATATCGACAGCACCTGCGCCAGCAGCCAAAGTAGCATCAGCGCCGACATCCACCAGTGCTTTGCAATATATACCGAAGTCGGGGCGGCAAGCACGAATATAATGTAACCAAGCAGCGGCACTGAAGTCGCCAGCATTAACGCGCCTGCGCGAATTCTGTTTGTATTGCACATTCTTACTCCTGCAAAGTTCAATAGTATCGCGATAAAAACAAGCGCGTAGATAAGCTTTACAACAAAGTTTAAACCGTAAGAGTAAACATTAATAAGGCTCGTAAGCAATACGGCCCCCAAGGCGATGTTTATGACTGAGGCGATAAACCCTAAGATATACTCCAGCTTTTTAGTTGCTTTCATTTTTAATAACTCCTGAAAGCTCTCAAATGATACTGTGTGTTCTATAAACTAACAAAGGCTTATAATACCCGGCAAACCCGGAATTATTATAAGCCTTATATTTATACCCCGCTTATTTGCTTTCAGTATTTGCGTTATTTTCAGGCTGCTGCGGCTGACTGTAAGGCTGCTGCGCGTACGGCTGCTGATAAGCGTTCTGCTGGCCGTAAGGCGGTTGTGCGTACGGTTGCTGTGCGTACGGCTGGCTGTAAGGCGGTACGAACGGCTGACCATAGGGCTGACCGTAAGGAGCATAAGCTGCGGGGCCAGAAGGCGTGAAACAAAGTATAGCGCCTATTATGGATACCAGCTCTACTATCATCCAAAGAATAATAAATACAGTTCCGCCGGACACAAGTGCCGCAAAAGGCGAGCTGTATCCAAAATAATCTCCGAATGGAATTGACGAAGCGCTTTCCGCAGCATTTATTAAGGTTAAAATCGTTAATATAAGCAGCAGCAGCGCGGTGATAAGCATTATGACTCCCCCGACGATACGTCTGCGTATGCAAACCAAAGCGCCTATGTAATTAAGAATGAATGCAATAATAATCGCTATAAAAAACAGCAATTGAGGCGTAGCATCATAACCGTAGGAAAATTGGGAAAATACTGAAGACAGCGAGATCAAAACTATCAGTGCTATTATGCCGAAAAAAGCGTTTATCGATCCCCCGAAAAGCCCCAAAACAAATGCAGGCGTCTTTGGTCTGTTATTCATGAAAGATTCCTCCTGAAAAAATTAATTATATAAAATGCCTCTGCGCATATGGAACGCTTTTGCCGCGGCGTCTTTTGTGACCGCGCCTTGATAATACAGCCTTGGCTCACTTTGGGGATATTCGTTATAGTTTATACCATTATTATATAATAATTAACACGGATATCAAGGATAATACATTAAAATATCGCTTAAATCAGCGTTTTTTAACGCTTAAATCAGCCTTTTTTACACCGCAAAAGTTTTTGTACAATGATAACATGCAATATGCTATAATGTACAAAATAGGGAGGAATGTTATGCAGGAGTACAGGATATCCGATGCGGTAATACGAAGGCTTCCCAAGTACTACAGATATTTATCCGAGCTCGAGGCATACGGCACCGAGAAAGTCTCTTCATCCAGAATGAGCAAGGACATGAGACTTAACGCTTCGCAGATAAGGCGCGACCTTAACTGTTTCGGCGGTTTCGGGCAGCAGGGTTACGGCTATCAGGTGTCGCGGCTGCGTCAGGAGATAATGAGGATACTCGATATAGGGGCTTCGCACAAAGCCATAATAGTCGGTGCGGGCAATATCGGGCAGGCGCTGCTTAAATACAAGAACTTTCCCTATGAGGGCTACAGCATCATAGCCGTGTTCGACGCGGACAAGGCCGTTATAGGCAAGGAGATAGGCGGGCTAGTGGTTCAGCCGATGTATGCCATGGCTGACTTTGTAGTGGAAAACAACGTCGATATCGGTATAATCGCCGTGCCCAAGCAATACGCTCAGGGGCTTTCGGACGAGCTTGCCAGCCTCGGCGTGAAGGGTATATGGAATTTTGCGCCCGTGGACGTTACGGCTCGCGACGGAGTAAGCGTGGAAAACGTACATTTGAGCGACAGCCTGTATGTGCTGTCCTACCATATGAGGGAGAACCGTGGAAACGATAAACATAAAAACAAATAAGCGGTGCGAGTTTATTGATATTACGCGAGATGTGCAGGCGTGTGTTGCGAAAAGCGGAATCAGGAGCGGCGTAGCCTGCATTTTTATCCCGCACACGACGGCGGGCGTGGCTATAAACGAAAACGCCGACCCCGACGTAAAGCGGGACGTGCTTTTCGCGCTGGAGCGCGCGGTGCCAAATTCGGGCTTTGCGCATTGCGAGGGGAACTCGGACGCGCATACAAAGGCGGTGCTTACCGGCTCGTCGGTAAGCGTCATAATAGAGGAATCGAGGCTTTGTCTGGGAACATGGCAGAGCATATATTTCTGCGAGTACGACGGACCAAGGAACAGAAAAGCTTATATTAAGATAACAGGTGATAAGTAAAAGGAACAAACAGGGGGAATTCCTAATGCCAAGGAGAGGAAGCAAACAAAGGCTTTTAAATCAATTATTCATGGCGCTGGGCTTGCTGGTGGTAATGCTCATCGCTGTGCTTATAGTTATAGTAACAGGCGGAAACGGCGGGCGGCAGAGCGCCGAAGTGCTGGATTCGTGGAGGTTCGTTGAGGGCGTCAGCGTCGGCGGAGTTGACGTGTCGGGCATGACCGTGGAGCAGGCGTCGAATAACGAGCAGCTATCGGCGGCGGCGCAGCAGGCGTATAACAGCTTTTCATATACGTTTACAGTGCAGGGCAGAGAGTTTACATACAGCGCGCAGGAGCTGGGTATTGCACCCGGGGTGGAAGGCGCGCTTAAAAACGCTATAAAATGGGGAAACACAGGAGATAAAAAGGACGAGCAGAGAAAACAGGCGAAGGAGAGCGGCAAGAACTTCCCCGCGATATACGCAAGCGCGGACGCAGCAGCACAAGCGCTGCAGGCGCATAAGGCGGAATACGACATACTGCCTCAGGACGCGACGCTGAAAGCTGCGGATACATGGACGCCGGGGCAGAACATTGTTTTCGTTGACGAAGTAAAGGGCGTGGACGTAAGCATCGCACAGCTTTCCGCGCTTATCTGCGACAACATAAACAGCGGCAATTTCAGCGCAGTGGAAGCGCCGTATATTACGATAGAGCCTAAGCTGACTGCGGCGAAGCTGAAAGAAAACGTTGGGCTCATACGCTCGTGGTCTTCGTCGTTCGAGAAACATGACAGCAAAGACAGGGTGAAGAATATCAACATAATCGCGGGGCTGGTAAACGGGTCGGTAATAGCGCCGGGCAAGGATTGGTCTGTTAACGACGCAGCAGGGCCGCGAAATGCGCAGACCGCTAAAGAACTGGGCTGGACGGAAGCGGACGGTATAGAGAACGGAAGGTATTCCGAACAGTACGGCGGCGGGGTATGCCAGGTCTCGAGCACGATTTATAATGCGGCGATACGTTCAGAGATTGAAATTGTAAAGAGAAGGCCGCACAGCTGGCCGTCGGATTATATCGATGCGGGCATGGACGCCACTATAAGCACGGGCGGTCCTGACCTGGTGCTGCACAATCCGTTCCAATACCCCGTTTTGATCATTTGCCATGTGGACGAGGGCAATAAGACGGTGACAGTCGAGTTTTACGGCCCGCCGATTAAGAACGGATATTCGATAGAGTTCAAGAGGCAGAAGGTACAAACGACGCCTCCCGCGCCGCCTATTATGCATTACAATTGCGCGGCGGACCCTGACGGCGATCCTATTGCCCCGGGCAAACAAAGGGAATGGATAAAGCCGAGAGAAGGCCAGGTGTGGGAGATATACAAGTATTACGTCGACAAGGACGGCAACATGGTGGGAACGCCCGAATTCTTTACGACGACAACGTACGCCGTGTTCCAGGGTGAGTATTACTGCAACTTCCCCGACCCGGCGCTGGGCGCCCCCGACCCGGCAGCGTCGCCCGCGGCATGACGGAATTGTTATAAACATAAAGGGTATTTTACATTTAAGTCACAGCTTTTTAAGTTTGGATTAAATTTCTTTTAAAACGCCGCTTGGTATTTGCAAACGGCGTTTTATTATTGTATCATTGCGGTGTATATAACTGTAATTATTAATAAACGATGTAAAAGAAAGGCGTAATATGGCTGTGAAGTACAAACGAAGGACGTACCGCCGGAGGGCGGGGGCGAGGCGGCCGATAAGCTCAAAGGCGTTCCTTATCGCGGCTGCGTGCGTGCTTATAGCCGCTATAGCGGTATCTGCAATACTGCTTTTCGGAAGCAGCCGGGCCGCTATGCGCGTCGTCGATTTCGGAACTGCCATAAAGGGCGTCTCTGTAGGCGGGATTGACATATCCGGCATGACGAGGGAGCAGGCGATGGAAGCGACCGCGGGCCTTGAACCCGCACTTCTTAGCACCGTAAACATATCGCTGGACGTAAACGGCCAAATAATCGAATATACCGCCGAAGATTTTTCCGTAACCACCGACTATAAGGAAATAATGGACAAGGCGTTTAAAATAGGACATACGGGAACGCTCGAGCAGCGCGTGGAAGACGCAAAGGCCGCTTTAGAGCACGGCGTAAAATACGACATAAAGCTTGTAATGGAGGAAAACACGCTGCGCTCCGAGCTTGCGGAGCTTAAAGCGGAGCTGGATAAAGCGCCCATGGACGCGAGCTTTACGTTCATGCCGTGGGGGTATACGCTGAATGCGGATGGAACGGCAACGGCTTACCAACCGGACATGCAAAAAATGATTGAAGACAGCGCGGACCTAAAGGCGCTTAGCTACCCTGAAAATATCGTGCGAATAAAAAAAGAGGACATGCCTCCCGCCATACGTTATCAGTATTATAAAGATACAAAGTATGTAGAAAACTACACTCCCGCTGCGGCGGACATAGCGCGTTTCTTCTATGCGCCGGAGCAGACAGGGCTTATAACCGACACGGGCGCCATATACGACGAGCTGATGGGGCAGATTAAGAGCGGCGTATTTGCTACGATAACCGTGCCCGCCGAGGTAACGGAGCCGGGCGTAAGGCTCGACCAGGTGAAACAGCAGACGCAGCTGATTACATCGTGGACTTCAAGCTACGCGGCCAACAAACACGACAAGCACGACAGGGTATGGAACGTAGCGAAGATGTCGGACATAATATGCGGCCAGATACTTCAGCCGGGCGTTAAGTGGTCGATGAACGAAACGGCCGGTCCGCGCAAAGACAATGGGGAATGGAAAAAAGCGTCGGGAATAGTGGACGGAGGCTATGTCGACCAACCGGGAGGAGGCGTCTGCCAGGTGTCGAGCACTCTCTATAACGCGGCTATCCGCTGCGGCCTTAAAAAAGACGACATAGAATCCAGGCACCACTCTATTATATCGGGGTATATACCTTTAGGTATGGACGCTACGATAAGCACGCCGAGCCCGGATTTGAGGCTTACGAACCCGTACGCTGTCCCGCTGTATATCGTTTCTTACATGAACCCTGAGTCAAAGAGCGTTTCCGTGGAGATTTACGGCGCTGCGCCCACCGATGCCGAGACGGGCGAAGCGGTAATTTACGACTTCAGCTCGAATGATATGGGGCCCTACGGCGCCGCTCCGATAGAAGAGTACTTCTATGACCAGACGGCTCTTTCCGACGGCACGCCTATAGACCCGGGAACGGAGAAGCGGTACGCTGAAATGCAGGACGGCAAGAAAATACAGACATACAGGCATTTTAAAAAGCTTGACGGAACGAAATATAAATCGGAAGAATTCGACCATGTAATTATAAAGCCGATAAACGGGAAAATATACTGCAATTACCCGAACCCCGCGCTGGTTCCGCCTGTTGACCCTAACTCGCCGCAGGCGCCGCCGGCGCAGTGACCGTGCTAAAAGCCATACTTTGCAAAGTGAGGTAATGGCAACGCGCTTATGGCATAAAGAAGCGTTTGTTGATATTGGGGCACCCCAGCAAGCCGTGAGGCTTGACGGGAGGTAGATTTAATGCAGGCGATAGTGTAAAATTACAGTATAAGATTATCAATATTGTGTAAAATTGAATTGACGCCTTTAAAGTATATCCTCTTTTTGGGCGCTTGGTTAGTATTACGCCTTTGTAATATGCTGTTTACAACGGGCGCGTTTTATTGTATCATTGAATAGCTATGTACCTGTTATAGCGATAAGGAAGGAACCATATGGCTGCAAAGAAAACACTTGATCTTGACATATTATCTTCTGGAAAAAGAAAAAACGGAAGCAATTTCTCTAAAGTATTTCTTATAATTTCTGCATGCGTGCTTATTGCCGCTGCCGCAGTAGCGGGCGTGCTGCTGCTGGGCAGCTCGACGGACGCCGTTCGCATAGTCGATTTCGGCACCGCGATAAAGGGAGTGTCGGTGGGCGGAGTGGACATATCCGGCATGACCAAAGAGCAGGCGATAGAAGCGACGAAACCGCTTGAGGAAGCTCTTATCGCAGGCGTGAAAATATCGCTGAACGTTAACGGCGAGGTGATTGAATATTCAGCCGCCGATTTCGGCATAACGACGGATTACGATTCGATAATATCGCAGGCTTTAAGCTTCGGGCATACGGGAACTTTCGAGGAGAGAAAGCAAGCCGCCGTAGAGGGCTTGGACTCGGGCAAGAAGTTTGATATCGCTTTGAGCATAAGCGAGGAAGATTTGCGCGGCAGATTAGCACAGCTTAAGACCCAGCTCGATAAAGAGCCGAGGGAAGCGAGCTTTACGTTCATGCCTTGGGGCTACACTCTCAACGCGGACGGAACGGCGACTCCTTATGAGCCGGACAAGCAGCAGATGATTGAGAACTGCTCGGCCGGCAAGACTATCGTATACCCAGAGAATCTCGTGCGGCTCGCTCCCGAAGAGATGCCTCCCGCTATCAGGTATCAGTTCTGGGACAACGACCATTACGTAAAGGATTTTAAAGGAGCCGCGGCGGCCAACATAGCGCGATTCTATTACACGTCCGAACAGACGGGACTCGTAACGGATACGGAAGCGATATTCGACGAGCTTATGGGCCAGATAAAGAGCCACACGTTCTCTACGATAACGGTACCGGTAGAGGTCACGGAACCTACAGTCAAACTCGACCAGATAAAGCAGCAGACCCACCTTATAACGTCGTGGACGTCCAGCTATTCTGACCATAACAGCAAGGCAAGGAACTGGAACGTAGCGAAGATGTCGAGCATAATCTGCGGGCAGATACTTCAGCCGGGCGTGCAGTGGTCTATAAACGAAACCGCGGGGCCGCGCTATTTGAGCAACGGCTGGAAAGCCGCTTCAGGAATAGTGGACGGCGGGTATGTGGACCAGCCGGGCGGAGGCGTATGCCAGATATCGAGCACGCTTTATAATGCCGTTATACGCTGCGGGCTGACGAGCAAAGAGATAGTATCCCAGCACCATTCCATAGTGTCGGGGTATATGCCCAAAGGGCTTGACGCGACGATAAGCACGGGCGGGCCGGATTTAAAGTTTACGAATCCGTATACAACGCCGCTTTATATCGTTTCGTACATGAATCCTGAGGACAAAAGCGTTACCGTCGAAGTTTACGGCGCGCCGGTGATAGACCCGGCTACCAATGAAGAGGTAATACTCGATTATAGTTCCGAGAGCCTCGGATCGTACGGCGAACCGCAGATGATAAACATATATAACACGCAGACGCTGCCCGACGGTACGCCGGTTCCGGTTAACGGGTATAAAGTATACGCCGAAGCCCGTAAGGGCCAAAGGGCGCAGACATACAAGCATTATTTAAAGCTTGACGGTACCGAGTATAAGAAGGAGAAGTTTGAAAAGGTCGATATACGCCCGATAAACGGAAAAACGTATTGGTGGGGGCCGGATCCCGCTACTTTGCCGCCTGCGCCTGTCGAACCGACTCCTGAGAACCCGCCAGCGCAGCCGCCGGCATAAAAGCCCGAAAACGCGCTTAAAAACGCAAGTGTTGACTAATGCATAAAAAAATGATATATATAGTTCATATATGACCATAAACAAGTTATATATAAATAAAATGATATTATAATTTATACACAGCATGAAGATGCTGCGTATAATATAATACAATGGTCAAAGAAGCTGATCCTAACCAAGTAGTGTTCCAAAAACCTATCCGGTGTTAAGAATCATCTCGCTTATGTACCATGGAAAGTAATTAAAGGAGAAAACATGTTTGAAGACAGAACACTGACTTGCGTGGACTGCGGAGCCGAATTTGATTTTACGGCGTCGGAGCAGGAATTCTTTCAGGAGAAGGGATATGTAAACGATCCCAAGAGATGCCCGAATTGCCGTGATCAGAGAAAGCGCCAGAGGAGAGAAGAGCGCCCGATGCACGAAGCGGTTTGCGCGGAATGCGGAGCGACCACGATGGTTCCTTTCCAGCCTACTGGAGAGAGGCCTGTATATTGTAGCGACTGCTTCAGGGCAAAGAGGAGCCGCTATTAAAAGGGAAGCCGACAAAATTCGGTGGTAGGTGAAAATCCTAAAAACAAGGCGCCGCGTATAAGTACGCGGCGCTTTTGCTTTAACTTCATGACAACAATCTTAGGCATAGATTACTGCAATTGATAATCGAAGCCCGCCGTTATACTATGAGCTTATGATGTTCCATATAATAACAATAATTACAATGACGATAGGGGTTAGCGCATGAAGCTTAAAGCCGCGCTCGCCGTTCTGGTGATTGCCGTATTGCTCGCCTCATGCCAGCCGACGCCGGAGAAGCCCGTTGTGGTAAACAAAGCGGACGGCAAGCTGGAGGAAACTATACAGTCCACGCCCGCCTTGGCAAAGCCGGTAACGGAAGAAACAGCGTGGAAAGAGCAGTACGATATACCCGGTCTTAACTGCAAGATAGACGCAGAATTAATACTGCCCGATACGAATATATTCCCTGTATATAAAGTAAAGCAGCGTGAGTTTGACGCCGAATCAGCGGACAAAATAGTAAGATACTTTACGAAGGAATCAACGGGAGTAAGAGAAACGTCAGATACAAAGGAAGAATTGTCGGACCAACTGATAGCAGCAAAAAGAGGGATGTATGTTGAAGACGATAACGGCGCAAGGTGGGAGCCATACGAGGGGCAAAAGCAGCGCATCGCCGAACTGGAACGACAGATAAAAAACGCGCCCGAAGAAGTTTTCGGGTCCGTAGGCGACAAAGTCAACGCCATTCCATTTAATAATACATATTATTTACCTTCGGGCTTAAGAATGCATATCAGTGCAAGGGAAAGCTGTATAACAATGACTACTGAAAAGTATGGAGTACTTCAGGGCGAATCATGGCTTAAAGACGGCGGGGCTATACCTGGAGAACCGGCGGGGGCGACTATTGAAGATATAAAGATAAGCAAAGAAGAGGCGCTTGATAAAGTGAACGCGCTTGTTTAGAACTTGGCATAAAAGATTACGGCATAGCAGCTTATGAAAAAGCGCGAATCGTATATACGTATACGGCAGAGATAGTATCGAAAGGGTGGCAGTTCACATTAACGAGAAATGATGGAAATAGTATTCCTGTTGATCTTAATACAGTGCAATTCACAGGTCTGCTGGATTTTCGTTCGGAGGAATATACGGAAAGGTGGAGGCAGGACACGATAACCGTGTACGTCGATGAAACCGGTATACAATTCTTTTCTTGGACAGACCCTATCGAGGTAATTGAAACGCTTAACGAAAATGTATCGCTGCTGCCGTTTGAAGATGTTAAGGAAAGGATAAAGAGTAATATAAAATACGGCTATTCAAAGAGTGCTGAAGACGGATGGGCAAACGGAGAATGCGACATATCCGTTGACAGAGTAATGCTAGCGAATGTGCTTGTGCCTATAAAAGACGACCTACAGCACCAGACGCTTTCCCCTACATGGCTCGTCTATTATACATTTTATGTCGATTATAAAAGCAAGGTGATCGATGAATGGAAGAGCGTTTTTGCGGTAAACGCGATAGACGGTTCAAGCATAGACTTAAGGATGCGCTCGCACGAGTTTGAACAGCGATTGAAAGAACATAGAGAGAAGTAGTGCACATAAAAGGGAGGACGCACCGATCCTCCCTTATTTCGTCTCTATACGTTAAGTTCGCCGGAAAGATATTTTTGCACATCGTCGCCGTACGAGCCAACGTATTTGCAGCTCGGCTCGGCGCCGCACTTGCGGCATTTGAAGTCGTAGGCGGAGTTTATCGTTCCGCATTCGCACGAATAGAGCGCTTCCATCTCAGAGTACCACGTCTCCCAGCCCGCTTCGTTTATGCGCTCAAGCGAGTTCCACAGCTCCTTGCGGTGCGGCATCTGGGACTGGAAGTCAATAAGCTCTTTGCAGGGGTATTCGCCGCACTCGCCGCAGAACTCTATGCCTTTTTCTGAAGCGCATGCTTTCATCTTGCACCTCTTCCGGCAGAATATGTTCAGACGCTGGGAGCGGCAGCCGTCGCACTCAAGCTCGCTTTCAGGAAGGCCCATGCGTTCGGCGAGTACTTTCAGCCGCAGAGGGTCTTCGTGCGTGGCGATATATATAGTGCACGAGGGGCAGAAAAGCCCGCAAACAGCGGCTCTCTCCTTGTCGGGTGTTGTCGAATTATCAGCCATATTTACATCCTTTCGTTATATATAAAAATTATCTTAATGTTATATTCTACACGCATACGGAAATTCCTGTATACCATATTAATGCCTGATACTTCGCGTTTAGGCTGCTAAAATGATAATATAATCTAATGCCAAGCCAGAAAACGCCATTAATGCGTTGACTCGCTTATCGTTTAGGTGGTAGAATACACGGAAAAGCTACAAGTACCATAGGGGGACTGACCATATGAGCGATTCACTCAAAAACGAGATACTGGAGATTCTGGAGAACGACGCGAAGACTACCGTCGAAGATATTGCGGCGATGACAGGCGCGGCAGCGGCGGACGTAAAAAAAGCGGTCGAAAAGCTGGAAAACGACAAGGTCATAGTCAAATACACGGCAATTATCAACAAGGAAAAGACGAAGACCGAGGATGCGGAAGCGCTCATAGAAGTTAAGGTTGTCCCAAAACGGGGGCTGGGGTATGACGATCTTGCCGAGAGGATATACAAATTCGACGAGGTAAAGTCGGTATACCTTATGTCGGGGACGTACGACCTCGCGGTAATAGTACACGCGCAGAACATGAAGCAGATATCGCAGTTCGTGTTTGAAAAGCTCGCGGTGCTCGAAGGCGTCGCAAGCACCGTAACGCACTTTATAATGCGCAAGTATAAGGAACTGGGCGTTATTATGACCGAGAAGGAAGAGAAGGAAAGGCTGGTGATCTCCCCGTGAAACCGGAAGACTATATATCGACCGTAGTCAAAAACGTGCCGCCTTCGGGCATACGCAAGTTTTTCGATATCGCGAGCGAGATGAAGGACTGCATATCGCTGGGTGTAGGCGAACCTGATTTTGATACGCCGTGGAACATACGCGAAAGCGCAATATATGCTCTTGAATCGGGGCGTACGCATTATACGTCCAATCACGGTTCAACGGATCTGAGAAAAGAGATAATTAAATACCTGGAGCTGCGCTTCGGCCTTGAGTACGCGCTTAACGAGATAGTCGTTACCGTAGGGGCGAGCGAGGCGCTCGACCTTGCTTTCCGCGCTATAATGAACCCGGGCGACGAGGTGCTCGTACCGGCGCCGTCGTACGTATCCTATATGCCGGGCGTGAGCTTCGCGGGCGGGAAACCGGTGCCCATGGTGCTCAAGGAAGAGGAAAACTTCAGGCTTAAGCCGGAAAGTCTGCTTGATAACATCACAAGCAGAACTAAGGCCATTGTGGTGCCGTTCCCCAACAATCCTACGGGCGCTATAATGACCAGGGAAGACTACGAGAAGATAATTCCGATAATAGTGGAACATGACCTGCTTGTAATAACCGACGAGGTGTACTGCGAGCTTACATACGGAGGCAAGCACTGCTCTATAGCGTCGCTGCCCGGCATGCAGGAGCGCACTATAGTGATAAACGGCTTTTCAAAGGCTTTTGCGATGACGGGATTCCGCCTTGGGTACGCCGCGGGGCCAAAACCGCTGATTGACGCGATGGTGAAGATTCACCAGTATTCGATGCTGTGTGCTTCGGTGTTCAGCCAGGACGCCGGCGTAGAGGCTATGCGGTACGAGTGCAGCCACGGCTTTCCAAATGTGCGCAGAATGACTGCGGAATATAACAGGCGCAGGAAGCTGATGTATACGTCGCTCAACGAAATGGGGCTTCACTGCTTCGAGCCGCTCGGAGCGTTCTACATATTCCCGAATATAAGCAGCACGGGGCTGGATTCGGAAGAGTTCTGCAAGCGGCTGCTGTTCGAGAAGAAAGTGGCGTGCGTGCCCGGCACGGCGTTCGGCGAAGGAATGGGCAACTATATAAGGTGCTCTTACGCGTCGTCGCTTGCCAACCTTAAAGAGGCTCTTGCGCGCATAAAAAGCTTTATTACGGAACTGTAACAATATGAATCGAGAGGCTGCGGAAAACTACCGCAGCTTTTCTTATTGCGGTATTGTCAGTGGAAGAAGCAATATGAAAGTAATATTCTTGGACGTGGACGGCGTTCTTAGCCAAGGCGCTTTCCTCGAAGCGAATGAAACTCAATTAATAGACAGAAAAAATGTAGCTGTACTAAAAGAGATAATAGATAAAACGAAGGCTCTAATTGTGCTGTCGTCCGGATGGAAACTCCGATTTGGCGACGATATGCAACCCTTAACAGAAGAAGCGTGCCGTTTATATAATTCATTGCGTGAGTCTGGAATAACGCTTTTTGGAAAGACGCCAGACTTTAGTACTGAAGATATACGTAAGAATAGTGCGTTCAGCAAGGTTAAGGCAAAAGAGATAAAAGCCTGGCTGGCTATGCGTAATGATGTAGACAGCTTTATTGTTCTTGACGATTTGGATTTAAACGACAAAGAGATAAATTCAAGGCTGATACGCATTAACAGCATTACAGGGCTCACGGGGCATGACGCAGCGCGCGCGGTCCGAATGCTGAATCTTTATTATCAATAATTAAAAAGTCTCAATAAGCTCCGAAAAAATGACATATCTAAAGGTCAGAGATGGTAAGTTCATTTAATTGCGCTTATTGCCGGAAAACGGGGTTAACACAAGCCAGGTGGCCTATAACTGACTTTGACTTACTTTGACCTATGTGTTAATATACAATCAAACATAAGAGTATCAAGGAGGTTGTATACTATGACACTTGTAAGATATGAAAGGCCGTTTGGCTTGCTGCGGGACTTTTTAGGCGAGGATTTTTTCGCGCCCGCTATGAAGACGGATATAAAAGAGACGGAAGGCGCTTACGTCGTTGAGGCTGAAATGCCGGGCGTCAAAAAGGAAAACGTAGAGCTTATCTGCGAAAACGGTATACTTACGATAAGAGCAAAGGCGAACGAGGAAAAGACGGAGGAAAGGAAAGGGTACGTGCGCAGAGAGAGGGTTACCGGCGAAATGATAAGGCGCTTTGAGCTTAATGATATCGACGAAGAGAAGATAAGCGCAAAGATGGAAGACGGCATACTCTATGTAACGCTGCCGAAGAAAGCGCCCGAAGCAAGCGAAAAACGCATTTTGATAGAATAATCTATCGCCACAACCAACACAAATAAGAGCCGCGAAATGCGGCTCTTATTTGTGTCGATAAACCTCAATTTGTCATTCCGAGCTTGCGAGGAATCCCATGGGAAGTACTTTAAAGAAGAGAGATCCTTTAGTCGCTAACGCTCCATCAAGCGAAGCTGACTGAATGCATATGTACCTTTTTGACAGTCTCGAGAGCCGCACGAAGCGGCTCTATTCTATTATATCCCCCAGCGTTTATCGATGTTTTAGCGCTTTTTCTATTATATTTTCAAAATTATATCAATAAAAAAATAAAAAAAGCTAAAGTTAAGTTTTAATTTGTCGATACTATATATGAGGTGTATTTTATCGGTGTCAAGGATTGACAAAGCCGTTATTTTGGAGGGATCCAATATGAAAATTGCAGACGCAAGCATTCAGACTAAGAGTGCGCATACAATCGAGTCAAGTAAGGAGGTTTCGCAGAGGCTTGAAATATTCTCAAGCGGCGAAAACTTCGCAGAAGATCCGGCGTTCGTTCTGGACATTGGTTCGAATACGTCTATATCGCCCGGACAGATTCGTTTTGACTTCGACGAAGAGGTTTCGGGAAGCGAAGAAACCGAGATAAAGCTGAAGCTTATCGAGGATTTTCTGTATCAGCTTACCGGAAAGACCTTCAGGCTACGGTCTCCGAAGATAAACATTGATTCCGGACTGCCTGTATACAACGTTTCGGATAAGTATATAAAAGTCGAACAGCCAAGAGATAACTGGGGACTCGTGTATGAGTTTAAAGAAGTAACAAAAGAGTCCGAGAACCTGCGGTTCAGCGCTTCCGGAACGGTCACTACTTCCGACGGACGCTCCGTAGCGTTCAATCTTGAATTCATAATGTCACGGGAATATGTAAACGAGCATTACGTAAACGTGCAGATGGGCTCACCAAAAGTCGATCCGCTCGTCGTAGTGTTCGGCAGGACGGGCTTGCCCAAGTTCAGCCGTATTAAAGCGGCATTTGATATTGATTCCGACGGCAAGGAAGAGAACATCTCTATGCCGGAGGAGGGCAGCGGCTTCCTGGCGCTCGACAAAAACGAAGACGGCGTTATTAATAACGGCAGCGAGCTTTTCGGGCCGACAAAAGGCAACGGTTTTGAGGAGCTTCGCGATTACGACGGCGACGGCAACGGATGGATAGATGAAAACGACGAAGTGTTCAGCAAGCTTTCGGTACTTACCACCTCTCAGGACGGCCAGAAGATGACTTTTAAGCTGGGAGACTTAGGGATAGGCGCAATTTACCTGGGCGAGACGGGAACGCAGTTTGACATAAAGGACGAAGCGGCCGAACACGGCGAGATGAAATCAAGTTCGGTGTTCATTCGTGAAGACGGAAGCGCCGGCACGATACACCACATAGACCTTGTGATATAAGATTAATTATACACCCATCTTTATAAAAAGCTTCGGGGATTTCTCCGAAGCTTTTTGCTGTTTACCCCCGCTATTGTGCAAACGTCCCAAAACGTATAATATTGTCGTATAGAATACCTTTGGGGAGGCGCGCATGGCAAAGGATAAAACCGTTTTCATATGCGGCGAGTGCGGCTATGAAAGCGCGAAATGGCTGGGGCAATGCCCGTCGTGCAGGGCTTGGAACACGCTGGAGGAAACGCAGGTGCTTGCTCCCGTAAAAGGCGCGAAGAGCGTTCCCGCGGGAGAAGCCGCGGTATACTTAAAAGACATGTCGCTTGAAATTACAGACAGATGGCCTACCGGATTTGCCGAGCTTGACCGCGTCTTAGGGTCGGGCATAGTGGAAGGCTCGGTAGTGCTGGCAGGCGGCGAGCCGGGCATAGGCAAATCGACGCTGCTGCTGCAGGTTGCCGACTCGCTCGCGAGGCAGGGCAGAAAGGTGCTTTACATATCCGGCGAGGAATCGCTGCGCCAGGTGAGGCTGCGCGCGGGCAGGCTGGGCGCAAGCGGAGACATACTGATGCTTGCGGAAACGGAGATAACGAACTGCATACAGAGGATGCGCGAAACATCCCCCGATTTTGTGGTCGTCGACTCGATACAGTCTATGTACTCGGCAAGGCTGACTCCTTCGGCGGGCAGCGTAAGCCAGATAAAGGAATGCGCGTCGCAGTTCACTAGAGAGGCAAAGACGAGCGGCGCGGCAGTATTCATAATAGGGCACGTCACTAAGGAAGGCGCGATAGCGGGGCCGCGGCTGCTTGAACATATGGTGGACACTGTGCTGTATTTCGAGGGCGAGCGGCAGGGCACTTTCAGGATACTGCGCGCCGTTAAAAACAGGTTCGGCTCGACTAACGAGATAGGCGTTTTCGACATGCGCGAGGACGGCATGAAGGAGGTTAAAAACCCTTCGGAGGTGCTGCTGGGCGAACGCGCGAAAGACGCTTCCGGCTCGTGCGTTTACCCGGCGATGGAAGGCACGCGCCCCATGCTGCTCGAGATACAGGCGCTCGTGTCGGCCACGTCGTTCCAGATGCCGAGACGCATGGGCGCGGGGCTCGACTACAACAGGATGGCGCTCATTATAGCGGTGCTCGAAAAGCGCATAGGCCTAAAGCTTTACAATCAGGACGTATACCTCAACGTTGCGGGAGGCCTCCGGCTCACGGAACCGGCGGCGGACCTTGCGATGGCTGCGAGCATTGTATCAAGCTTCAGGGACAAGCCTATAAGCGATACTGTAGCTATGGGAGAGGTAGGGCTGACAGGCGAAGTGAGGGCCGTATCGCAGATCGAAAAGCGCCTTTTGGAGTGCGCCAAGATGGGTTTTAAAAACGCCGTCATACCCAAGACGAACTTAAAAGGCTTGAGCATACCTCAAGGAATGAGTGTACACGGAGCCGCCAGCGTGTTCGACGCGCTGGAAGTGCTTATATAGCGGGAGGGCTAATTAATAGAATCGGCATAACTGAAATATAATAGTCGTAGTACGATTCTGTTAAGGAGCGGGCCCAATCGGCATAACTGAAATATAATAGTCGTAGTACGATTCTGTTAAGGAGCAGGCTCATGGACGCAAAAAAGAAGCTTAAGGTATGGAGCGCCGTCGGTGTATTTGCCGTATTCGGATTGGCGTCGGGGTGGCATTTTTTATACAGCGACGTTTTGCGTACCGGTATTACGGCAGTCCTTGCGCCTGTCAACGAGAGCCCATGGGAGCATGCAAAGCTGTTTTTCATGCCCGCTGTCATCTGGTATGTAATACTCTATTTTATTGTGGGAAGGAAGTTTCCCAATTTCGTGTTTTCACACGCCATAGCGCTCATCGTTATGCCCGTATTTATGCTTGCGGCATATTATATATACAGCCGATTTGTGGAAGATACCAATGTGTTAGACATAGTTAACACGTTTTTGACAGCCGCGGTGGGGCAGTATACGGCATATAGGCTTACAACGTCCCGGCTCCGCCTTTCGGGCTTGGGCTTTAAGACGGGTGCGTCGGTTATAGTCATAGGAATTCTTGCGCTTTTCATATTGTTCACGTTCTACCCTCCCCTTTGCGATATGTTCTTTGACAGGTCGCGTATGAAGTATGGCATATAGAATGGGCGTATCGAGGCAGCATAACTTACGGTTAGAATTGTTTGTTAATATTTTGTTAAGTATTCGCTAACACGCATATTATGGGATAATAATCTGCTAGAATAACGGCATCGAACACGTCCTAAGAATAACGGTTTTATATAGGGCTATAATTGTGTATATATAACCGTTGCTAACGTTGATTTTTTATTTTTACGGAGGCGCGTAATTTATCATATGAAAAAGAAGAAGAGCAAAAAAAGGATAATAGCGATTGTAGCGGTGGTTGTAATAGCTGGGCTGCTCGTGCTGGGGTATGTGCAGATGCGCATAAACAAAGCGGAGAGCGAAAAGACGACGTACGACATCGTGGACGTCAAACGGGGCAACATAGAGGTCAAGGTAAAAGGCGCGGGCACGGTGGAGCCCTTAAACGATGAAAGCGTGTATGCCGCGGCGGCGGGCACCGTAGTCGAGGTAAACGCAGAGAACGGAGACGTGGTATCCGCGGGCGACGTTATAGCCGTGTTCAAAAACGAAGAGCTTAAAGCGCGGCGCGACTCATTGAAGTCGCAGCTTGACGAGCTTGACATGTCTATAGGTATGCTGCGCGGCACGGGAGGCAGCGAATATATAAAGTCGCCCGTTAAAGGCACTGTAATGACAGTGTACGCCAAGGACGGCGACAATGTGGACGCAGTAATGGACAGGTACGGAGCGCTTGCGATAGTCAGCCCCGACGACCTGCTGCAGGTAAAAGTGCCGTATAATGAGGATATAATACAGGGGCAGGAGCTTACGGTAACGTCGGGCTCAAAGAGCGCGTTGGGAGAAGTCGTAAAAATAGACATGGCTGCTTCGGAAATGACCGTAAGGTTTGACAAAGGCGATTTAAACGCGGGAGATATGGCTACCGTCACCTCGCCGGACGGCGCCAGCCTGGGCGAAGTTGTGATAGAGGTAGCAAGCCCCGTGCATATCATAGGCAAGGGCGGCGTCGTGGATAAGGTGTACGAAGAACAGGGCGACGAAGTTTCACGCGGGGGCAACCTTTTCCATATCGACGGAGACGTGCTTTCGCCTGCGCTGTACGACAACATAGAGCAGCGGCGCCAAATCTATGACGACCTTAAGGACGCGGAGCGCGACATTGCGGCGCTTACAGTCAAGGCGGGCACGGACGGCGTAGTCTCGGGGCTGCAGCTCAGCCCTGACCAGGTTGTGCAGGCGGGTGCCAAGCTGTTTACGATTAAGAGCGTAGAGCAGGTGAAGATAGACGTTGAGATAGACGAGCTAGACATAGCGGATATAAAGATAGGCCAGCAGGCGTCGATTACGTTCGACGCGCTGCCCGAGAAGCGGTTTACCGGCACGGTTAAAAAGATAGACCCTATAGGCGTGTCGCGGAACAACGTCACTAAATATACCGCTACGCTGGAGCTTGACAGCGCCGAAGGCGTAATGCTCGGCATGAGCGCGGACGTGGAGATAGTTTCCCGCACTGCGCAGAACGCGCTGTATATACCAATAGAAGCTATTCAGGTAATAAACGGTGAAAAATACGTGGTAATGGGCAAGGACGTAAACAAGGACCTTGACTATACGCCCGCTACACACAAGGTGAAAACAGGAGTCACGGACGGCGTGAACGTAGAGATAACCGAAGGGCTTTCGGAGGGCGATCAGGTAGCCGTGCCGCAGGTGAAGGTACTCAGCCTGCAGGAGCAGCAGATGCGTATGTTCAGCCAAAGGATGGACAGCGATAGGAGAGGCGGCAATGCCGGCGGTACTGCGCCCGCGGCTACGGAGTAAAGACATGATAGAGCTTAGGGACATAAAAAAGACATACCAGATGGGCGACGCGCAGGTGCACGCTTTGGACGGCGTTACGCTCAGCATACGCGACGGGGAATTTGTGGCCGTAATAGGCCCTTCGGGCAGCGGCAAGTCGACGCTGATGAACATAATAGGCTGCCTCGACCTTGCAGACGAGGGCGAATATTACCTAAACGGCCAGCTTATAGACGACTATACGGAAAAGGAACTCGGCGAGATACGCAACCGCGAGATAGGGTTCATATTCCAGCAGTTCAATCTGCTCGCCAAGCTCACGGCTTACGAGAATGTGGAGCTGCCGCTTATATATCAGGGGCTGCCCATACAGGAGCGCAAAAAGCGCGTTACAGAATCGCTGGAAAGAGTGGGCTTAAAGGACAGGATGGCGCACAAACCGAGCGAACTGTCGGGCGGGCAGCAGCAGCGCGTCGCGATAGCGAGGGCGCTTTCCACAAAGCCGACGCTGATACTCGCCGACGAGCCGACGGGCAACCTAGACTCGAAATCAGGCAGGGAGATAATGAACATACTCACCGAGCTGCACAGCGAGGGCAGGGGCGTACTGCTGATAACGCACGACCCGAATATCGCAAACATGGCGGACAGGCGCGTGCATATGCTGGATGGAAAAGTGGATTACGACACCGCGGGGGGTGAGGGGGCGTGAAGTTTACACAGGCGCTTAAAATGGCTTTCGTAGCGCTTCGCGGCAACAAGATGCGCTCATTTCTCACTATGCTGGGTATTATAATAGGCGTAGTCGCGGTCACGCTGTTAATATCCGTAGTGCAGGGCGCGACGGGAGAGATAACGGGGCAGATAGAGAGCCTGGGCTCCAACCTTCTGCAGGTGAGGTTTACCGGCGCAGCGCCGACATACCTTACGCTAAGCGACATAAGGAAGCTCGAGGACGACCCGAGCATATGGGGCGTGACGGGCGTTGTCGCGAAGACGGCGAACGTAAAGGCGGGCGACGAGAGCGGCTCGTACAGCGTGGAGGGCGTGACGGGCGTTTACCGGCAGATAACGGGGCAGGTGATAAAGCGGGGAAGGTTCATAAGCGATATGGACTCTGAAGCGCATACATACAACGCCGTTGTGGGCATAAACGTTGCGGACGAACTGTTTGGCACGCAGGACTGCCTCGGCAACACGCTCAACATAGAAGGGTACGATTTTACGGTAGTAGGGCTGCTCGAAGAATCGAGCACCATGCTGGCCAACAAGGACGATACGATAATAATACCGCTGACGACGGCGCAGAGGCTTTTTTCCGACAAGGAGCTTACGTATATCTACGTATCGGCCTCGTCGCCCGACACCGTGGACGCGGCTGAGACAACGACTGACAAGTTTCTGATACGCGAGCTGGGTGACGACGAGGATTATATGATAATCAACCAGAACGCAATACTCGACGTAATGAACGAAGTAATGAGCGTAATGACGATACTGCTTTCGGGCATAGCCGCTATATCGCTCGTCGTGGGCGGCATAGGCATAATGAACATAATGCTGGTGTCAGTTACCGAGCGTACGCGCGAGATAGGCATAAGGAAGGCGATAGGCGCGCAGAAGAGCGACATACTGTCTCAGTTCCTCGTAGAGGCCGTGGTGCTCTCCGTGGCGGGCGGCATAATAGGCATAGGCCTTTCGTTCTTAGGACTGCAGGTAATAGGCACGGCGATGGACATAGGCATGTCTATGAACGCGGGTACAATTGCGCTGGCGCTCGGGTTCTCGGCGTTCGTGGGAGTGGTGTTCGGCATATACCCTGCGAACAAGGCGGCAAAATTAAACCCCATAGATGCGTTGAGGTACGAATAGCGTTTCCGGGCGCGCATTTATTACGCGCGATCCGGCCTAAGCTTCTTCCGATACAGCCCCGCGGGGCGGTAAAAAGAAGGAGCTATAATATATAAAGCCTCAGGAAGCCAGTCTTCTTGAGGCGGAAATTTATGGCCATATCGCTTAGGCGGTATGGCTTTTTGTAACCCGGCGCACTTATATGGCTTCAGTGTGATGAAACAAGAAAAATTATAAACCGCGCAGAAAAACTGTAAACCGCCAGTATACGCATAATAATACATAATTACCAATAAATAAAGGATATTGTTAACCCATGCCGAAATAAGTAATAAACAGGCGAAAAGAGGTTGTTTGTTATGGATGCGTTCAAAGTAAAGGAAAAAGCGCTGATGCTGGGCGCGGATATATGCGGCATAGGCGGCGAGGAGAGGTTTACAGGCGCGCCAAAAGGGTTTCACCCGCTGGACGTATTGCAGTCATGCAAGTCGGCGGTTATTTTCGGCATAAGGTTTAACGCTTCGATGATGAACGCGAAATCCACGACCCCGTATACTGTCGCGCGCAATACAATAGGCCAAGAGCTTAACCTGATAGCCACAAAGCTTGCGCTGTATATAGCCGACCAAGGGTACGACGCCGTGCCGTTAGCTTCTTTAGGCGCAGAAGCATACATTGAGGAAGAAGGAAAGCTCCACGGGCTGATATCATTAAAGCACGCGGCCGTGCTGGCAGGGCTCGGTAAGATGGGCAGGAACACGCTGCTGGTAAACGAAAGGTATGGTAATCTGCTATGGCTCGGGGGCGTGCTTACGTCGGCGGAGCTTGAGGCTGACCCTATAGCGCCGTACGAGCCGTGCTCAGCGAATTGCGGGCTGTGCGCATCAAGCTGTCCTGCGGGGGCGCTGCGCGATCACGCGATAGATCAAAAGGTGTGCATGCAGTATGCGTCCGGGGCAAGAAACGGCGGCGAGTGGAAGATACACTGCTTTGAGTGCAGGAAGGTTTGCCCGAACAGCCAAGGGATGAAGAGAGAGTAAGCGCGGAAAGTTTTGCATCGGGAAGGGCGCTACGTTAGGAAGGGCGCTGCCCTTCTACCCGCTCAGGGACGCCGCCCCTGAGAACCTCGCCCAAGGGACTAATTCCTTGGGGAACCCAACGGCAATACTGCAAAAGATTAATGCAAGTTTGAGGAAAGACATGATAAAACCATTTGGTACAGTCATACGTTCTTATAAAGGTAAAGGCAGAATAATTGTCGAGCAAGCCTATAGTATTATATTTGAACTTTTTCAAGTAGCGGATGGCAATATATATATAAATTGTGAACCAGATAGAATTGTTCCCGTTTTTGATTTTCAAACAGTAGTAAAAATAGTTGGAGAAACTGATGATGGAAAGGTAATAGTTGCAGAAGGAAATATCTATAATATTGAAATAATATCAATGAGGATTCAAATATTAATAAAAAAAGTTCAAATTGGGGAATTATCTAAAGAAATAGAAAACGCATCTGTTGTTTTTAAGATAACCAATTTAAAAATTAATAAAGATTATAAATTTAATATTGATGGTTATTCAATAAGCATTATTAGGGAGAGTAATTATAACGATACAATAAAGTCATTAAGTGTTTCAAGAAGCGTGGAAGTTACATGTAGTGTTGTTTTTAAAGAAATCTCAATAAACGATATTGATAATATTATTAAAGTTATGGACAATCTTTGTATATTATTAACACTTGCGAAGGGATGTAATATTAATTGGATTTTTTATGATGTTTCCAAATCAGATAGTTATTTTTTTTCAAGACATGAAAATCGTATAACTAAACAATATGGGATACTTCGGCTCATTGCAACAGAACCTACAGAAGATCTTGTTAATTATATTAATGAGACGTATAAAAGTTTTCTGAAATTATACGATATTTTGGAATTAGATCGAACTATTACAGAATATACAGATGCCAAAATCGAAACGGATTATTTAGAATTCAGAGCTTTAAAACAAGTTGTTACGTTAGAACAGATTAAAAGTGATTTTCTAAGTAAAGTAGTAAATAGGGAATTTATTGTTAGTAATGAAATATTTAAAAATAATATTGATACTCTAAAAAAGATTGTAAAAGAAAAACTAAACGAGATTTTTGACAATGATGATACAAGTTCTTTTGAGTTAATGACAAATCACCTGGATGGGTTGAATTACTATCCACTTAGAAGGGCTATACATGAAATGTGTAAATATTATAATATTAAAATATCAAAAAAAGAAATACATCGTTTTATTAATATAAGAAATAGTCTAGTTCATCGAGTTAAATTCGATGACAAATACGGGGAACCTTGGTATCAATATTGTTTTTTAATGACTTTTGTAGGGAAAATACTATTGTCTATTTTAGGATATACCGGGTATTTTCTAGATTGGACAAACCCTGCGACATATGAATACGAGGCAAGAATAAAGATTAGTGATTAGTGTATCAGCTAATACAAATAAGAAAGAAATAATAGCGCTATATAAAAAATCTGAATAAAGGGTGATTCCCTGTTTTTTATTCTAACATTTTCATCTTTGTTGTATAATCTATCTCAATGAACAAAGATATTACTCTCATTAATGGCGAAAAAATAGAAGACCTGGGGCACGGGTACGCTATAATACAGAACCCGGCTTATTTTCCATTCGGCACGGACGCTGTGCTGCTCGCGGACTTTGCCAAAATGAAGGAGGGCGAACGCGCCGTCGATCTTGGTACGGGCTGCGGCATAATACCGATACTTATGTGCGCGCGCACAAGCGGCATACATGTGACGGGGCTGGAGATACAGCCGCCGCTTGCCGATATGGCAATAAGAAGCGTCAGGCTGAACGGGCTTGAAGGCAGCATAGACGTCGTGCAGGGCGACTTAAAGCACGCCGCCCAGCTTTTAAAGGCGGGCGTGGACGTCGTCGTAACAAACCCGCCGTACGAGAAAACAGGAGCGGGCAAGGCAAGCCCCAACGAATACCTTAACATAGCAAAGCGCGAGGTATGCTGTACATTAAGGGACGTGATAGCGGCGGCTGCAAAGCTGCTGCGCACGGGCGGTCGGCTTTACCTTATATACAGGACGGAGCGGTTCGCGGAGCTGATGGAGGTAATGCGCTTTTACAAAGTGGAGCCGAAGCGCATAATGCTGGTATCCCAGCGGGTCTCGGACGCGCCGAATTTCGCGCTGGTAGAGGGGCGCAAGGGCGCGGCCGCGGGCGTCAAATTCCTGCCGCCGCTCGCGGTATACGAAGCGGACGGAACGTACACAAAGCAGGCTAAGAAAATATACAGGATTAATTCTTAATACCGGGGTCCCCAAAAAAGACAAAGCTTTTTGGGTGATGATTACGGCTTTGCGCGCTTCAGGCGTAAGGGGAAGAGTATCGCAAAGCCGGAGAAAAGAGAATGGAGGAATAGCGGTGCTGTATATCGTTGCGACGCCTATAGGCAATCTCGAAGATATAACGCTGCGCGCGCTGAGGATATTAAAAGAAGTTGATATAATAGCCGCCGAGGACACGCGCAGGACAATTAAGCTGCTTAATCATTACGATATAAAAACAAAGCTTTTCAGCTTCCACGAACACAGCGGCTTTGATAAGCGCGCGCAGTTAATAGACATGCTAAAGGAAGGCAAAAACGTAGCGTTGGTCTCCGACGCGGGCACGCCTCTCATATCCGACCCGGGTTCGGAGCTCGTTGCAGACGCTGTAAACGCCGGGATTGAGGTAACGTCAGTGCCGGGCGCGTGCGCGGCGGTTGCGGCGTATACGCTGTCTGGGTTTTCTGGGCCTTTCGTGTTTTACGGGTTCCTTTCCAAAAAAGCCGCCGAGAAAAGACAAGGCATTGAGGCTATAGCGGCAAGCCCGCTGCCCTGCATAATATACGAGAGCCCGCACGCCTTGAAGCAAACGCTTGCGGATATCGCGCAAAGCTGCGGCGGTGAGCGGCGCATAGTCGTAGCCAAGGAGCTTACTAAAGTGCACGAAAATGTGCTGCGCGCGACGGCTGCCGAAGCAAGGGACGCGTTTTCGGGCGAGGTCAAGGGAGAGTATGTGATAATAACGGGCGGCAGGGAGCAGCAAAAAGAGCACATAGGCGACGATGAAATAATAGCGCTGCTAAATAAAAAGCTCGCCTCGGGAATGACAAAAAAAGATGCCGTCAATGCGGCATCCAAAGAACTGAATATCAGTAAAAACCGAGTTTACAAACTAAGTCTTTAGCGTTATTTTTTCAGTTTAGCGAAACACTCGGCACATACCTTAGCGCCTTTATATTCCGAAACCCCTACAACGCTGTCACAAAAAATACACGCGGGCTGATATTTGCCGAGGACTATATGACTGTCGTCAACGAATATCTCGATAGGATCCTTGATATCGATGCCCATGACTCTTCTCAACTCGATAGGAAGAACTATACGTCCCAGCGAATCGACTTTCCTTACAATACCTGTTGATTTCATACTTTTCATCTCCCCAAAAAACAAAATTATTGGTATTTACCTATCTATATCAAAATATAACAAATATACATGTATTTTGTCAACATTTAATTGACCGAAAAAGGAAAAAACAATAAAAATTCATTTGTATAAGAATATATCACAATTGAATATAAATTAGCAACAGGTCTATCGGGAGGAAAAATGGTTAATTATATCTGGGCAGCCCTTATTGTCATAGGCGCCGCGGTCGGACTTTTGACGGGCAACGCGCAGGCGGTATCCGAGGCGGCGATAAACGGAGCGAAAGACGCGGCGCTGCTGTGCGTAAGCCTTATTGGAGCGTACGCGCTGTGGCTCGGAGTACTTAACATAGCAAACGAGGCGGGGCTCGTTAAGGCGCTCGCGAAAAAGATGAGGCGGGTAATAAGGCTGCTGTTCCCAGGTTTGCCCGACGGCCCGGCCAGCGGATATATAACGCTCAACATTGTTGCTAATATGCTGGGCATGGGCAACGCGGCGACGCCGTTCGGCCTTAAGGCCATGAAAGAGCTTCAGAAGCTCAATCCCGACAAACAGAGGGCTTCTGACCCAATGTGCATGTTCTTAATTGTCAACGCGTCGTCGGTGCAGATACTGCCGCTTACAGTAATAGCGCTGCGCAGCGCGGCGGGTTCGGAAGCGCCCGCGGAGATAGTGCTTTCGGCGCTGATAGTAACCTTCGTATCGGCGGCGGTGGCGGTAATAGCGGGAAAGATAATGCAGGGGGGAAGCAAGTGCAGGCGGTAACGTACATATCGGCGGCGTTCGTGCCGGTGTTTATAGCGGGCATAGTGATATACGGCATAATAAAGAAAGTTGCGGTGTACGACAAGTTCGTCGAAGGCGCGAAGCAGGGCCTTGAGACCGTAGTGCGCATACTGCCCTTTGTAGTGGGCTTCATATTCGCTATCAACATATTTACGGCGTCGGGCTGCATCGACTATATAAAAAAAGCGCTCGCGCCCGTGCTCTCACCGATTGGCATACCGCCCGAGATACTGCCGCTAGCGCTTATGAGGCCGTTTTCGGGCAGCGCAGGCATAGGGCTATTAACCGACATACTGCAGCGCTACGGCCCGGACAGCTTTATAGGCCGTATGGCGAGTACGCATATGGGTTCGTCCGAGACGCTGTTTTACACTACCGCGCTCTATTTCGGCAGCGTAGGCATAAAAAAGACGCGGTACGTTGTGCCCGCGTCGCTGATAGCCGAAGCATCGGGGCTGATATCCAGCGTCATTGTATGCAAACTGCTGTTTGGGTGACCCGCGGCTGTTAATAATGCGATATTTTTGTACAAGCATATGATATAATAAAAAATCACTAAGTAAAAAAGGTGCGGCTATGGAAAAAGAAATACGGTACTCAACGATAGATGAATATATCGGGCTTTACCCTCCGGATGTCCGGCAGAAACTTGAGGAACTGCGGGCCGTAATAAAGAGCGCAGCGCCTGACGCGCAGGAGAAGATAAGCTGGGGCATGCCCACGTTTTATCTTGACGGCAATCTCGTGCATTTCGCGGCGCATAAGAACCACATAGGGTTTTACCCGGGCGCCAGCGGTGTGGAAGCTTTTTTAAAAGAGACGGCGGAATATAAAACGTCGAAAGGCGCCGTACAGCTTCCTTTGGACAAGCCTCTGCCCAAAGAGATAATATTCAGAGTAACGGCGATAAGGGCGAAGGAGAATCTGTACGCGAAAAAGAAGTAATGCCGCGACAGATATTGAGTTTTATAATCGACAGAATAAGTAATTTGTTTTGAGGTTATCCATGGATATATTTGAAACGCTTAAAGCGAACGCGAACCCCGAAAAAGCCGCGGGCATGTCCGCATATTTAAAGGGCCAGTTTAAGTTCTTAGGGATACAGAAGCCCGAGAGGGAGCGGCTTACACGGGAGTTTTTGAAGCAAAAGAAGAAAGAGCAGGGCGTCGACTGGGCGTTCGTGGAGCAGTGCTATGCAAAGCCGGAGCGGGAGTTCCATTACCTCGCGATAAGTTACGTGCTGCAGATAAAGGACAGCCTAACGCCGGAGGACTTAGGGCGCATAGAATGGCTCATAACAAGTAACTCATGGTGGGATACCGTCGATAATTTCAACATACCGCTGGGGCTGATGTCCACAAAATACCCGCAGATAAAGCAGGAGCTTAAGACCTGGATGACGAGCGATAATATGTGGCTTCGCCGCATGTCGATAATATTCCAGCTGCACCTTAAGAAGGATACTGACACCGCATTTTTGGCGGAGGCGATAGAGAAGAACCTCGGCTCGAAAGAGTTCTTCATAAACAAGGCAATAGGCTGGGCGCTGCGCGAATATTCGAAGACTGACCCTGAATGGGTAAGAGCGTTCATTAAGTCGCACGAGCTTGCACCTTTAAGCGTTAAAGAAGCGAGCAAGTATATTTAAGATTTTTGCCGGAGTATGGCGGCATATTTGCTGCTGCGGCTGACTGCCAATGTGCGGAGACGTTTATTATAGTCTTCAGCTACAGTATGGGAGTCATAATCAAGTAGATTACGCAAGCGTATCTTAAATAACATAGAATAACTGATTTCCTCCCCCAGCCGCCGGTACGGCGGCAGCCCCCTCGTCTGAGGGAGCCATTTATACGGGGGCTCCAGCAAACCGCGAGGCTTGATGGGGTGTAAATATCGGGATCTCCAAAAAGCAGTGAGACTTTTTGGAGGGTAATAAAAAGGAATGAATGCTGGATTTCTGGTAATACCGTTAATACTTATTCGGTACGGGCTGCTGGCGCTGCTCGGCCGCGAGGCTCTGATGCGCGCGGCGCATTTCGCACCTGCCGCGGGCGGCGGCGAAAAGGCGGCCTACTGGGTGTATCAAATAACCGGGCTGGGGGCTATAGTTTACATGTGTTTCCTTACCGTTGCGGCGGATTCGGTATGGTTCTTTACCGGCCTTGCCGTGTACATCATAGGGGCGGCGCTGTATATCGCGTCTATAATAAACTACGCAAAACCGGCGAAGAGCGGGCTTAACACCGCGGTGCTGTACAGGTTTTCGCGCAACCCGATGTATGTCGCGTATTTCATATACTTCCTGGGATGCGCCATAATGACGGAATCGCTTATACTGCTCGCATTAATCGCTGTTTTTCAGATGTCGACGCATTTTCTGATACTATCGGAGGAGCGGTGGTGCCTAGTTAAGTTCGGGGACGAATACAGTGAGTATATGAAAAGTGTGAGAAGGTATATATAGCCCTGTATGATATAGACGGAAGTTAACTCATAAAGATCTTCCTTTTTGCTGTCATCCTGAGCTTGCGAAGGATCCCATGTAAGTTAACGCAAATTGGATTCTTTGCAGGCTTACGCTTTAGCAATTGCATGATACCCTTCCAACGCTCCGCTGACGCCTCCCTGTGGAGGCATTTTTTGTGCTCATTTTGCAGTATTTTCAAGGGATTTGGAGAGAATTGGCGAAGTAGATAATATTATGAGGTTAATAGTATGAATGATGAGAAAAAAGCAATTGTACTAGATACAAATTTCATAATTGAGCATAAGAAAGATCTTCGGAATGTTGTAGAAAAACTATCTTCGTTTTTTGATGTTTATGTGACGCAAATATCTATAAGCGAAAGATTATCTCAAAAATATTTAGAGCTAAAAAAGGCTTATGAAAGAATTGAAGAACTTAAAGAACAATATTCGAAATATGTGACTATTAGATTAAAAAAGACATTTGAAGAAAAATTCGAAGCCGATAAAAAATATACAAGTGAAGGCTACGTAAAACAATTCGGTAATAAGATCATACCTTTTAATCCCAGTGAAAATGTTCTGAAAGAAGTTATGGATAGAGTTTTTATGAAAGCGCCTCCATTTGTAGATGCGGATAAGGCAAGTGATAAAGGCTTTAAAGATACTCTTTTGTGGATTTCCTTGTTGGATTATTTTAAACATAATAAAGGTTATAATAATATTACTTTTGTAACCAGAGACAAAGGATTCATTAATTACATTGATGTTTTACAAACTGAATTTCTGTCAAAAACAGGGACGACCATTATTATTAAAGATAATGATTATTATTCTGAATTAATAGCAGACGAAGAAAAGACAGTCTTAGAATTAAATGAAGAGACATCCACAAATGATATTTCAAGTTTAGAATTATCTGAACTAAGAAAACAAATCTCAACAGTGATTGAAAACATTTGCAGTATTGAAGTTGATTATCATGGGGACCAGTTTACATTTATTTCAAATACATATTTCCAGAATGATAAGGTGCAAAACGCTCTTGAAAATATGGATAAAACAATTTCAGACCATATACTCGAATCAAGTTTATGGCCTAGCACTATTTGGGGTCCGGATTTCTTGATTCAAGATAGCTACAAAGTTCCAATTGAGAACGTTCATGCAGTTTCAGAATTATACAAAACAATAAAAACGAAACATATTGGGTTTATGACACCATTTTTAAATGCTGTTTGTGGAATACTTAATGTTCAATATAGGGTACCTTTCGATGAAGAACAAATGCCATTTTAGTTAATAGCTTTTAGTTATTAAAGTTTATAAAGGCCATGCCATGTCTTTTGTTTCTTTTTTTCAAGAAAAGAAACGGGAGCTCGAGGGCAGCGCCCTCGATAGTGCGAAGCACGATTTTATTTCCTTGCCTTTCTTTTCATGCCTTTCAACCGGCTTTGCCGGGGAAAGGCAAACTTAAGATGTATTTAGCCACTACACAAGCGCCCCGCCGCCCGTGCCTGAAGGCACGGGCGGGGCAAGACCGCAGGCAAATGCAGTTTGACTGCGGAGTTTTCCTTGACAAAACCTCACCTCAAAACTATTCTTATACTAAAAGTTTTAAGGCACCGTGGTCCCCGAAAAGCCAAGGCTTTTTGGGGCAGAGGAGACATTCGATGAAGAAGTATTATATTACCACGCCTATATATTACCCGAGCGACAAGCTGCACATAGGGCATTCGTACACTACCGTCGCGGCGGACGCTCTCGCGCGCTTCAAGCGTCAGACGGGCTACGACGTTATGTTCTTGACGGGCACGGACGAGCACGGGCAGAAGATAGAGCGCGTCGCCAAAGCGGCGGGCAAGACGCCTATCGAGTACGTGGACGGCATAGTCGCGACGATAAAAGAGCTGTGGCAGCTGCTGGGCATAACGAACGACGACTTCATACGCACTACGGAACCGCGGCACGTGGAGACGGTGCAGAAGATATTCAAGCAGCTCTACGACCAGGGCGACATATACAAGAGCGAGTACGAAGGCTGGTACTGTACGCCGTGCGAGGCGTTCTGGCTGGAGCGGCAGTTAAAGGACGGCAAGTGTCCCGACTGTGGCAGAGACGTGGAGCTTACAAAGGAAGAAAGCTATTTCTTCCGGCTTTCAAAATACGCCGACAGGCTGATAGAATACATAAACACACACGACGAGTTCATACAGCCTCCTTCGCGCAAGAACGAGATGCTTAACAACTTCCTGCTGCCGGGGCTCGAGGACCTTTGCGTGTCGCGCACGTCTTTCAAGTGGGGCATACCCGTTACTTTCGACCCCGGGCACGTAGTGTACGTCTGGATAGACGCGCTGTCGAACTACATATCGGCGCTGGGGTACCTCTCGGGCGACGACTCGAAGTTCCGTGAGTTCTGGCCGGCGGACGTGCATCTGGTGGGCAAGGAGATAGTACGTTTCCACACGATAATATGGCCGATACTGCTTATGGCGCTGGGGCTGCCGCTGCCCAAGCAGGTGTTCGGGCACGGCTGGCTGATGCTGGACGGCGGCAAGATGAGCAAGTCAAAAGGCAACGTAGTCGACCCTGTTAAGCTCGTATCAAGATACGGCGTCGACGCGGTGCGCTATTTCCTGCTGCGCGAAGTGCCGTTCGGTTCGGACGGGCTTTATTCGAGCGAGGCGCTATTAAACAGAATAAACTTTGATTTGGCGAACGATTTGGGCAACCTCGTTTCGCGTACGGCTACGATGATTGTAAAATACTTCGACGGCATAGTGCCGGGTAAGTACGAGCCCACCGAATTCGACGAAGCGATAGAGCGTCAGGGGGCGGCGCTTAATAAGAGTATAGAGGAGCACATGGACTCCTTGAGGCTGCCCGAGGCGCTGATGGACATATGGAGCTATGTGAGCGCGCTCAACAAATACATAGACAACACGACGCCGTGGCTGCTGGCGCGCGACGAAGCGAAGAAGAACACGCTCGCGAGCGTGATGGCGCATCTCGCGGAAGGCCTGCGCATAATATCGGTGGCGCTTACGGCGTTCCTTCCCGGCACGGTGAAAAAGATACAGGATGTGTTGGGCATAGAGGACACGGACTTAACGTCTTGGGACAGCATAAAGCAGTTTGGCACGGGACTAGCCGGGCTTAAAGTTAAGCAGACGGAGCCTATATTCCCGAGGCTTGATATAAACAAGGAGCTCGAGGAGCTGGAGGAGATAGCGGACAACCGCACGCTCAGAAAGCAGAAGAAAGGCGAGCCGAAACAGGAGGCAAAAGCGGAGCCTGAGAAGAAAAAGGCGGACAAACACGATATAAAACCCGCTGACGAGATAACGTACGAAGAGTTTCGCAAGATTGATCTGCGGCTGGGCGTCGTGAAGGAGGCCGAGGCCGTCGAAGGCACCGACAAGCTGATACGCATAGTAGTCGACATAGGCGGAGAAACGCGACAGATAGTGTCGGGCATAAGGCAGTGGTACAGCCCCGACGAGCTTGTCGGCAAGACGATAGTTGTAGTGGCCAACTTAAAGCCGGCTAAGCTCAAGGGTATAGAGTCTCGCGGCATGCTGCTTGCGGCGGAGGCGGACGGAGTATTAAGGCTGGTGACTACGGACGGGGAGCTAAATAGCGGCACACCTGTAATGTAACAATACGACAGGCTTTTGGGGTAGGGGTTATGATAAGGCTGTTCGATACGCATACGCATCTGCTCGACCGCAAATTCGACATCGACAGGCAGGCGCTTATAAAAACGCTGCCCGAGCTTCGTGTCGTGGGCATAATAGAATGCGGCACGACGGTAAGGGACAGCAAGAGGGCAGCGGCGCTCGCCGAGAGCACGGACTATATTTACTCGGCGACGGGCGTGCACCCGCACGAGGCAAAGGACGCTCCAAGCGATTTTCTGATACATATAAAAGCGCTCGCCGAGAAGGAAAAGGTAATAGCGATAGGCGAGATAGGCCTCGACTACCACTACGATTTTTCGCCCAAAGAGATGCAGCGCAAAGTGTTCGAGCAGCAGCTCGATCTTGCGCGGAAGATGGACATTCCAGTTATCATTCACATGCGCGAAGCGACGGAAGACACGCTGGCGATGCTCCGGCAGCATCCGGGGCTGCGCGGCGTAATGCACTGCTTTTCGGGCAGCGCGGAGACTGCGGAGATAATACTCGGCATGGGGCTTTGCATATCGTTCACCGGCTCCGTGACATTCAACAACTCAAGGAAAGTTGTGGAGGCTGCGGGCGTAGTGCCGCTTGACAGGCTTATGGCGGAGACGGACTGCCCTTATATGTCGCCCGAGCCGGTGCGCGGCACGAGGAACAACCCCGTCAACGTAAAGTACGTGCTTGCAAAGCTTGCTGCGATAAAGGGAATAACGCTCGAAGAGATGTGCGAGGCCAACATCAATAACGTAAAAAGGTTGTACAATATTTAATGGATACATACGTATACAAGTACGGTAATGCGGTTTATATAAACCTTACCAACAGGTGCACGAACGCATGCACGTTCTGCATAAGAGTAGCCCATCCGGGCGTGGGCGGCCATAATCTTTGGATAAAAGAGGAGCCGGAAGCCCGCGACGTCATTTCTTTGCTCGAAGCGGAGCCGGAGATAGAGAAGGCGGTATTCTGCGGATACGGCGAGCCTACGATGAGGCTCGGCGTGCTTCTTGAGGTTGCGAAGTACTTAAAAAGCCGCGGGGCTGCTGTGCGCCTCGACACGAACGGACAGGGCAGCGCTTACAACGGGCGCGATATAACGCCGGAATTAAAAGGGCTTATAGACACCGTATCCATAAGCCTTAACGCCCCCGACGCCGGAAGGTATCAGCAGCTGTGCCGCAGCAATTTCGGCGAGGAGGCTTACGCCCATATACTCGACTTCGCCAAAGGCTGCTTAAAGCAGGGCATAGAGACGATATTTACCGTGGTGGACGTAATCGGCCCAGAGCAGGTGGAGCAAAGCCGCAAGATAGCAGAGAGCATAGGCGCGAAGTTTCGCGTAAGGGAATATATAGAATAATAATATGCAGCTTTGTATTTCGCGTCAGTGACGTGCTGATTATATCAGCAAAACTGGCGGGCCGTATGCTATTGCTATGAGATGAGTTTAACCGGGATTTAAGAATTATTCGTTCATATAACAGACGCCTTGTAAAAAGAAACTTTATTCGGAACGTTTCTTTTTTTTGTCGCTGGCCCTTAAAGAGGTAAAGTTTTCGGGCGGCAATTACGCATCGCCTAAAAATTAATTATAAAAAATAACTTCACTAATAAGAAATTATTGCCGATTAATAAATCAGATTATACAGCTTAGCGTACAGCTTTTGGGAGGGCACGATGAGAGAAGTTATTTGGAGCGACATTTCAAAATGCGAGGGGTGTAACAGGTGTATCCGCGTTTGCCCCGTCGAAGAATCTAATATAGCGTTCATACAGGACGGGAAGATAAAAGTAAAGATCGACCAGTCAAAATGTATAGCATGCGGCGCTTGCATAGAGATATGCCAGCATCACGCCCGGCGTTTTGAGGATGACACCGAACGGTTTTTCAGCGACATTGCAGGCGGCGGTAGCATATCGCTTATGGTAGCCCCGTCTTTCCGTACGAATTTTGAAAACTGGGAGTCCATACTTGCGTTCCTTAAAGCTAAAGGTATAAGAAAAATAGTTGACGTATCTTTGGGCGCCGATATATGCACATGGGCGCATATACGGTATATAGAGAAGCATAAGCCTAAATCCCTCATAACGCAGCCGTGCCCTGCGATAGTCAACTATGTTACAAAATATAAGCCGCAGATATTATCGTCGCTGTCTCCTGTACACAGCCCAATGCTCTGCACCGCGGTGTTTATGAAAAAGCACCTTGACGTAAAGGACAAAATAGCAGTGCTTTCACCCTGTGTCGCCAAGGCGCAGGAGTTCGACGATACGGGGCTCGTTTCCTATAACGTAACGTACAACAGGCTGGCTGAGTATTTAAGGGAAAAACACATTCGCATACCTGAAAGCACGTTCGAGTTCGACCACATAGAAGCTTCGCTCGGCAAGATATATTCCATGCCGGGTGGGCTTAAGGAAAACATAGAGTATTACCTCGGCAAGTCGGTACGCGTTGACAAATCGGAAGGCCAGGAGTTCGTATACCGGGATATAGACGCGTTCGCGGACGAGAGTGAAGAGAACAGACCCGCGATATTTGACGTGCTGAACTGCCGCGAGGGGTGCAACTCGGGCACGGGCTGCAGTCAGGACGCTTCGATATTCAGTATAAACAAGGTAATGGACGACATAAAACAGCGGTCGATAAAAAGCGACGAGGCGGCCGAACAGGGAAGGAAGCTCTTTGACCTGTTCGACAGAAAGCTTGTTCTTGAGGACTATTTAAGGACATACTCAAGCAAACATATCAAGCCTATTCCCTGCGAAGAAAGAGACGTGCAGCAGGCGTACATTAAGCTTGGCAAATTAAACGAAGAACAGAGAAACCACAACTGTTATGCGTGCGGCTCGAAGACGTGCCACGAGATGGCCGTAAAGGTAGCTAAGGGTATAAACGTTGCTGAAAACTGCCTCGAGAAAGCGAGGCACGATATGCAGCACGAGCATGAAGCGTTTATAAGCGAGCGGTCTGCCAGCCTAATGAATATAACCAGAGTGTCTGCGGAGGTGGCGGGCATAGAGAAACTGTTTAAAAACGTTCTTTCAAGCATAAAGGACGTTGAAAAGACGATAGAGCAGTACAACGAAATGGCCAAGACAGTGAATTCCATAGCAATGCAGACTAAGATGCTGTCGTTCAACGCGTCTATAGAGGCCGCCAGGGCGGGCGCCTCGGGCAAGGGATTCTCGGTAGTCGCCGAAGCTATAAGGAGCCTGGCGGCGCAGTCGCAGGAATCAGTAAGATCAGTGGAAGAGACGAGCGCTTTTGCGCGCAGCACGATAAACGAAATAACGGGCGCGAGCTCGGCGGTAGATAAGTCCATAATGAACGTAGCCAATTATGTAGGCGAGATCTCAAAGTCGCTCGAAAAAACGAAGGCGGCAGCGGACGGCCTTAAATAACATCGCCGAAATTGAGTACTGTTCCCATAAAGCCTAAAGCTTTATGGGGCGTAAAGCAGCCAAAGTGTACGATAGCATGTCTTTATTGGCTTAAGAAAAATGCTGCGGCGGACCAGTTCTTCTTACGAACTCCAAGGAAACTGAATAAATTAAAGCGGTTTACTCGGGAAAACCCTCAGCAATAATGCGGGGTTTTCTTTTGCATGTCAAATATTACAAATATTTTTTTAAAGTTTGGAGATATGGTTATTGACACCATATATAGGTGAGTACTATAATGAATTTACACAATAATTTGATAATAAAGAATTTTAAATAGATAGCATCTTTATTAAAAAGAACAGGCAAAAAAGAATAGGACGCCTTGTAAGGCTAAGCCCAAAGGCTTATTCGTCCGCGTATTATTTGATATTAAAATATAAAGCATCAGGGGGTTGGGGGGCATATGTTTACAGTCATACTAAAGAGAAGCGGGCAGAAAGAAACATTCCAGCCGAAAAAAATTGCGGACGCCATTTTCAAAGCGGCAAAGGCAGTAGGCGGCGACGACTATTCGATAGCTGAAAGGCTTACGGAGCAGGTAGTGGACGTCGCAAGGCTTAGGTTCGGCGATCAGTGTCCTATGGTGGAAGACATACAGGATATCGTCGAGCGCGTGCTGATTAAGAACGGCCATGCCAAGACCGCGAAAGCCTACATTCTCTATCGCGAAAAACGCAAGAGCGCAAGGGAAACAAACGCGCTTATAGGAGCGACTATAAGCATGTTTTCCGATTATCTTGGCGATAAAGACTGGGGGGTCCGCGAGAACGCGAACACGCAAAAGAGCGTAAACGGGCTCAACAACTATATACGAGAGGCGTTTACCAAGAAATACTGGCTGCACGAGATATACCCCGAAGAGGTAAGGGAAGCGCACATATCGGGCGACTGCCACATACACGACTTGGGGTTCTTCGGCCCGTACTGCGCGGGATGGGATTTGCGGCAGCTGTTAATGCAGGGCTTTGGGGGCATACCCGGCAAGGTGGAGTCAAGGCCAGCAAAGCATCTGCGCTCGTTTCTGGGGCAGATAGTCAATTCTACGTTTACTACGCAGGGCGAGACCGCGGGCGCGCAAGCCTGGTCCAGCTTCGACACGTACTGCGCTCCGTTTATCAGGCATGACAACATGACGCACAATCAGATAAAGCAGTGCCTTCAGGAGTTCATATTCAATATAAACGTACCGACGAGGGTCGGTTTCCAGTGCCCGTTTTCCAACCTGACTTTTGACATAAAGGTGCCGTCCACGCTTAAGGACCATCCGGTGATAATAGGCGGAGAGGCACTCGATACCGCTTACGGCGATTACCAGAAAGAGATGGACATGTTCAACCTTGCTTTTTGCGAGGTAATGCTGGAAGGCGACGCAAAGGGAAGGGTGTTCACATTCCCGATACCCACGCTCAACATCACGAAGGACTTCGAGTGGGACAGCCCGGTGGTCGATAAATTCATGGAGATAACGTGCAAGTACGGCATACCGTACTTTGCGAACTACGTCAATTCCGATCTGTCGCCCGAGGACGCCGTTTCGATGTGCTGCAGGCTGCGGCTCGACGTAAGCGAGCTCCGCAAGCGCGGCGGCGGCCTGTTCGGCTCCAATCCGCTTACCGGCTCTATTGGCGTTTTCACAATAAACCTTCCGAGGATAGGATATCTTTCACGCACTAAGGACGAGTTCTTTGCGCGCATACGCAGGATAGCCACTATAGGCAAGACGTCGCTCGAGATAAAGCGCAAGATAATAGAGCAGCAGACGGAGCAGGGGCTGTATCCTTACAGCGCCGTTTACCTGCGTGAGGTCAAGAAACGCTTCGGGCAGTACTGGTACAATCACTTCAACACCATAGGTATAATAGGCATGCACGAGGCGCTCGTAAACTACATGGGCAAGGGCATAGAGACGGAAGAGGGCAACGAGTTTGCCATTGAAATAATGCATTACCTGCGCGGACTGATGCAGGAGTTCCAGAAGGAGACGGGCCAGTATTACAACCTTGAAGCAACGCCCGCCGAAGGCACGAGCTACAGGCTTGCAAAGCTTGACCGCGAGCGCTACCTCGATATATACACGTCGGGTACTAACGTGCCTTACTATACGAATTCGACGCAGCTGCCCGTTAAGTTTACCGACGACATAATGCATATGATAGAGCTTCAGGACGAGTTGCAGTCGTTGTATACCGGCGGCACGGTGCAGCACCTTTATTTGGGCGAGCGCATCGAGGATACAGAGACCGCAAAGCGCATAATACAGAAGATATTCACAAAGTACAAGATGCCGTATATATCGATAACGCCGACGTTCAGCGTATGCGACGAACACGGGTACTTGGTGGGCGAGCAGTTTACATGCCCGCAGTGCGGTGCTAAGACAGAGGTATGGAGCCGCGTCGTGGGATACCTGCGGCCCGTGCAGAACTATAACGAAGGCAAGAAGGAAGAATACAGCGAGAGGGTCAAGTTTGTAGTGCCCGAGGCGATATAAAATGCATGCGGCCGGGCTTGTAAAGAACTCGTTTGTGGATTACCCGGGCTGCATAGCGGCCGTGGTGTTTACTCCCGGCTGCAATATGGACTGCTGGTACTGCCACAACAAGCATCTGTGGAAAAGCGAAGAGCTATTAAGCATCGAAGAGATATACGGGTTTCTTGACACGCACCGGGACTTCCTTGACGGCGTAGTGATATCGGGCGGAGAGCCCACGATGCAGCCGGGCCTTTCGGAGTTTATAAGCAGCGTGCGCGGCATGGGATACCGCGTAAAGCTCGACACGAACGGCACGAATCCAGGAGTTGTGGAGAAGCTGCTGCCGGCACTCGATTATGTGGCTATGGACATAAAGACGCCGCCGGGGAGCTACGGCAAGGTCGTGTCATACCAGATGGATGAAACGCCGGTATGGAAGACGGCGGACATGCTTATGGGCAGCGGCATAAGCTACGAGTTTCGCACTACGTTCATGCCGTTGCTCGAGATAGAGGATATAGAGAGTATAGCCAAAAGGATAAAGGGCGCGAGGAGGTACGCGCTTCAGCAGTACCGCAAGACGAAATACGTAAAAGTTGCGCCCGAGCCGCACAGCAAGGAATATTTAAGCGAGGCGGCGCAAGCGGCAAGAAAATATGTAAACGAAGTAGTATTAAGGGGGATTTGATTATTCGTTAACGGGCTCGTCACCCGAGGGAGAAGCGCTGCTTTCCGGCAGAAGGTCTTCAATAGCGTTTCCGGCATCGTCTATCATCTGCTTATCGATGCCGGGTATCGTCCACAGGCCGTAAGCGACGCCCGCGATGGCGACGGCGAGAGCGATCAGCGCTATCACCTTGACAAAACCGGGTATCAGCTTCCAGATGATGCTGAAGCCTATAAAGAACAGCACAATAGCGCCGACGACTATGGCCCAGGTGGGAAGGGCTCTGGCGTAATCGCCGACCTCAGCGCCGATATGTTCGATAGGAGCGCATGCTGCAAGGGCGCCGACCGCAAGCAATACGATCAATAGTATTAATAAGAATTTTCTCATGACCCGCTCCTTACGTGTTATAGAGCAATTATAATAGACATACAGCCGACAGTAAAGAGCAATTTTGGGTCATATGGAAAGACGAGGGGGTCTATCCGGCGAAACAGCCGTTCCTTAGGGGACGGCTGTTTAGTTTCGGCTCTAAACGTGTTTAGGGCCGAGGTCTTGCCCACACACTAGATTATTTGTCTAAATGTAAGCTGACAATCTAGTGTGGGGGCGCTTGTAAATGCCTTTATCTATCTTATGGTTTGCCTTTCCCACCCCAAAAAGTCTCACGGCTTTTTGGGGACCCCGGTCGGTTGAAAGGCATGAGAGTGTCTAAGCCTATAGGCTTCTCCTTGAGGAGAAGCTGTCAAGACTGGTTTGATGGTCGTGCATTTTGGCTAACAAACCAGTGCTTGACTGATGAGGTGTTCATAATATCTCAGATACCCCCTCATCCGGCGCTTTGCGCCACCTTCCCCCGAGGGGGAAGGCTTGCTTTCATCAATTTATGTGTTTTTATAGGCTTCTCCTTATCCATCCCAACTAACTTTGCTCGTCGGGGATCCCGGAAAGGAGAAGCTGTCGCCGATAGGCGACTGATGAGGTGTTAATAAAATAAAATCATCAAATACTCAATACCGTGAATAACTGGTTCCCTGAAAGGCCGTACACAAACCAAAGACTGGTTTTGTGATTGACGTAAGCAAGCCTTGCGTTTATCATATACCCGGAGGAAAGACATGTTTTTAGCTGATAAGTTCAAGGAATACACCGTGCTCGATACGGGCGGCGGCGAAAAGCTCGAGGATATAGGCGGCATAATACTGCAGAGGCCCGACCCGCAGGTTATATGGGAGCGCTCGCAGCCGGACATATGGAAGCCGCACGCAGTGTACGAGCGTTCAGCCTCCGGCGGCGGAAGCTGGAGGTATATAAAGAATGTGCCCGAGCGGTGGACTATAAGCTACGGAAGCCTTAAGTTTTTCATTAGGCCGACGGGCTTTAAACACATAGGCCTGTTTCCCGAACAATCCGCCAACTGGGATTATATTATGAAGAGCATACGCACAAGCGGCAGAAGTATACGCATGCTCAATCTGTTTGCTTATACGGGCGGCGCGACGCTGGCGGCCGCGGCGGCGGGAGCGAGCGTTGTGCATGTGGACGCGGCTAAAAGCATGAACGACTGGGCGAAGGAGAACATGGCGCTCTCGGGGCTCGAAGCGGACGTGCGCTTCATAGCGGACGACTGCCTTAAATTCGTGCAGCGGGAACAAAGGCGCGGCAGCCGGTACGACGCTATTGTGATGGACCCGCCGTCTTTCGGGAGGAGCGGCAGCAAGGTGTGGAAGCTGGAAAACGACCTTTACCCGCTAGTAACCGAGTGCGCGAAGCTGCTCTCGGATAAGCCGCTGTTCTTCCTCATAAACTCGTATACTACGGGGCTTTCGGATATCATAACGGCCAACATGCTGGAGATGACGGTACGGTCGCGCCTCGGCGGCACTATAGAGTCGGGCACGCTCGCGCTGCCTCAAAGAGGCTCCAAAGTGCTGCTGCCCTGCGGCACGACGGCAAGGTGGCACGCATGACTGCGCAGCAGAAGAAAAGCATCAATGTATTATATGAGGACAACCATCTGCTCGTAGTGGAAAAGCCGTACGGCATACCTTCGCAGGCCGACATATCGGGCGATAGTGATATGCTTTCGATATGCAAGGAGTACATAAAGCAAAAGTACTCAAAGCCGGGCGACGTGTACTTAGGGCTGGTGCACCGGCTCGACCGCCCCACAAGGGGAGTAATGGTGTTCGCACGTACGTCCAAAGCGGCGGCGAGGTTGTCGGAACAGATAAAAAGCGGCGAGTTCAGAAAAACGTATCTTGCCGTGCTGACGGCGGAGCCGGAACAGGACAATGGCGAGTTGTGGGACTGGCTTATAAAGGACGAGAAGTCGCATATGGCAAAGGTAGCGGGCGAGAATGAGCCGGGCGCAAAAAAGGCGGGGCTCGAGTATCAGGTTAAGGGCAGGCGCGACGGGCTGTGCCTTGTACGCATAACGCTGTATACCGGGCGGTTCCACCAGATACGCGCGCAGTTCGCTCACCGGGGATGTGCGGTTTATGGTGACGCGAAATACGGTAAGCGGGACGTAAAGGCAAAGCTTGCGCTGTTTGCAAGCGGTATTGTGTTTAAACACCCGACAAAAGATGAGCGGATGGAGTTTGCCGTAACTCCTTCCGGCTACCCGTTCAGTTTGTTTGCACTGTAAAGTTTATATACATTGGAGGACATCTTGCTTAAGGCTGTATTGTTTGACATGGACGGAGTGCTCGTGGACAGCGAGCCGGAGTACAGGAGGATTGAGAAGGTTTTATTCCGCAGAGTAGGTATAAAACAAGATGAAGAGGACATAAAACGCAACACGGGAAAAGGCGTGCTTGACATGTGGATTGAAGCGAAAGAGAAATACGGATTTGACGAAGACCCGCTTTTGTTGATGAAAGAGGAAGCCCGCATGATAAGCGAGTATTACCAAAGCGACAGGCTTAAACCGATAAAGCCTGCTCTCGAATTGCTGAAAAGCTGCGTGCAGAGCGGTTTAAAAACTGCGCTGGCCACATCGTCTGACGAAAAGAACGCGAAGATCATAATAGAAAAGCTGGGGGTCAGCGGCTGCTTGGACGCAGTAGCGGCGGGAGACATGGTGGAGCGCACGAAGCCCTCGCCCGACATATTCCTGCTGGCGGCGAAGCTGCTGAATGTTAGCCCCGATGAATGCGTGGTAATCGAGGACGCGATTAACGGCATACGCGCGGCAAAGGCTGCAGGCATGAAGACAGTGGGGTTTAAAGCGCCGGGCAGCCCTCAGGATTTATCGTCCGCCGACATAGTTGTCGACTCGCTGGGTAAAATCAATATAGATACGCTACGCGCGCTGTTTTGAGTTTTGAAAATACACGCCGCCGGGCTGTTTTAAGGAGTATAATTGCCGGAGCTTTTGTAATGCGTGAGGTGCTATGGGGTTGCAAATAACGGGAGGCCGCATGAGCAGATTAGGCAAACGGCTGGATAAACTGGCATTGAGGATAACAAACGGTGTCGGGTCTATGGGGTGCGCGCTGATATTTACATTGATAGCGCTGGTTTCTCTGCCCGAGACAATCAACGAAGCCGTAAATACGCAAACGATAAACCCTATAATACAGTGGGTGACGCAGACGTTTCTTCAGCTTGTGCTGCTTTCAATAGTACTGCGCGGACAGAACATAGCGGGCGAAAAGCAGGAGCAGATGGTAAACCAAATACACGGCAACACTGAAAAGATTGAAGCCGCGGCCGAGAGGATAGAGCATATAGTCAAGATAATAGAGCGTATGTCGGAAAAGGAGCTTAAGGAGTTAAGGAAGGAAAAGCAGGAGTAACGTTTTAAACCTCCAATCGCGATGTGTAAATTATTTGGCATGCAGGCATTCCCAACGCGGCTTGGTATGTTATAATATAGGGAAAATGAATTTAACATTTGGATGATGGGTACGGGAGAGTATCTCGCCGAAGATGTAAGCCGCAGCCTGTCAAGCTGCTGCGAAACTTTCAGGCAAAAGGACCGTAACCGGACAATACTCTGGAAAGCCGTACGCGTACACATAGCGTTGAGCGGTATGGGCACCGAAGGAGCAACCCGGCGCAAAAAGCCCATGGCAAGTAATATGACAGATAGTTTTGGCTTTTATTGCCGGAGAATCTCTCAGGTAACGAAACAGGGGGAAGACGATTTATTTCGGCTTTCCCTTTTTTTACGGGGTCCCCGGCAAGCCGTGAGGCTTGATGGGGTATGTTACGGGGTCCCCAATAAGACGTAAGGCTTGATGGGGTATGTTACGAGGTTCCCAAAAAGGCGTGAGGCTTTTTGGGGTGCAAATGGAGATAATGTTTGTGACAAGGAGAGAAAAGCATGAAACGGACGCCGCTGTATGAAAACCATGTAAGGCTCGCAGCAAAGATGACGGACTTCGGAGGCTGGGAACTGCCCGTGCAGTACGAGGGCATAATAAAGGAACATAGTCAGGTAAGAAACGCCGCCGGGCTGTTTGACGTTTCGCATATGGGCGAGATAACGGCAAAGGGAGAGGGCGCGCAGCAGTTTATACAGAACCTTATAACGAACGACATATCGCAGCTTAAGGACGGCAGGGCGATTTATTCGCCTATGTGCTATCCCGACGGCGGAACGGTGGACGACATTATCGTATACAGGATAAGCGAAGACGATTACTTTATAGTAGTCAACGCCGCGAATACCGACAAGGATTTTGAATGGATGAAACAGAATTTAAGCGGGGGAACAAAGCTTGACAACGTCTCTCAAAATTACGCGCAATTAGCGCTGCAGGGGCCGAAAAGCCAGGCGATACTGCAAAAGCTCACTGGGTTTGACCTCCGGGCGCTTAAGTTTTTCGCGTTCGCCAAGGGTGTAGAAGTGGACGGTATAAAGTGCATGGTTTCGCGCTCGGGCTACACCGGCGAGGACGGATTCGAGCTTTATGTGGACCCGTCTGACGCTCCCCGGCTTTGGGACGCGCTGCTCGAAGCGGGCAGAGACGAGGGAGCGGTTCCCGCAGGGCTAGGCGCGCGCGATACGCTGCGGTTCGAGGCCGCGCTGCCGCTTTACGGGCATGAGCTCTCGAAGGACATATCCCCGTTGGAAGCGGGACTTGGCAGATTCGTGAAGCTTGAAAAGGAAAGTTTTATCGGTAAAGAAGCGCTGCAAAAGCAGTCGGAAAACCTAAAAAGGATTCTTGTGGGCTTTGAGCTAGTTGACGCCGGCGTTGCGCGCAGCGGCTTTGAAATCTACGCGGGTGACAGAAACATAGGTTTCGTGACGTCGGGCAGCTATTCGCCTACGCTTAATAAAAACCTGGGGCTCGCTCTCGAGGATGCCGGGTTTTCGCACGAAGGGACGCAGATAGAGATAGCGATAAGAAACAGAAAAGCAAAGGCTGTAGTAGTAAATAAGCCGTTTTATTCAAAGAAATATAATAAGTAGTTATACAGGAGGAGCACATGAATATTGTCGAAGGTTTGAAATACTCCAAGGAGCACGAGTGGGTAAGAATCGAAGGGGACACGGCGTATATCGGCATCACCGACTATGCGCAGCACAGCCTCGGCGAGATAGTGTACGTCGAGCTGCCGGAGGAGGGCGCGCAGCTTTCGGCGGGTGACGTTTTGAGCGCGATAGATTCCGTTAAAGCCGCGTCCGACGTGTACGCTCCCGTTTCGGGCAGCGTTGTTAAGGTGAACGAGGCGCTGAGCGACGCGCCGGAAAGCGTCAACAGCGACCCGTACGGAAGCTGGATAGCCGCCGTTAAGATGGACGACCCGGGCGAAGCGGACGCGCTGCTCGATGCGAAGGCATACGAAGAGTTCTGCGCGTCGGAGGAGTGATATGCGGCCGTATATCCCGAATACCAAAGAGCAGCAGGCCGAGATGCTGAAAGCCATAGGGTATGAAAGCATAGCGCAGCTGTTCGAGTCGGTGCCGGAAAACGTAAGGCTTTCCCGCCGGCTTGATATACCCGAGCCGCTTTCCGAGCTTGAGGTAACAAAGAAGCTCAAAAGCCTTGCGAATAAGAACGTGAATACGGAAGATTACGCGTGCTTCCTTGGCGCGGGGGCGTACGACCACTTCATACCGGCCGTGGTCGACAGCCTGCTATCCAGGCAGGAATTCTATACCGCATACACGCCGTACCAGCCCGAGATAAGCCAGGGTACGCTGCAGGCGATATTCGAATACCAGTCGCTGATATGCGAGCTTTGCGGCATGGACGTAGCCAACGCGTCGGTATACGACGGCGCGTCGGCAGTAGCGGAGGCGGCTATGATGGCATGCGGCGCCACAAGGAGAAGCAAGGTGCTCGCCGCGCGCAGCCTCAACCCCGAGTACCGCGAAGTGCTGAAGACTTACGCTCGTTTCAAGGGCATTGAGGTTAACGAGTTCGGGTTTAAAAACGGCGCCGCCGATATATCCGAGCTTGAGGGCATGATGTCGGACGATATTGCGGCGGTAATAGTGCAGTCGCCGAACTTCTTCGGCATTGTCGAAGATATAAAGGCTGCCGCGGACATTGCGCACAAACACGGCGCGCTGCTCGCTGCGTGCTGCGACCCCGTTTCGCTCGCGCTGTTGAAAAGCCCCGGCGAAGCGGGAGCGGACATAGCCGTGGGCGAGGGCCAGGCAATGGGCAACCCGTTAAGCTTCGGCGGCCCGTATCTCGGGTTTTTCGCGGCCAAGGAGAACCTGATGCGAAAGATGCCGGGCAGGATAGTGGGCGAAACTCTGGACAGAAACGGCAAACGCTGCTATGTGCTGACGATACAGACAAGGGAGCAGCACATAAGGCGCGAGAAGGCGACGTCCAATATATGTTCCAACGAGGCGCTGTGCGCGCTCGCCGCTACTATATACCTTTGCGTTATGGGCAAAGAGGGACTAAGCGAAGCGGCGAGGCAGTGCGTGCAGAAGTCGCACTACGCTTTGGGCGCGCTTGTTTCCACAGGGAAGTTCAAGCCGGTCTTCGAAGCGCCTTTCTTCAAGGAGTTCGCCGTAATGTACGAAGGGGACATAAGCAGTCTTAACAAGCGCCTGCTTAATAGCGGAATTATCGGCGGGTATGACCTTGGACGGGATTATCCGGAGCTTGGCGGCGCCTGGCTGGTGGCAGTCACCGAAAAGCGGACGAAGTACGAGATAGACAAATTGGCGGCAAAGGCGGTGGAAGCATGAGCGAGCTGATATTTGAAACGAGCAGGCCGGGAAGGACAGGCGTCGCGTTGCCAAAATGCGACGTGCCGCAGCACGATATAAATACGCTGCTGCCCGAGGAGCTGCTGCGCCGCGAAGCGCCCGCGCTGCCCGAGGTAAGCGAGGTGGACGCAGTGCGCCACTTCACGAGGCTCTCTATGCGCAACTTCGGCGTAGACTCGGGCTTTTACCCGCTTGGCTCGTGCACAATGAAATACAACCCGAAGGTTAATGAAGCGATGGCAAGGCTGCCGGGGTTCGCGGCCGTACATCCGCTGCAGAGTGTCGATACCGTTCAAGGCTGCTTGGAGCTTATGTACGAGACGGACGTTATGCTGTCCGAGATAACCGGCATGGACAGGGTGTCGCTGCAGCCCGCGGCTGGCGCGCACGGCGAGATGACGGGGCTGATGATAATAAAGGCGTACCACGAGCACAGGGGAGACGATAAGCGCCGCAACATAATCGTACCCGATTCGGCGCACGGCACAAACCCTGCTTCGGCAACGCTCGCGGGCTTTAAAGTAGTAAACGTAAAGTCGGACGCAAACGGCATGGTGGACTTGACGGCGCTAGCCGAAGCTCTTAACGACGAGACCGCCGGGCTCATGCTTACCAATCCCAATACGCTGGGGCTGTTTGACAGGAACATAAGAACGATAGCCGATATGGTGCACGCCGCGGGCGGGCTTTTATATTACGACGGCGCTAATATGAACGCGATAATGGGCGTCTCGCGGCCGGGAGACATGGGCTTTGACGTGGTGCACCTTAACCTGCACAAGACTTTCAGCACGCCGCACGGCGGGGGAGGACCGGGCTCGGGACCTGTAGGCGTTAAAAGCGGACTCGTGCCGTTCCTGCCAAAGCCAGTAGTCGAGAAGACAAAAGACGGCTTTACGCTCGATTACGACCGTCCGCTGTCCGTGGGCAAGGTAAGGTCGTACTGGGGCAATTTCGGCGTAGTCGTAAAGGCGTACGCGTATATACTGTCTATGGGCGCTGAAGGGCTTAAAGAAGCATCCGAGGCGGCGGTGCTTAACGCCAACTACGTGCGCTTAAGGCTGCGCGACTATTATGACGTGCCATACGATACGGCGTGCATGCACGAGGTAGTGCTGTCGGGCAAAAGGCAGGCCGAATACGGCGTGACGGCCCTTGATATAGCAAAACGGCTGATAGATTACGGCTTTCATCCGCCTACGATATACTTCCCATTAATCGTAAAAGAGGCGATGATGATAGAGCCTACCGAGACGGAAAGCCGCGAAACGCTCGATAAGTTCATAGACGCGATGATAGGGATTGCGGATGAAGCGCAAAAAGACCCGGACGCGCTGAAAAGCGCACCGCACAGCACATGCGTATCGAGGCCGGACGAAGGCAAGGCCGCGCGCGAACCGGTGCTTAAGTTTACAAACAGCGAAAAGGCATAAAGCGGATTCCGTTAATCTTTGCCGGGCTAAAATATTCACTTGTGTTTTCGGCGCGCATATGCTATATTCTAGTGGCTTGGAATAAGCAATAAAGACGTTAATCTGTTTTTGAACATCTCTCCGTTTCCGGTGAGCAATCTCAAGAACCAATTAAGTCCGATTAATCAAGAAGGAGGTTGCCCATGGCGGATAAGAAGATAATCTGCAAAGACTGCAATTCCGAGTTTGTGTTCACTGACAGAGAGCAGGAATTCTACAGGGAAAAAGGGTTTGAAAATGATCCTATAAGATGCCCGGAATGCAGAAAAATACGGAAACAGCAGAGAAACCAGTTCATCAATAAAAGGTATTAAAAAATGAGCAAATAAAAAAAGAGCTTTCGCTCTTTTTTTATATCATGGAAAAACCACACACTAAACGTGCGGATAGCTTTAGCTTTGAAAAACTTTATAAATAATAAAATAATGTCCTTGGCCTTAATAATAAACAACAATTAAACATATAAAGTACAAACCAGTCAAATAAATTAAAGATTCTTCGCTTGCGCTCAGAATGACAAAAGCAGCTAATACCGTAAACCAAGCTTTTAAAGACGAAAGCTCATATGTCATTCTGAGGACCGAAGGGACGAAGAATCTTATCCTCCATGCGGTTGGCGGAGTTGTAATATGCCGCAAGGCTTTTAAACAAGAGTTCCTTATAGGATCAATAAAAACACCCCTTGAAGGGGTGTTGATTATTCACCAGCTTTAATGCACAACAACCGCGGTACCCGAGGCCGTTACCATCAGCATGTTGCCGCCCTGGCCCAGCACCTCGTAATCTATGTCGACGCCCACTACGGCGTTCGCGCCCATGGCCTGAGCTCGCGATATCATCTCAGCGATTGCGTTTTGCCGGGCGTCTATCAGCTCTCCTTCATACGCTTCGGAGCGTCCGCCGAAGAAATTTCTAAACCCTGCCGCTATGTCCTTTATGAAATCCACGCCGGAAATAACCTCTCCGAATACTATGCCCTTATATTCCATAATGCTTTTGCCTTCCACGGAAGGCGTAGTTGTGACAATCATTTTCTTAACCTCCAATAAAACATTATATTACACGACATTATATTACACGGTGCAAACGTTTATTTGCAGTAATCGTTGTAATATTTTTCCTTGCCATACGCTTTTATCAGCGCTTTGATAGTGGTGGGGCCCGCCACGCCGTCGGCTTTAAGGCCCTTGTCGCTTTGGAACTTTATAAGCGCTTTTTCGGTAGTCTTGCCGAAATAGCCGTCCTGGCCGACGTCATAGCCGAGAGCGCGCAGCATATGCTGCACCCTCGTTACCCTTTTTGCGGGCTTGCACCCGTACTGCGGCCACTTATATTCCCGGTCAAACAGCGCGGGCGGCACGTCTCCGCCTTTATGCCTTCTGCCTATGTTTTCCCTGTAGAAACAATGTCCGCCTATCTTTGTGTAATACGTATGGCTGCCCCAGTTTTCCCCCGGCGTTTTTCCCGAGTTGAAGTAGTAAACGTCCTGAGGCACTACCCAATGCTCGTTTTTCAGAACATCGCGGGCGGCGTTTATGCTGCCCGAATTAGGCTGAGTCGCGGGGTCGTACGAGAACTGTCCCGGAGCTGTTACCACCGACTGTATCGTGTCGCCCCAATAACCGCACAGCACCCTGTTCATAACGACGTTACCTACCGCAAGCTTGCCTTCGGCGGGCTCGTGGCCGGCTTCTCTCATTATGACCTGGGCGAGTAAATATACGTCGTCTTCCGTGTAGTCGTAATGATTGGACGAATAGCCGTAGTCGTTATAGTACTTCTCGGCGTCCACCTTGTAATAATTCACGAGCTCGTTAAGGTTTATCGGCTGGGGTGTGGGTTCCGGTTTGGTCGTGGGCACGGCGGTCTTGTCGGGCTTTTCGGTAGCCTTTGCCGTCGCCGAGGGTTTTGCGGAAGCCGAAGGCTTTGCCGAAGCAGGCGGCTTTGTCGTCGGTATTATCGAAGGTTCGGGAGGAGTGGTTACTATCGGCGTGGCGGCGGGCTGCACGCTTGCGGCTGCGGACGGAAGGGCTGCGGGAAGTACGTTGTTTACGTTCGCTATCTTCGCGCTGGCGTCGGGAGAGGGGCTAACGCCGCCTGCACTGAACGCGTCGTCCGAACCGCCTTTACCCAGCGTTGCCGCGAGTACTATAATAAGCGCGGCTGCCGGTATGAGAGCGGCCGCGATATATACAAAGCGCCTGTTTACCGAACGCTTTGACCTGCTGCCCGTACGGCCTGATGAAGCGTCCGGCGCTTTGCTGAACAGTCCGGGCCGCCTTTTTATGTACAGCAGCATTGCCTTGGAATACAGAGCCGCCTTTTTAATACGGGGTCCCCAAAAAGACGTGAGGCTTTTTGGGGTGTAAATGAATTTGCGCATATTGAAGCTTTTACGCGGTTTTGAGGAAGTGCGGGTGCACACGGCCGACGCCGTATCCTCCAGCCCCTGCCCGTCATATCCCGAGCCGCGAAGGCCGCCGTTTTGCTTTTTAGGAGTTCGCAGGAATCTTAGGTTTTTGGGCTCGTCAACCAGCCTGCTTACAGGTTTGCGGGCGTTGCCAAGGCTCGCCCCGCGTGCGTGTTCCGCAGGCTTTTTAGTTGAAACGCCTGTTTTAAGCGCCATTGCAGCTCCTTTGGTTAAAGATATATATATAGTAACTCATGCGGGCTTTAGTGTCAATTTACCGTAACATCTTCGTAAAACAAGTGTAAAAGAAACAGCTAATGTTATAGCCCGCGCTGCAAGGTGATTTGAAGCCTAAACACTTGGAAAGCAGCCCGCGTAACTTGCGAAGTGCGAAAACATAGTCGGTACTTTGACCAGACTAGGCTTATGCTGGCATATAAAATGTTTACCGCGGATTACATTAGGAGCCCGTATAAGCTGCAGCTTATTGAAGTATTCATGTCATATTGAGCTAAGCGCTTTCAGCATACGGGCGAACTCTTCCACAACCTCTCTTGGCGTAGCCCAGGAAGTGACGAGGCGTATGCAAGAATGGCTTTCGTCCACTCTCGACCATATGTAAAACTCGTAATACTCTTTCAGTCTCTCTATTATGCTGTCGGGCAATATCGGGAACAGCTGGTTGGACGGCGAAT
>JAEZIZ010000003.1 GCA_023415915.1 Bacillota bacterium | reverse complement strand
GCGAAGTGGGGGACGAGGTTCCCGAAGACCTTTACAAGGCGGTCGCGGAGATACTCGCATACGTATACAGACTCAAAGGAAAGGCAAGGAGCAGAGCGTGAAAAAATCGGACATACTCGTTGCGGTAATGATACTGGGAATAGTGTTTTTGATCATTATCCCTCTTTCACCGGGCATAATGGACGTGCTGCTTATCGTCAATATATCGCTGTCGCTTATGATGCTGCTAGTCACGCTGTATTTAAAGCGTACGCTCGACTTTTCAACATATCCGACAGTGCTGCTGATAATTACGCTGTTCAGGCTGGCGCTTAATATATCGTCCACACGTCTTATACTCGGAAACGGAGGCGAAGCGGGCAACGTAATAAAAGCTTTCGGTAACTTCGTCGTAGGACAGAACATCGTTGTGGGCTTAGTCGTGTTCCTGATAATCGTCGTGGTGCAGTTTGTGGTTATCACAAAGGGCGCCGAAAGGGTCGCGGAAGTCGCCGCAAGGTTTACGTTGGACGCGATGCCCGGCAAGCAGATGGCAATAGACGCCGACTTAAGCTCGGGCCTGATAAACGAAGCACAGGCGCGCGAGCGCAGGTCTGACATACAGCGCGAAGCCGATTTTTACGGGGCTATGGACGGCGCGTCCAAGTTCGTAAAGGGCGACGCCATTGTCGGCATAATAATTACGCTGATAAACATTATAGGCGGCATACTCGTGGGGCTCTTGGGAGGCTCAGGCATGAGCTTCGACGAGGTTATATCCGTATATACTCTCGCCACGGTAGGCGACGGGCTTTGCAGCCAGATACCCGCGCTGCTCATTTCCACGGCAACAGGCATTATAGTTACGCGGGCCGCCACAAAAGACAGTTTCGGGCAGGACGTATCAAAGCAGCTATTCAGTCAGCCGTACGTATTCTTTATACTGGGCGGCATGCTCGCGCTCATTGGCTTTATACCCGGGCTTCCAACGCCGTTTTTCCTTATCGCCGCGATAATCCTGCCGATAATAGGCATAGTCAAGAGAAACAACGCCAGAAAAAGGGAAGAGGCTGCCGTGCGGGACACGGAGGAGACGACGGCTGCGGAGAAGAGAAAACCCGAAAGCGTCACGTCGCTGCTGCATGTCGACCTTATAGAGATGGAATTCGGATACGGGCTCATATCGCTCGTAGACGCTTCACAGGGCGGAGATCTTTTGGACCGCGTGGTTATGATAAGGCGGCAGTGCGCGCTTGATTTAGGCATAATAGTTCCGATAGTCCGCCTGCGCGATAACGTGCAGCTGGGCACGCGCGAATATGTAATTAAGATAAAAGGCATAGAAGTTGCGAAAGGAGAAGTCATGCCCGACCATTACCTGGCGCTTAAGCCCGACGACGTTGACGAGCCGATAGAAGGCATAGATACCATCGAGCCGACGTTTGGGCTGCCCGCGGTCTGGATAACGGAAGCGAACCGCGAAAAGGCGGAGCTTAAGGGCTACTCTACCATAGACGTGCCGTCCGTTATTTCGACGCATCTGCTCGAAGTAATAAAACGTCATGCGGACGAGCTGATGGGACGCCAGCAGGTACAGACGATTATAGACAACTTAAAGAGGCAGCAGCCTGCGCTGGTGGAAGAGGTCGTGCCCAAGATGTTTTCAGTGGGCGAAGTACAGAAGGTACTTGCAAACCTGCTTCGCGAAGGCATATCGATACGCGATATCGCTACGATACTCGAAACGCTGGGCGATTACGGCATGATAACGAAAGATCCCGACGTGCTTACGGAATATGTGCGTCAGAAGTTTAAACGCGCCATAACGAAGAACTTCATTCCGGACGGAAAGGCTCGGGTCATAACCATAAGCCCCGACGTCGAAAAGGCTGTTTCGGGCAGCTTAAGGCAGACGGAGCAGGGCATGCACGCCGCGCTTGAGCCGACGCAGATACAAAAGCTGCTCTCCAGCATCAAAAAGGGAATCGACCATTTCCTCAGTCTCGGCGTAACGCCTATGGTGATTACGTCGCCGGTGATAAGAAAACACATAAAGAATTTATCTAGTCAGGTTTACCCGGATCTCGTAGTGCTTTCATACAACGAGATCGAACAGGACGTAGAGATATTTTCCGACTGGGTGGTGAATATTTAACAGATGTTTGTTAAGCGATACATAGCAAAGGACATGCAGGAAGCGGTAAGAAAGATAAGCAACGAGCTTGGCCCCGACGCCGTTATACTGCAGAATAAAAGCGTTCGCCAAAAGGGCATAAAAGGGTTACTGGGCAAGAAGGTGGTCGAGGTAGTGGCGGCCTATGAGCCCGCGCGCAAAAAAAAGGCAAACAAAGCGGCGGATAAGCAGGCGGAATCCAGGCAGTCTGCCGAAGCCGATACGATACAGCCAAGAATAGCAGAGATGGAAAAGAGCGAAGCCGGGGAAGAAAAGACAAGCGTACTGAGCAGGCAGATGGAAGAGTTAAAAGAGGCTGTCGCGGATTTTTCCAACAGGATACGCATAGTCAACCGCGAGACGACGCTTACGTTCACGCCGGATATACTGAGCCTTTATAACGGGCTTATCAAACACGATGTGCAGGAAGAGCTGTCAAAAGAGATAGCGGCCCAAACACAGGACGTAAAGAGCAAGAGGGAGTTTGATACAAAATCCATCGCACAGCAGCTGATACTCGACCGGCTGGGCGAACCCATGCCGCTTAAGCTCAAAAAGTTCAAGCAGAACGTACTGCTTTTTACGGGGCCTACCGGAGCGGGCAAGACGACGACGCTCGCAAAGCTTGCCGGCATGCTCAAGTTCAGGGAAAAGTTGGACGTGGCGATAATAAACACCGATACATACCGCATCGGCGCCATGGAACAGATAAAAATATACTCTGAGATAATGGATATACCGCTTGTAACGGCGTATAACGCTGATGAGCTGAAAAACGCTGTAAAAGCACTTGAACATAAAGACGTTGTGCTTATCGACACGGCGGGGAGAAGCTCAAGAGAAGGAACGATGAAAGCCGAGCTTTCGCAGCTTATTGAAGCATCGGGCGCGGACGAGGTGTTTCTGGTGATAAGCGTGTCTACCGGACACAGCGCCTGCCGGGATATCATAAACAGCTATTCGTTCATCGAAAACTACAAGCTTATAATAACGAAGCTGGACGAGGTTTCTGCCTGGGGCAATGTGCTCAACATAGCGGATTACGCGCAAAAATCTCTTTCCTACATTACTATGGGGCAGAACGTGCCGGATGATATCCGTAAAGCGGACATACAACGCCTTGCGGAGAACATCACCGGAGAGGAGGCCGTGCTGTGAGAGATCAGGCGGAAGGCCTGCGCATATTGGCGGAAACGCGCAATTTGAAGCCTACGGAGATAATCACCGTTACAAGCGGCAAAGGCGGCGTCGGAAAGTCGAGCCTCGCGTTGAATATGGCTATCTCGCTCAGCAGAAGAGGGAAAAAGCCTCTCATAATAGACACGGACTTCGGATTTTCCAACATAGACGTGATGCTGGGCGTGAAAACGCGGCATGACCTTATGGACGTAATAAAGCACAAAAAGGACTTAAGCGAGGTAATCGAGCATGGCCTGGAAGGCGTAAAGTTCATATCCGGCGGGTCGGGAGTGTATGAACTCACCCGGCTTAACGGCAAGCAGCTTATGAACGTAATCGACGAACTCATAACCCTCGAGGATATGGCCGACATCATTATATTCGATACGGGAACCGGCATTACGGACAACATGCTGCGCCTTATATACGCAAGCAACGAAACTATAGTAGTGACGACGCCCGAGCCGACGGCTATTGTAGACGCTTATGCGCTGATAAAGATGATAAGCGAGAGAATCGGCAAGCCTGATATCAGCCTTGTGCTGAATAAAGTGGCGAGTGCAAGTGAAGCGGATTCGGTGATGGACGGGCTTGTCAGGGTGGTCAAGAAAAATACTGATGTCAACATCAGTAAATTGGGGTATATATTGCGTGACGACAAAATGCAAAAGGCTATAAAGATGCAAGTGCCCATATTGGTAAGCTTTCCTAAGTGCCTTGCGTCCGCAAATATTGATGCTTTAACAAATAGGTTTCTAAATATACCCGCTAAAGAGCCCGACAAACCGGGGATATTGAGTTTTCTGGAAAAACTCGCGGGGGAAAAACGGTGAGGAAACATGTCAATAGAGCTCAAAGATGTAAGAATAGGGGAGATACTCGAAGTTGAGGTAGGCAAACTGCATGTACATACAAAATTACAGGAATATTTGGGAGACGGAGAATTTTTAGCGCAACCGCCGACGCTTAGAGGCGCGCCGCTTCGAAACGGGGAGGGGATTTTACGGTTTTCCTACTTCCGTCCGGAAGGGATGTACGTCTTTGAAGCTGAAAAGCGGGGAGAACTTGTTAAAGACGGCATAAAGCTATGTAGGTACAAGCAGACGTCGGAGATAACGAAGATACAGAGAAGGCAATATTACCGGATGCCTATCTCTATAGACGTCTTAATGGTGAGCCAAACCGATAACAGGCAATACAAGTGCAAGACAATAACGCTGTCCGAAAACAGCGTCCACTTGAGCTGTTATACGCTTCTTGCGCTCGATACGCCGGTATGTGTTAAGATACCCGTCTCGGCAAGAGAAACGATTCCTATGCCTGGCAAAATAATAAAGAGCATGGAACCGACCATAAATTCGAATCCGTTCGAGATGGTAGTGCTGTTTGAGGAATTTGCAAAATTCCGGCCGCGCCTTGCAAGATTTGTATTTACTCAGCAGATTATAGCGCGGAACAGAAGGCAAAAGTAGATTTGGTTTAAGACCCCTTAAAGCCAAGCTTTCCAGAAGTGAAAAGGCGAGCTCATTTAGCGGGTCGGCAATGGAATATTAAAAAAGCAAAAGGCTTAAGGGGCAAATGGATACCCTAAGGGCTATGGCTCTTAAGGGCAACAAGCGGGGGGTAGACTGGTATGGTCCAGAAAGACATCGACATAGAAAATCTATGGGCAAGGTATTCTAAGGAAAGAACGCTGGAACTGAAGAACGAACTTGTTATGTATTACATCGACCGTGTAAAAAGCATAGTCTTGCGTATGATGCCTAACTATAAAGGGTACGGCAACTACGACGATATGCTTTCCTGCGGTATACTCGGGCTGATGGACGCTATCGAAAAGTACGACCCGGCGCGTCAGGTCAAATTTGAGTATTATGCGGCAATGCGCATAAAAGGCGAAATAATCGATAATATCCGCAAGCAGGATTGGGCGCCTTCGAGCTTAAGGCGCAAGATAAAAGCCATAACAGACGCATACAGCGAGCTGGAAAATAAACTTCACCGGGAGCCAAGCGACGACGAAGTGGCGCTGCATCTTGGTATGGAAGAGGAGGAACTCCAAAAAACATTGGAGAAGTCGCAAATGTTCAACATTGTTTATTTCGAAGAGATGACGCAGGAAGATTATCCGTGGGAGAGCACAGTGCAGGATAATAACGAATCAATGGAAGAGAAGATTGAGAACAAGGAAATGGTCAAAATACTCGGAGATTTAATAGACAATCTGCCGGAAAAGGAAAAGCTGGTCGTAACGCTGTATTATTACGAAGAGATGACGCTGAAGGAAATAGCGCGGGTAATGGGCGTTTCAGAATCGAGAGCGTCACAGATACATTCAAAAGCGGTGATGAAGCTCCGTACAAAAATGCAATATGCCCAGGCGCTGTAATGCCGCAAACAGCAAGTAAGCAAGGCTTTTATGGGTTATATAAGGGGAAGATAATGGATATAACATATTACACTTTCGCATTCTTTGTTTTTATACTGCTCGTAATACTTGTATGGTTTTACGGCCGCGTAACGCGCAAAAAGACGGATACGGGCAGCCAGGAAAAAGAACAACGGCTTTACAGACTCTATCAGAACATAGAAGATATGATGGGCGGCTTTGAGGAGTACGCTGAATCGGCAAAAAAGGAAATAAACGAGGGTATTTTAAAGCTGCAGTCTCTGCTCAGCGAGGCAAAAAAAGCGATGCAGACCGTACCGCAGCCTGAGTACGTGCCGCAACCCGAATACGCGCCGAAGCCCGAATACGTACCACAGCCTGAATACGCGCAAAGCGTTAAGGCTCCGGCTGGACCGCAGAATGAAACGCAGCTATCGACAGAAGAGCGTATATCGCTGCTTGCGCAAAGAGGCATGGATAAGGCCGAAATCGCTAAAAAGCTGGGGATGTCAATAAGGGAAGTATCGCTTATTATGGACATAAAAAAAATTGCTGCTCAGGATGATTTAAACCTAAAGAATTGACGGGTTTGTTACGATATAATAATTGAAGAATATAAATATGTTTTAAGGATGATTTTATGCTCAGAAGCTTCTATACGGCGGGCACAGGCATGCTGACTCAAAGGGACAGGATGGAAGTGCTGACGAACAACCTGACTAACGCCGACACTACGGGATACAAAGCGGATACGCTGGTCTTAAGCAACTTTAGGAGCATGATGATTGAAAGGCTTAACGACCCGGACGCGGGCAGTTCAAGAACGGTAGGCCCGCTGGGTACGGGAGCGCATATAAACAGGGTGTATACCTCTTTTGAACAGGGAAATCTCGAGGAGACAGGCAGAAACTTAGACTTTGCGCTTGAAGGACCGGGATTTTTCGTTTTATCCACTCCGGAAGGCGAAAGGTATACAAGGGACGGCAGCTTCTCGCTGACCAGCGATGGTTATCTTATCAGCGGCAGCGGCATGTACGTCCAAGGATCAAACGGAAGGATTTTCGTCGGAGGAGACGACTTTGCGGTGGACGAACAGGGCGGCGTGTACATAGGCGGCGTTCTTACGGACAGGATAAGGATAGTTTCCTTTGCGGATAACGATTCGCTGCGCAAGGACGAGAACAACATGTATCAGGCTACTCAGGGAGCGGCGGCGGACACTGCGACAAAGGTATATCAGGGACGCCTCGAGGGATCTAATGTGGATGTTGCGGGAGAGCTTGCAAATATGCTCTCGGTATCCCGCGCGTACGATACAAACCAGCGCGTGTTGAGGATGATAGACGGCACTTTGGATAAGGCCGTAAATGAAGTAGGAAGGGTTTAACGCATAATGCAGTCATTATATACGTCAAAGCTGGGACTTAAGGCTCAGCAGCAGAGGATGGACGTGATAGCGTCCAATATGGCGAACGTAGGATCGGTGGGGTATAAGCGGCAGACGGCGCTTTTTAAGGACGCATTGTATACGCAGATGATAGACCCCTCGAATACGGCAAGCACAGCGAACTTAAAGCAGGGAAGCGGCGTAATAGTTGCTTCCACGGGACGCGATTATACGGCGGGAACGCCTACGGAAACGGGCGAACCCCTTGACCTTTACATAGACGGAGACGGCTTTTTTACCGTAAGGGCGGGCGACGGCCGCATAATGTATACACGCAGCGGAAGCTTTAAGCTTTCCGTTGAGGCGGACGGCAATTACATTACGACTGCCGACGGCAGCTACCTGCTCGATTCGGCAGGAAACAGGATAAGGCTTCCGGGCGACGCAGGAGACCTGTCGGTCTCACAAACCGGCCAGATGCTGCTGGACGGAGCGGTTTTCGCAAACCTTACGCTTGTAACGTTTACAAACAAGGACGGGCTTTCGCTTAACGGCAGCGGGTGTTATACCCCAACCGTTATGTCGGGAGAACCAAAAGCGTCGGAAGCAGGAATAAAGCAGGGATATATCGAATCTTCCAATGTGGATTTAAGCGCGGAGTTTACACAGCTTATCAGGGCGCAGAGGACATTCTCGCTTGCGGGAAGAGCGCTTAACGCGTGGAATGAGATGGAGACTACAACGAATAATCTTAGAACCTGATGAAGGAGGGGTAAGGCCATGAGCAAAGTACGGCAATGCAGACAATGCGGCAAGTTATTCACTTCTTTAGGTTCGGACACATGCCCCGCATGCGCGGAAGAAATGGATGAATGCTTCAGGAAGGTTAAGAACTATGTATATGACCATCCTGATGCAAATGTCACCGATATTTCCGAGGGCGCGCAAGTTCCGGAAAAGCTGGTGCTGCGCTTCCTGAAAGAAGGCAGGCTTTCGGTGGATGAAAGCGTTTGTGCGCTTGAATGTGAGAGGTGCGGAACGCCCATATCCGCAGGACGGTATTGCAAGAAATGTCAAGGGCTGTTCCAGAGCGCGTTTAACAGAGTCATCCCCGAGCAGCCGGAAAGGCAAACGGAAAAAACGGCTGCCAGCCGCTCCGGTCTTGCCAGGATGCATTTTGATTATAAGAATAAATAAAGTTTTAAGAGGTGAGTTTGATGAGAATTGAATCGATTCCACCCAAAGAACTGTTGAGCAGATATATTCGCGTAAGAGAGAGGGCGGAGGAGCCAATTAATACATCGGCTACCGACGAAGCCCAGCTTACCGACGAAGCTAAAACATTTTCCGCCGCAATGAAAGCGGCGAAGGAATGTTTTGAGGCGAGCAGTCCTGAGCGTGAAGCGCGCATACAGGAGGTTGCCCGGCAGATCGAGGAAGGTACGTATTCTGTGCCCGGCCAGAAAGTGGCCGAAAAGATTTTAGGGATGTAAGCTGTGCTCTCCAATAACGCCTGGATAACCTTAAACGGGCGAGAAGTTTTGTGCCCCCGAAAAGTAATGTTGGGGGCAACGGTTTAACTCCCCCAAAAGAGCTTGACTTTAGGATTAGACGGACTAATGAACCCTTGGGGCTATTGGAGCAAAAGGAGGCGGGCCTTTGGAACAGTTGTTTGATAAATTGAAGGAATTAATAGCGCGTCAGACGTCGGCATACGGAGAGCTTCTTGAGCTGTCCAGAAGCGAAAAGGAAGCCATAATAAAAAATGACGTGCCGAAGCTTAACGCAATCGTAGAACAAGAGCAAAAAGTGCTGAAGACGATTAAAAAGCTTGAATCCGAACGGAAAGAGCTTTTTTCCAGTTTTTCTGAGGAGACGGGAATCGAGAAGCCGTATATCAGCGACATAATCGCAATGACGGCCGGCCCGGTCGGTGAAGAGCTTAAAGCTACCGAAGAAGAACTCGAGAGCACGGCGGCGGAATTAAACCGCGTTAACAAGATTAATAAAATGCTGATAGAAACGCAGATACAATATTCGTCGTTTTATATGGACCTTCTTGCAGGGCCTGTTAATACGATGGAAACATACTCAAACTCCGGCAGATTGAACGATAAGGCTGCGGTAAGCAACCGTCTGCTGGACCAGAGCGTTTAAGGCGGAATGATATGTCTGGATTATTTTATGGACTTGAGATAGCAAAGACGGGGCTCTATGTCAGCCAGAAAGGCTTAAAGCTTTCCGGCAACAACATAGCGAATGCCAATACGGAAGGATACACGCGCCAGAGGCTCGTTATAGAGTCTCTTTACCCGTCCACGATGAGCCGCCTTAATATAGGCTTAAGGATTGGCGGCGGCGCGAACGTGAAGCAGATAGACCAGATAAGAAGCGCGTATATAGACAGGCAGCTTCGCGGCCAGTATTCGGCGCTGGGCGAATGGAACACCCGTTCCACCGAGATGGAATTCATCGTATCGCTGATCAATGAGACGAAAGACGCCACGAGCCTGTCGTCGGCATTGGCGAGCTTCTACGACAGCTTAAGCAAGCTGGCCGAACACCCGGAGAGCCTGGAGATTCGAACAAACGTACAACAGAACGCGATAAAGCTGTGCGAGACGTTCAACTATTACTACAACCAGCTCGTCGATCAGCAAAACGCGTACAATGACTCCATACAGGTGACTGTAAACTCGATAAACAGCCTTACCAAGAGCATAGCTGACTATAACAAGCAGATATTCGCCTATGAGCTCGGCGGGCACGCCGCCAACGAGCTGCGCGACCAGCGCGCGCTGCTGGTTGACAAGCTGTCCCAGCTCGTCAACATAGAGTATTCGGAGAACGCGAATGGCCAGCTTACGATAACGACAAACGGGCAAACGCTGGTGAGCAATAACAGTGCTACGATGTTACAGACCAGTCCGGACGTTACCACAGGATTTTACGATATACTCTATGAAGGAGCCGATTTTAATTACGACAGCGGGGAACTGGAAGCTTACAGGTTATTGCGCGACGGTACGACCGTGGAAGAGATGGGCATACCGTACCTGCTTTCCAACTTGAATACGCTAGCGCAGAGCCTGGCGCAGTCTTTTAACGAGGTGCATGAGACAGGCTATACCATACCTATAGGCGCAGGGGCATCGCTGACAGGCATTCAGTTTTTCGATGTGCCTGCCGGAGGGTATGCCGCGATAACCGCGGGCAATATAGCGCTTTCCGCCGAAGTGCTCGCCGACGGCAGCAACATAGCCGCTTCCGACGCTCCTATAGATCTCAACGCGGAAGATACGGGTATAGGAAATTATAAGATTGCGCAGAAATTGTACGAGCTTACGACAAGCAAGACCATAGCGGGCATAGGCAGCTTTGACGATTTCTTAACCAGCTTTGTTGTACAGGTAGGCATCGCGTGTTCAAGCGCGCAGGATATGAGCGAAAGCCAGACCGCTATAGTCGATAATCTGGAGACGCGGCGCGAATCCATTTCCGGCGTATCGATAGACGACGAGATGATTAACATCTTATCGTTCCAACATTCGTATGCCGCTGCGGCGCGTGTTTTGACCGCAATAGATGAAGCGATTGGCATACTTATAAACAACACGGGCAGGGTAGGACTGTAATCCCCCGGTGGAGGTAGAGCATGCGTATAACCAGCAGAATGATGAAAAACGATTTTCTTAACAATTTGAATACAAATCTTACGATACTAACGAAGTCTCAGAAGCAGATAGCGACGGGCAAAGTATTAAATTCGCTCTCGGACGATCCAATAAGGCTGATATCCAGCATGAACTGCAAGGTCAAGCTGGGAAGGACGGTGCGCTATAAGTCGTCGGTTAGTTCGGCGCTGGAGTGGCTCGACCAAACCGAGTCTTCGGTATCCGAGTTGAACGATATTTTGAAATCGGCTTACGAGACGGCCGTCAAGATGTCGAACGACGATTTGACGCTGGACGATAAAAACGCAGCCGCCGAGCTTATCGCGCAGCTTCGCGACCATGTGCTGGGGCTGGGAAACAGCCAGGTGGGCGACAGGTATATATTCGGCGGTTACAACGTTAACAAGCCGCCGTTTACAGCGGATGGAACGGGAGGCATAAACTATAACGGCATAGATCTTACGGACGAGACAAATGCGAGCCTGATAAACGAAGGAAAAGAGAAGATACAGATAGAGCTGGGCTACAATGTTTCTATGGACATTTCAATAAACGGCACCGAACTTTTGGGCACAGGCGACGGCAATATCTATTCCATGCTCAACGACTTTTACAACGCCTTGCGCAGCGACTCGGACGCAAGCGTGCTCAGCGGCTATATTACAAAGATACAGGACGCGCAGAGCAAAACGCTTTCAACGCTTTCCAAGGTGGGCGGTATGATAAACCGCATGGAGCTGCTCGAGAACAGGTATGAGGAAGAACGCCTGACCTATATAGAGCAGAAGTCTAATATCGAGGACGTTGACTACGCCGAGGCGTACATGAACTACAACATGGCGAAAGCGGTGTATGAGGCCGCGCTGCAGGTGGGAACGGAAATAACGCAGCGCACCATACTCGATTACATGCGATAATTAAAAATATAACTCCAAAAACCGGCGGCTTTTGGTGATATATACTTGAAACACAGGAGGAACATGCGGTATGATAATTGATACCAGCAGATTCGGTTCGTTTGACATAAAGGACAATAAAATAATTGATTTTCCGTGGGGCCTGCCGGGTTTTGAGGATCTTCATAAGTTCATTATTCTTGAAGTAAGCAACACGAAGCCCATATACTGGCTTCAGTCAACGGAGAACAAATATATAGCCCTGCCGGTCATAGTTTCGTTTGAGGTACTCAGCGATTACAGCATATACATTAAGGAACACGAGCTTGAAGGGCTGTATGTGGAAAGCAAGAACGATCTTCTGATATTGAACGTTACTGTCATACCGGAAGATATAAAGAAAATGACTATAAATCTTGCCGCTCCGATAGTGATAAACGTAAAGCACGGCATTGGAAAACAGATAATAATAGACGCAAAGGAACTGCCGATACGGTTTCCGGGATATGAAGCCGTCATGAACAGCATAAAAGGAGGCAAAAGCGATGCTGGTACTCTCTCGGAAAACGGGTGAAGGCATTGTCCTTGACAAGGACATAACGATTGACATACTTTCGATTGACGGCGACAGGATACGTATAGGCATACAAGCCCCGAGAGAGATGCGGATATACCGCAAGGAGCTGCTGGAAGAAACGATAGACATAAACAGGTCGGCGATAAACGCTCCTGTGGTCGTTATAAACAAGGATGAATAAATATCAGACCAAGATAATAAAGCACTGAGTAAACTCGGTGCTTTTTCATTTCGTAAAAACACGCGCTGAGCGTATGGGGTAAAAATTGACTAATACCGTAAAACAGCTTTTATAGACGAACGTTGATATATCATTCCAGAGGAGCAAGCGACGAAGAATCTATACGGGATCCCCAAAAAGACATAAGGCTTTATGAGGTGTGTATCCGACGCGGTTTGCGGAACCGTAATATGCCGCGAGGCTGCCCGGCAAGAATCCCTTTTAGGGTTCAATAAAAACCACCCCATGAAAGGGCTGATGATTATTAGCGGATTATTAGCCGTACTGTTCTTGAAGCTGCAAGCGTGTAACATTGACAGCATAGAGTGAAGAAGTATACGGGGTGAAGTTTAAGCTATACGCACCGTAATATACGGATACTATTTATCGGTATTATGTATTCATACCAATGACAAGGATATGCTGTTGTTACGTTTCGCGCCGCCTGCCGATATTCCCCTCGCGATCCCGTCCGCTGCGCGAGAGAATGTGAAAAACCCCATATATTAGGCTGCAAATGGGATTCCTCACTGCGTTCGGAATGGCAGGAAGGCACATGCCTCTTGCGGCGCTCGTTTACGGCTCCCTTAAGTGTAAGTACGACACCCTCTTGTTAGGTATCCTAGAGCGGCATTTGTTTGACTGCGTGGGATTTAGCCGGGCAATACAGTGCGGTGAGCGAGTTTCTGCTGTATTAGGCCCCGAATGGAATTTTTCATTTTCGGAATAGCCATGCGCTGTCCGCATTGCAGCAAGCGAACTAAAAAGCACATCAGTCCGCTTACCCGCGGGCATGGGCTTTAATGCAAATAAAAAAACCCGCCGGAGCGGGTTTTTTTACTATGAAGAACTGGGGGTAATCCAGACTCTCCAAAATCGGATTCGTTACTGCAGCAGCTTGAGAACATTCTGCGGAGCCGCGTTGGCCTGAGCCAGCATCGACGTAGCAGCCTGTACCAGTATGCTGTTCTGCGTGTAGTTCGTCATTTCCGCCGCCATATCTATATCGCGGATACGGCTTTCTGCAGCCTGCAGGTTTTCGGAAGACGTGTCGAGGTTGTTGATCTTGTGCTCGAGCCTGTTCTGGTAGGCGCCGAGTCTCGCGCGCTGTGCGGATACTAAGTTTATGGCATCATTGACCGCGGTAATCGCCGAACTTGCGTTGCTCGCAGAAGCCACGCTCAGTCCGTTTACGCCAAGCGTAGCGGCGTCCATAGCGCCAATGGTGAGGCTCATGGTCTGTCCCGCGTTCGCGCCTGTCTGTATATTGGCTTCAGTGCCGCTGGAAGTTACAACAAGATCTACACCATCAAGGCCTTCGGCTTGGAACCCGCTGCCGAGCGTTATCGTGATACCGAACTCTTTAATTTCAAGCGTCTGTGCGCCCGCAGCCATTGTGCCGCCCGCAATGGTAACGGTTGTCGTGCCATCGGATACCGTCAGGTCTGTTCCGTCATCTTCGAACGAATACGTTGCGGCCGCTGTTCCCGATATGGAAACGCCGGCTATGCCCGGCTCGGCAAATATCGTAGAACTTGCAGGGTCGGAATCAATTGCGGTGCCTCCGCCGAACGTGCCGTCGAGCAGCGCCATGTCGTTGAACTTCGTATCGGTCGCTATGTCGTCGATCTCTTCGATGAGCTGTGCAAACTCAGCCTGCAGGGCTACGCGGTCAACCGAGTCTTCGTTCGTTGCCGAAGCCGACTGTACCGCCAGCTCACGCATACGCTGAAGTATCGACTGGGTTTCGGTGAGAGCGCCTTCCGCCGTCTGCACCAGCGATATCGCGTCTTCGCTGTTCTTGGAAGCCATCTTGAGACCTCTTATCTGGGCGCGCATTTTCTCGGATATTGCGAGACCGGCCGCGTCGTCGCCGGCGGTGTTGATTTTGTAGCCTGAGGACAGTTTAGCCGCAGACCTTGCCATCGAGCTGTTGTTTACCGTGTACTGACGATGTGTGTTGATCGCCATAATGTTGTTGTTGATTCTCATGTTTTTTTCCTCCGTGATTTTTTAAATTTGCATCCTTGCATAATCGAGAGGCTTTACGGCGCTCTTGTGGCGCCTAGAAGCGCGCCGTTTACCCTCGTATATATTATCGGTTTTAATTCGGGATACTTTAATAGATTTTGCAAAATTAAACATCGTTTTTGATTCAAATACCAAAAACGCGTTTATATAGAATGTACATCGCTAAAATCGTGTCCCAAAAAAAGTTAAAGCGAAACAATATTGAAAGTTATTTTTTTTGGGGCGACAACAAAGGATTCCAAAGGGAACCTGAGGGGTAGTGAGGTAAAACTTTGGCAAACGTTAAAGGTATACTGGATAAAATAGTCGGTTATTTTAAAAAGATGGATTCAGGGAAACGGAAACGTCTGATAGTTCTCGTTTCCCTGATTTTCGTCGTTATCATCGTTGTGTCCATCCTGTTGAATCAAAAGACATATACCGTACTTTACAGCGGCATGGAGCGCTCCGATACGGCTCAGGTGCTGTCGCTGCTTCAGGAGATGGGAGTGGACGCAAAGACCGAGGGCGAGGATACGGTGCTCATCTCCGGCAGCGACGTAGATACCATAAGGATGGAACTCGCTTCCAAAGGGTATCCCACGAGCGGGCTTAACTACGATATATATAAGGGCGCGTCCGGACTCGGAGTAACCGATACCGAAAAGAATATATACTATCAGTACCAGCAGCAGGAGAACATCCGGCAGACGATAAGGCAAATGAGCAAGGTCGAAGACGCGGTAGTGAATCTCGACCTGGGCGAAGACAGCTCTTTTGTACTTTCCAATAATAATAAGGAAGCAACCGCTTCAGTAATGCTGACGCTCAAAAAAGGAGCGCAGCTTGAAAAAGCCGAAGTGAACGCCATAGCGGAGCTTGTCTGCAAGAGCATATCTGGCCTTAAGCCGGAAAACGTTACGATAGTAGATTCACAGATGGTGCTGTACTCCGTCGGGGAAGAAGACGAGGTGGATAACGCCGATACGCAGCTCGCGCTGCAAAACAATGTAAAGGCGCAGTATCAGCAGCAGATAATAGACCTCCTATCGCCCGTGTTCGGCAAAGAGAACGTTATAGCGCAGGTCAACGTTACGCTGAACTTTGACAAAACCAAGTCTGAATCCATTGAGTATGCAGCGCCCGAAGGCCGCGAGGAAGGGCTCGTTACCAGTATGAGGGAGCTCGTCGAAGCGATAAAGAACGACGGCGCGGGCGGCATACCGGGCATAGATTCAAACGGCAACGCTTCGCAGTATCTTGCATCGCTCGATACTTCCGACGCGGTGTACTACAACGTGTCGCGTGAAGTAAACTACGAAATCAACCAGACGACTACTCAGATTGAGCAGGCGCAGGGACAGGTAAAAGATATTTCCGTTTCCGTTGTGCTTAACAGCGAAAACACCGGAAACTATGCTGATGAGGTCACGCAGCTCGTATCTACGGCGACAGGGGCAAAGCCTGAGAACATAACGGTTAAAGCGCTGCCGTTTGCCGAGGCGGACACCAGCCTGCCCGACGAAATGGCGACGTCGCTTGAAGTACAGCAGAAAATAATCAGCGACGCTCAGAGCGCCGAGACCACAAGGCTGATAATACTTGTAATAGGCGGCATCATAGTTGCGATATTCCTCTTCTCCATAATAAAGATGCTTATACCGAAGAAGGAGGAAGAGATGCAGGAATCCGAAGGTTTTGAGCTCATCGCCGACGAGGAGATAATACCGGGCGCGGAGCCCGTGTCGGATATCGACGCCAAAGAGATTGATTTTGAAGCCAAGGACGACAATTTAGCTGTCCTGAAAGATTACGTGAATAAGAACCCCGAGTCGATTGCCAACATGCTGCGCAATTGGCTCAATGAAGATTAAAGCAGGTGAATGGTTTGGCTGGTCAGGAAAGGTTTTCACCAAAAGAAAAAGCTGCAATATTGATGATCATGCTTGGCAAGGAATACGCCGCCAGGGTATTTAAGTATCTGTCTGAGGAAGAAGTCGAACAGCTTACGCTCAGCATTACCAGTATGCGGCGCGTCGAGCCCGAGATAAAGGAAGAGGTATTAACCGAATTCATACAGATGTGTATCGCGCAGAAGTATATATCCGAAGGCGGCATAGAATACGCGCGTGATATACTTGACCGCGCGTTCGGGCCTGAGAGCGCAAACGACCTTATAATGAAGCTCTCTTCTTCGCTGCGCGTCAAACCCTTCGATTTTATAAGAAAAGCGGATTCGGCGCAGGTTCTCAACTTCATACAGAACGAGCATCCGCAGACAATAGCGCTCATTCTGTCATACATAGACCCTAAGAATTCGGCTGCGATACTCGCGTCGCTTCCTTTGGAAATACAGACGAGCGTAATAGCAAGAATCGCAAACATGGGCATAACGTCGCCTGAATATATCAAGGAAACGGAACGCGTGCTTGAGAAGAAGCTCTCCACGCTTAACTTCGGAGACACGACGTCTGCGGGAGGCATCGATAGCCTCGTTAAAATACTCAACAGCGTGGACAGAGGTACTGAACGGCATCTGCTCGAAGCGCTCGAAGAATCGGACGCTGAGCTTGTGGAAGAAATAAGGAAGCGCATGTTCGTATTTGAAGATATCGTCAAACTCTCGAATCAGGCTATACAGCGCGTGCTCAAAGAGATCGACAACCGCGACCTTGCCGTTGCGCTCAAAGGCTCGACTCCGGAGGTTGCAAAGGTCATATACAGCAATATTTCTACTCGTTTGCAGGAGATGATCAAGGAAGATATAGAGGTTATGGGACCGGTCAGAGTCAGAGACGTTGAAGAAGCGCAGCAGAAGATTGTTAATACAATTCGTCAGCTTGACGATTCCGGCGAGATCATCATACAACGCAGCGGGGAGGATGACGTAATTGTTTAAGATCAACCAGTCGCTGGTCGAACAGATGAGCACAAACAAATCTGTCGTCGTTATCACCCCACGGCCCATACCCGTGCAGGAAACAAAGCCGGCGAAGGAAGAAATACATGAAGGCTCCGAGCAGCCCGAGGTAGACCTTGCCGAGCAGGCGCAGCTTAAACTGCAAAGCGCGACTGAAAAAGCGGAACAGATAATAAAGGAAGCGTATGACAACGCGGAAAAGATAAGAAAGTCGGCATGGCAGGAAGGATACAATCAGGGCAAAAACGACGCTGAGGCCGAAGTAACCAAATACATGCAGGAACAAACGAACACGGCCAGGAATATTTTTGCCAATTTGGAAAGATATAAGGAAAATCTTTTCAATGAGTTAAAGGACAGCGTATTGCAGCTTGCTTTCGACATAGCGGAAAAAATAGTTAATATCGAACTCCAAAAGGACGATAAAATATATGAAGGAATCGTTATTAAAGCGATTAACGAATTGAAGAACGCCGAAAAGCTGGTAATACACGTTGGCAAAGCCGAATATGAACGGTTTTTCAAAAACGGCGCCGAATGGCTTGTGGGAGAAACGGGAGGCCTTCCTTTCGAAGTCGTCTGCGACGGACAGGTGGGCGACGGAGTTTGCATACTCGAGTCGGACGACGAAGTTCTCAACGCAAGCACCAAGGTGCAGCTGTCAAGGATAAAGCATCAGCTTGAAGAAAAGGCGGAGAGCGATGAATAAGCTCTGTAATCTGGATATGTACCGGGAGGCGGTAAAAGACGCCGACCCGTATGAATACGGCGGCAGGGTAAGCCAGATACTCGGCCTTACCGTAGAGGCGGTAGGGCTGACAGCAAAGCTTGGCGACATATGCCGCATATATACTGAAAAGCGGGACAAGTACATACTTTCCGAAGTGGTGGGATTCAAAGACAAAAAAGTAGTGCTTATGCCGTTTGGAGACCTTTCGGGAGCGGGCCCCAACAGCCATGTGGTATCGGAAGAACGCCAACTCAACGTGGCGGTGGGCAAAGACTTTTGCGGTAGAGTGCTGGACGGGCTTGGAAACCCTATGGACGGCAAAGGAAAGGTTAAGATACAGGGCCGCTACCCAATTATGAATCAGCCGCCTAATCCCATGGAAAGGAGCCGCATAACCGAGCGGCTTACTATGGGGATAAAAGCGATAGACTCCATGCTTACTCTGGGAATGGGGCAGAGGGTAGGCATATTCTCCGGCAGCGGCGTAGGAAAAAGCACACTGCTCGGAATGATAGCAAGGAACACCTCGGCCGATATAAACGTAATAGTGCTTATCGGCGAAAGAGGCAGGGAAGTAAGGGACTTCATCGAGAAGGACTTAAAGGAAGAGGGCCTTAAAAGGTCCGTACTCGTGGTGGCGACGTCCGACCAGCCGGCGCTTGTAAGATTGAAGTCGGCGATGGTGGGAACGGCGATAGCCGAGTTCTTCCGGGACCAGGGCTACAACGTAATGCTGCTGATGGATTCGCTTACGAGGTTTGCGATGGCGCAAAGAGAGATAGGCATGGCCATAGGCGAGCCGCCTGTATCGAGAGGGTTTACCCCTTCGGTGTACGCTATATTGCCCAAGCTGCTCGAAAGGGCGGGAACAGGCAAGCGCGGTTCCATAACGGGACTTTATACAGTGCTCGTGGAAGGCGACGACATGGACGAGCCTATATCCGACACGGTACGCGGCATACTTGACGGTCATATCATACTGTCGAGAAAGATAGCCAACGCGAACCATTATCCGGCTATAGATGTGCTTCAAAGCATAAGCCGTCTTATGCCCGACGTCACGTCCAGGGAAGACAGAGAGAAGACCTCGTTTATCCGCAGCGTGATGGCGATATACAAGGACGCGCAGGACCTGATATCCATAGGAGCCTATAAAAAAGGCTCAAGTAAGAAGATAGATGAAGCGATAGAATTAATAGGGCCTATAAACGACCTGCTGCGGCAGCAGGTTGGAGAGCGGTTCTCATACGAAGAGACGATGAGGCTTGTAAACGAAATATATGACAGGCGTGAGGTCGAATGAAGCAATTTGTGTTTACGCTGCAACCCCTGTACGACATGCAGGAGAGCATCGAAAAACAATATAAGATGCAGATGAGCGAGATCGAAGCCGAACTTGTGAAAAGGCTTAACGACCTTGATGTACTAAGCAGCAACTTTGAAAGAATGAAAGGCGAATACTGCGAGGCGATGGCAGCTGGGGTGCAGGCGGTAAAGATTAAAGAATACGGACACTTCTTTGAAAGGCTGAAAGCGGTAATGGGACTCGTGCAGGATAAGATTGCATCGCTCGAGAAGGAAAAGGAGAAGTGCCTCTCAAAGCTGGTTCAGGCGAGAAGGGAAAAAAAGCTGCTCGATAAGGTGCGCGAGAACCAGTACTCGGAATACATGGATGAAATCAAGAAGGAACAGGACAAGCTTGTAGACGATCTCATATCATATCGTGCAAGCGTCTGACAAGGATAGAATAATGGATGAAAAGAAAGCTCCTGATCTTAAAAGTACTTCGGAAGCAAGAAAAACTCTGGATATAAAGAAAAGCGCCAATAACCAAAACACAGTAAAACAGACATCAGCCAAAGTACAAAAGAAAAAGAAGATCTCGGCAGGAGCACTCATAAGCATAGTGCTTGTAGTTTTGATCGCCGGCGCTTGTGCAGCGGTCTATTTTGATATAGGCGGCGCAAAACAGATAGTTGCTTCGCTGCTTGAACTCGATACCCCGGCAGCCGCCGCGGAGGGCGGAGCGGATTTGAGCGCCGAGCAAGCAAAGCTCGACAAGCGCGAAAAAACGCTTGACAAAAAGGAAGAAGAACTTCATCAGAAAGAACTGGACCTGAAAAAGCTTGAGGAATACTTAAACGCTAAGGAGCAGGATCTCAATAAACGGGAATCTGAGGTAAAAGACGTAGAAGAAAAAGTAGGCGAGCAGCAGAAGCAGTATTATACGTCGGTAGCGCAGATTTATGAAAAGATGGACGTAAAAAAAGCCGCAAAGGCTATAAGCGGACTTACGTCCCCGCAGGAAATGGCACAGGTGCTTTTATACATGTCCAGCGAACGGGCGGGCAAAGTACTTGACGAGATAAACTCTGCGGTTGCAACTGAGATTTTATCAGAAATGATGAAATAAATAACAAACAGGAAAGAGGTGAAGCTTATCGTTTACAATGCATTAGCGTTTCCAAACTGCGAAGCGCCAGCCGCCTCTCCGGACATTAAGCCGGTTAAGGACAGTGCGGAACCGGACATAAAGGGGCCGGGTTTTGCGCAGGAGCTTAAAGACTGCGAAGCCCCTCCAGAGGAACCGTGCAAGTCAAGCGCCGACAAGGCGCAGCCGCTGGATGAGGAGAAAGGCGACAAAGAGGTAAAGGATAACGGCATGCCAGACATTCCCGACGCAGCGGGCGCTGTTTATGGAATCGTTGGCATTCTCGAAGGATTCGAACCGCCAAGTTATCAATCGGACAACACAGCTTGTATTGGGGAGGGAAATAAAATTCCCATAAACCAGCAGCCTGAAGCTCAAAACGGCAACGCTGCAGTGCAGATACCTCTGCCGCAGCAAAATGTTCAGGAAAAAGCCGAGAGTGCGACTGAAAACCAGCAGGCGAGCGGACAGAATACAGGCGAAACGTCCGAACAAATTGCATGGACGCTGCAAAACAATGATACCGGTAAAAAGCCGGTGCAGACGCAAGATGAGATATTGAAAATTGTGGGCGATTATTTGGATTCCCTGGAGAATACCAATAGCCAGGCTTCCGCTGAAGCGGGCGCCGAAAGCGTTTTACAGCCTGCCAATAAAGCGGATATGGCTGTGAACCTGGAAGCCGCCGAAAGCCCGGAAGCACAAACGCAAGGACAGGCTGAACAGCAAGGCGCGCAAGAGGCCAATGACACCGCAGGCAGTACGGCGAAGCAAGGCTTTGCCGATAACAAGCCGGCGGAAACAGAAGCCCCGGATTCTAAAACTCTTAATATGGATACGGGAAAGCCGGAATCAAGGATTGCGGCGGAGCCTGTAAACGGGGCGGCGGCAAATGCCGAACCGGCGGTTAACAAGGCTGGGACTGAGCAGCCTGAACCGGCTAATACCGAGGCAAGGCCGGAAGCCGTCAGAGAAAGCGTTCTAAAGATAGTCGACAGGGTAAAAACGGGAGCGTTGGAAGGCAAGTACGATTTCGACATTGATCTGAAGCCCGATTTCATGGGAAAAGTGAGCATAAAGCTCACCATGGAGGACGGAAACATAAAGGTTCAGATCAAAGCGGAGGAAGCGTCCGTCAAGGCAATGCTCTTGGACCAGTCGTCAAACCTGCATTACATGCTTAAGGAAAAAGGTATACCTGTGACGACTGTCGATATTGCAAGCAGCAATACGATGTCGGGGCATGAGAGCGCAGGAGAGAGCGCGGGGCAGTACGAGAGGAGAAACTCTCAAGGCAGCGTTGCCTATGAACAGACGACAGAAGGTACGATTGACTCCGCGAAGGAAAGATACGACTTCTACCTTGGCGGCAGCTACGTCGAATATCTTGCGTGAAAGGAAGTAAGCAATGAGTAATATTAACGCAGTAACATCAGCAACTATGTATGACGAAGTGCAAAAAGCATCGACGCGCACGCTTCCGAACAAGAGCAACGATCTCGATATAAACGACTTTTTAAAGCTGCTCATAGCGCAGATGACGAATCAGGACCCGATAGGCGGGGATTCGTCGGGCAGCGGCAGCGGTTCGGACTATGTCGCGCAGCTTGCACAGTTTACGATGCTGCAGCAATTAAGCACGCTCAGCACGAGCATGTCTTCCAGCCAGGCGTACAGCCTCATAGGCAAATACGTATACCTGCAGGAAAGGCCTGGGGCACCGCTGATATTCGGCAAGGTTGACGGCGTTGTAAGGGAAAACGGCGTAAATTGCCTCATGGTAGGCGGAGATACGTATGATATGTCCAAGGTTTATGCCGTTGCGGACAGTGACGACGAAATAGGCGGCATTATCGACGACCAGATTTTGAGAAGCGCACACCTTATCGGCAAGCAGGTGACCGCTAAAGTTACCGGCGAGGACGGCAATGAGACAACCATAACGGGAACCGTCGAAAAGATAAAAGTTAAAGACGGCTATATCTACCTCGTGGTGGACGGCAAGGATGTGGAACTTGGCTGCATAACCGAAATAGCAGGAGAGCCTGCACAAACAAATAATATTTAACGGAGGATAAACATTATGATGCGTTCATTGTATTCCGGCGTGACCGGATTAAAAGCCCATCAGACAAAGATGGACGTTATTGGCAACAATATTGCCAACGTGAATACGGCGGGCTATAAGACGAGCCGCGTAGTATTCCAGGATATATACAGCCAGACGGTGGCGCCCGCTTCGGCGAGCACTCCTACTACCGGCGGTACGAATCCGCAGCAGATAGGCCTCGGCGTACAGCTCGCGACCATCGACGTGCTCGATACGGAGTCGTCCTCGCAGTATACGGGCAACACGCTCGACCTTGCAATAGACGGCGACGGGTATTTTATAATCAACGCGAGGGGCGTAATATCATATACCCGCTCGGGCAACTTCTATACCGACGAGGAAAACTATCTTGTAGACTCCAACGGTAACTATGTCCAAGGATGTGAGATAGACGCAGACGGCGCTCCGGTGTACAGAGATGCAGGCGGCAATATATGCGCTGCCACGGATCCGGGCGCTCATCTGACGCTGCAGAAGATTTATATCGATCCCGATTACTACGACGTATCTATCAGCAGCAACGGCCAGGTGGTCGGGCTTGACGAGGCAACGAGCCAGAGCCATGTGCTGGGACAGCTGGTGCTCGCGACGTTCGCAAACCCGAACGGCCTTGAAAAGACGGGCAATAACGCCTACCGGCCGACGGTCAACTCGGGCGACCCTGTGCTGGACACGCCGGGAGAAGGCGGAACGGGAAAACTCAACCCGGGCTCGCTGGAGATGTCCAACGTCGACCTGACGGCGGAGTTTGCGGATATGATAGTCACGCAAAGAGGATTCCAGGCTAACGCGAGAATAATAACTACTACCGACTCAATGCTCGAAGAGCTTGTTAATATGGTGAGGTAAAAGCATTGAAGGGTCGGGAAGCTTTAGCTTCCCGGCCCGCATAAAGGCATGAACTGGGGGATTAATTAATGATTAACGTTCATAGGCTGAACTCCGAAGAGTTTTTGGTAAACTGTGAACTCATCGAGTTTGTGGAAGAGACGCCTGATACGGTAATATCCATGGCGTCGGGCAGGAAACTTGTCGTGTCCGAAAAATGCAACGAGATAAAAAGGCTTGTCATTGAATATAAGCGCCAGCTATATTCTACAAGTCCGATAGAAGACAAATAATTAGCTGAGGTAAAAGGCATTGGAACTTACGACCCTTGTAGGCATGGCATTCGGGGCAATATGTATAATCATCTCCATTCTGCTTCAAGGCGAATTGTGGCAATTTTTTGACGTGGCTTCTATTTTCATAGTTGTGGGGGGTACTATTGCTTCTACAATCATATCCTATCAAGGCAAAACGCTGAAATCACTCAAAGATGTGTACCACAACGCTTTTACAAAAAAAGAAGTGGACTTGAATGAGGATATAGAGCTTATAATAAGCATCGCGAATATTGCGCGGCGCGAAGGCCTGCTCGCCTTGGAAGATGCTGTGGCCGAGATGGACAACCCTTTCCTTAAAAAAGGCATAATGCTTATTGTTGACGGCGCGGACGCGGAACTGATTAAGAATATACTTGAGACGGAAATCTACTTCATACAGACAAGGCATAATCAGGGACAGGCGGTAATAAACAGTATGGCGCAGTATGCTCCCGCGTACGGCATGATAGGAACGCTTATTGGTCTTATCATCATGCTGCAGAATCTTGACGACATCAATTCGCTGGGGCCGGCAATGGCTGTGGCGTTGGTAACAACGTTTTACGGCGTCATACTCGCAAACCTTATATTTACGCCTATATCAAAGAAGCTTAAGGCAAAGAGCGAAGCCGAGGCGCTTCAGAAAGAGCTTTACATAGAAGGGCTGCTTTCAATACAGAACGGCGAGAATCCGAGGATAATACGCGATAAGCTTACTTCGTTTATTGCGCGTAAAGAATTAAGGAAAGAAGAAAAGGAAAAAGAACGGGATCATGAATTGAATCCTGAAGTGAGGGAGATCACAAAATGAGTGAAAGGAAAAAGCCCGAAGAGCCGCAGGAGGAAGGCGCTCCTGCGTGGATGAACACATACGGCGATATGGTCACGTTGGTGCTCACTTTCTTTGTGCTGCTTTTTTCATTTTCTTCTGTTGACGCAAAGAAGTGGTCGGATGTGGCGACATCGCTTTCAGGCATGAAGATAATTGCCATACCCGCGCTGGACCCTTACGCGTCCGACAAAATGACGAAGGACGTTCTTGGCAAATTCGTGCTGACATCGACTTCGCCGAGAGCATCGGACATAGAGTTGTCTGAGGAATCGGGAATGACGGCAGACGAGATAAACAAAATCTTTAATGAGATGTATGAAAAGATCAAGAGCCACATAGAAAGGAACAATCTCGGCGGCATACTTGAACTTAAATATGTCGATGAATTTACTGTGCTTCTGCGTATGGCCGATTCAGCCTTTTTCGATTCGGGCAGCGCCAGCCTGCGCGAAGACGCGCAGGCCATATTGCAGGAGGTATGCGGCATATTGGTTGAGTACTCTGAGCTTATCAAAAAGATAAGAGTTGAAGGGTATACGGACAACGTGCCTATGCATAACGGAAAGTTTCAGGACAACTGGGACCTTTCCGTGGGAAGGGCGACAAGTGTTGTAAGGTACTTAACGAAGGCTACCGCCCTTGACCCTTCGCTGTTCGTGCCTGCCGGGCATGGCGAGTTCAGCCCTATTGCGGACAACAGCACCGACGAAGGAAGAGCGAAGAACAGGCGCGTCGATTTTGTCATAGAGAGTATTCTTAAAAAGTGAGGAAATATGAAAAAGAAAGTTATTATAATAGTCGTAATAGCGTTGGTAGCGGTGGGAGCGGCAGCATACTTTCTGTTCTTATCCGGCCCCGGCGAGCCTAAAGACGGCTTTTATACACCGGGGGATTACTTTGTTACCAATATAAAGAACAGCGAGCGACTCGTCAAAGTAACGCTCGTGCTCGGAATTTCCACTCCGGACTTGGTAAAAGCGCAGAAGCAGCTGACGGAAGTCAACCATGTGATAAGGGACATTATAGTTTTTTCTCTGCGCGAGAAGACGGAAGACGAGCTTCGCGCCGACAGTATAAAGGAAACACTTAACAAGGAATTGGTCAAAAAGTTGAACGAGGGGCTGGGGATAGATTATATCACCACCATCTATTTTAACGATTTTGTGATACAATAGTATTTAAAACGCCTGATAAGTTTTATTGGCTACCTCGCGAAGGAGAAATACATTGTCGAATATATTATCTCAAAACGAAATAGATGAGCTGCTAAGCGTACTTGCCTCGGGGCAGGATCTGGCTACGGATGAAACGCCTGAAGATGAAGCAAAGATAATAAAATCTTACGATTTCAGAACGGCGAACAAGTTTCCGAAAGACCAGATGCGTACGCTGCATTTTATATACGATAATTTTGCCAACCGGCTGTCCACGTACCTTTCGGGTACGCTGAGAGCCCCTTGCGAAGTGGAAGTAATATCTATTGAGGAGCAGACTTTCTCCGAACTGAGCAACTCGATGCCTACGCCTGTTATAGTTTCGATAATAAACATGCCGCCGCTTCAGGGGTCTGTGCTGTTTGAGATATCGCCCATAATAGCATATGAGATTATAAGCCGCCTGCTTGGCGGAACAGGCCAGTTCGACAACACGGACAAGCCGTTTACAGAGATAGAGATATCCATCATGGACCGCATCATCAGAAGAATACTTCAGCTGATGAACGAGTCATGGGAAAAGATAAACAAGGTTACCGCTACGCTGGACAGGATAGAAACGAGCTCGCAGTATGTGCAGATAGTATCATCCAATGAACCTATCGCCATAATCACTATGAACGTAAAGATTGGCAAGGTGGAGGATATCATCAACCTTTGCATACCGCACGTAGCGATACAGCCGATTGCGAAATCGCTTGTTATGAAAGCGTGGTATTCGGATAAGAGGGTAATACGCAGCGGCGACGAAAAGAAGAACTTCGAGTCGCGCCTCGCGGGGATACACCTTTCGCTGCAGGCCATATTCAACCCCACAAGTGCAACGGTGAGAGAGATACTCGGAACGCAGGTGGGAGACGTGATACGCATCGACCATACAATAAACGATCCCATTACTATAAAAGTTGAGCATATACCGAAGTTCAAAGGAGCAATAGGATTACAGGGAAGCAACTACGCCGTGCTGATACAGGAGATACTTAAGGAGGAGACAGTGAATGAATACGCAGACATCGTTGAATGAGGGGAACAATATGGAGCCTGAAATAAATAACAATATAATGCTCAGCGAAGAGGAAAAAGACGCGCTCGGCGAAATAGGCAATATCTGCATGGGTACATCCGCTACTACGCTGTCTACGCTACTCGGCAAAAGAGTTGTTATAACCACGCCCAGGGTAAGCATAAGCAGGGGGAGCGAATATCTTGACGACTATGAGAAACCCGTAGTGCTTACCGAAGTTCAATACACGGAAGGTATAGACGGAAGGAACTCTTTTCTCTTAAAGAAAGATGACGCACTGCTTATTACCAGCCTGCTTATGGGCAACGGCCCGAGCGAAGGCGTAACCGAAGAAATGGAAGAGTACTATTTGAGCGCGATAAGCGAAGTAATGAATCAGATGGTAGGCTCATCCTCCACCGCGCTCGCTACAGCTTTGCATGTTCAGGTTAATATATCTCCGCCTGTTATCAAGGAACTGACGGACGATGAAAAGAATGAAAGACGCAATTCCGGTGAAGTAGCTATTGTCATAAGCTTCAGGATGGAAATAGAGGACATGCTGGTAAGCAATATAATGCAGATAATGCCGTTCGATTTCGGTAAAAAGCTTGTAAGCTCACTTTATGGCGAAGAAGAACCGGCGCGGCCTGTGGACGTGCCGGAGAATATAACCAGTAACGAGGAAAGCGTGGGTTTAGTTATGGATACGGATACTAATAAAGACGCTTACATTGAGAAGGGCAAAAAAGATGTTGATCTTAAGGAGGTCAAATTCCAGTCGTTTGATACCTCGAAATACGGACAAGCGGTGGCTGGAAACAACATCGACCTCATAATCGACGTGCCGCTGCAGGTTACTGTAGTGCTCGGCAAGACCAAGAAAAACATCAGGGAGATACTTGAGCTCGGCATGGGGTCTGTAATAGTACTCGACCGTCTCGCGGGCGAAATGGTGGATGTGCTCGTAAACGGCAAAATATTTGCGCGCGGGGAAGTGGTCGTAATAAACGACAATTACGGTGTGCGCATAACGGAACTGACGGAAACGAGCCAGGTTAAGTCTTAAGATACAACATAAACATTGAATTTAAAGACTGGCAATAAGTACATTCTGTCATTCCTTGAGCTTAGTCTGAAAGAGTGTTGCGGCTGAAGAATCCCTGTCGATAATACAAAAGGCGGGATTCTTCTGCAAGCTTGCACAAAGAGGGACAGGATTACATTTCATAGTTTTATCAAAAACCCGGAGACTGGCAATAGCCGGCCTTTTTTGTTTTATCGGCCTTGGTACCACTATTATCCTTGATGTGTTATAATATATAAAAAATTACGGGGGACGGGTATATGCCTTTTATGCTGAAAGACGATATGCAGCTGGGAGTCGCATCGGCCGCTACGCAGATAGAAGGCGGGAACAGGCAAAACAGCTGGTACGAATGGTACGCAAAAGGGCGCATAAAAGACGGCTCAGACCCTTCCGTCGCAAACATGCACTACGAACGCTTTGCCGAAGACGCTCAGATCATGCATGATATGGACATAAAGCATTACCGCCTCGGCATAGAGTGGGCAAGGCTCGAGCCCGAAAGGGGCGTATTCAACGAAGCCGAGTTCCGCCACTACCGCGAAGAACTTATGCTGCTTAAGCAGCTCGGCATAGAACCTCTTTTAACCATCCATCATTTCACCAACCCGCTGTGGTTTGAAAACTTGGGAGCGTTCGAAAACCGCGCCTCGGTGGGCATATTTCTTGATTTCGTTAAAAAAGTAGTGGAAGAGTTCGGCGATATAGTGGCCGAATACATAACGATAAACGAGCCTAATGTATACGCCGTGTTCGGGTATTTCTTCGGCGACTGGCCTCCGGGCAGAAAATCTCTGCGGTCAACCATACGCGTGCTCAACAACATGCGCGAGTGCCATATAAAGGCTTATGAGCTTATACACAGCATACGCCGCGCCATGGGCAAGGAAGACACGAAGGTAAGCTACGCTCACCATATGCGCGTATTCGAGCCGAAAAACAGGGCGAATTTATGGCACCGTATCTGCACGTCGCTGATGCGCCGCGTTTTCCAGGCAAGCATTTCAAAATCGTTCTTAAAAGGACAGGCGTGCTTCCCGCTCCGGCGCTGCAAAAAAGGCCTTTATTGCGATTTTCACGCGATAAACTATTACAGCCGGTCGGCGGTGGCAGGCTTTAAGGAGGAGTATTTTAATGGCGTGCCGGTAAACGATCTCGGCTGGGAGATCTACCCCGAGGGCATAGTTCAAAACTGCCGCGAGCTCTATAAACTTGCCAAACTTCCCATATATATAACCGAGAACGGCACGTGCGACAACACTGACGCATATAGGAGCCGATATATATACGAACACTTAAAGGCGCTTACGGAAAGCGAACTCCCCGTAAAGCGCTATTACCACTGGTGCTTTACCGACAATTTCGAATGGCTCGAAGGGTTTTCGGCGAGGTTCGGCCTTGTGCATGTGGACTATTCCACGCAGAAGCGCACCGTAAAGCGCAGCGGGGAATTTTTCAGCAAAGTAATAGAAAGCCGCGGAGTGACGAAAGACATGTATGACAAATACTGCGCCGTGGAGTATAAGACAAACGCGGCCTCCGTATAAGCTTCAAGCAGCGTTATGTATTTTTCATAATCCGGCCGTTTAGTTTTATTAATGCTTCTTTATGCACTTGCGTATAAGGGGCAAATATAAAGGAGGATAAGATGGGATCGTATTACACGCGGAACAAGTGGTTTTTCGGTTTGGGCACTATCGGCAGGGACATGTTCTATACGCTGCTGAGCGTATACTTCCTTACGTTTATGACCGAGGTGCTTGACCTGTCAAACGAGATGGTTGCGGTAACGGGCAGCGTGCTGGCGGTTTTGCGAATATTCGATGCGTTCAACGATCCGCTTATGGGCGTAATAGTGGATAATACGAACTCCCGTTGGGGCAAATTCAAGCCCGCGATACTTATAGGAGCGCTTACGAGCTCCGTGTTCCTTATATTGCTATTCACCGACCTATGGTCCTCTTCTTCGCTGTACCTGCTGTTCTTTATACTGCTTTATTTATTGTGGGACGTAACGTATGGCCTTAACGATATTGCGTACTGGTCCATGCTTCCCGCGCTTACGCTCGATCAGAACCAGCGCGAAAAGATAGGAGCTTTTGCGAGAATATGGGCGAATATAGGGATGTATATTGTGGTTGTCGGTATAATCCCCGTTACCGGCATGCTTGAGGAGGCTGTGGGCAGCGCTGAACAGGCCTGGCTCATATTTGCGGTTGCCGTTTCTGTTTTAATGATTGGTTTCCAGCTGTTTACGCTGTTGGGCGTCAAAGAAAACAGGCAGATATTCAAAAAAGAAGAGAAGACCACGCTACGCGGCATGTTTAAAGCGATATTTAAAAACGACCAGCTATTGTTTACTGTTATCGCGATGGGGCTGTTCTCTATAGGCTATACTACGACGGCGGAGTTCGGCACGTATTACTTCATATATGCTTACGGCGACAAGGACGCATATTCCACATTCACTTTGATATTGGGCGTTTCGCAGATAATATCGCTGCTGGCGTTCCCGTATTTCAGCAAACGCTTTACGCGCAGGCAGCTTTATACGAGTTCCACTGTTATAGTGATTGCCGCTTATCTGCTGTTCTTCTTTACGCCTATGAACATGATACCGATAGGCATAGCCGGAGTGCTGCTGTTTGTTGGCGATGGGTTCATTCAGATACTGATGCTGATGTTCCTCACCGATACGATAGAGTACGGCCAATGGAAATTCGGCAAGCGCAACGAAGCGGTCACATTCTCTGTGCAGCCGCTTATCAACAAGCTCGGATCCGCCATAGCAACGCTCATAATAACATGGACGCTCATCATATCGGGCATTAACGACGCGGACACTAGAGGCGTGGCCGTTACGCCGGAAGGAATAACCGTATTGAAGACGTCTATGTTTTTAATTCCCCTTATATGCATAATAGTGGGATATTTCGTTTACCGGTTTAAATACAAGATAGATAAAAAGTTCTATGACCAGATAGTAACCGATCTTGCCTCAAGAGGAGATATTAAAGAAGTAAAATAAACGCTTGTTTGCTATTACGATGAGAGTTTTACGGGGACGTATTATTTGCGGCCTCCTCAAAGTGCCGATTAACCCAATTTGTCATTCAGTCCCCTTTAGGTGAGCTTGCGACTGAAGGACTGAATCCCGTGGAGAGTGCTTAATAGAAGGGGATTCCTCAGTCGCTTACGCTCCATCGGAATGACATAAGTACCTTTTTTTAACAGCCTAAGGGGGCCGCAGAAATGCGGCCTCCTTTAATATGGGGTCCCCAAAAAGTCGTGAGGCTTTTTTGGGTGCGATTATTCGCCTTTTCTTGTAATAACATAGAAATTAGAGCCGAAATCCCCGAGCAGGCGGGTGAGCTCGTTGTAATAGCTGCCTATAAACTGGTTGTTGAGGCGGACGCCGGAGTTCAGCATATCTCCGCGGCACTCATAGCTCTCAACGCAGTCCGTAAGGCGGTAAAACCTGCCTATCATGCGGAGTATGAGCCCCTCAGGGTTAAGAGACAGTGGCAGTATATGCTTTACGAGCCCGCCGAAGCGCTTTATAAAAAGGCTCTGCGGCCGGGTGCGCAGCGAATAGAGGCTATGTGGCTCGAAGCCGGCAAGGGGCAGAATATCGTACCCTTCGCTGGCCTCGGCCTGCGTTTGAAAAAACCCCGCGACAGCTTCCGAGCCGTCAGCAGCGGTGCACTGCCAGTGAACCTTGTTGGCTTTCAGTGCGGGCAGACGGCGGAAACGCCCGTACTGCAGCGTTTTCCTGTGCGCTTTGTAAAATGCTATCTGCTCCTTTATCTCCTTCTTTTCAACGCGCGACAAGTATTTCAAATCCATCTCGTATCCGAGGCACCCGAAGCATGCTACGTTAAAGCGCGTCGTTATTGGCGTGCTTCGGAGGGTCTGCTGGTGCGGCGCTTCGGAAACATGCGCGCCCATCGTTGAAAGCGGATAAAGGTGGGAAAGACCGCCCTGAATTTTCAAGCGCTCCACGGGGTCGGTATCGTCGGACGACCACACCTGGGGCGAATAGCACAGCATGCCGAGGTCGAACCTGTTGCCGCCGCTCGAGCAGCTTTCGAGCAGTATATGCGGGCGCGGGCGGAATATGCGTTCGAGCATATCGTAAAGCCCGAGTATATATCGGTGAAAGAACTCGCCCTGGTTTTCGAGCAGCGGCGAGCAGGCGTCGCTGATATGGCGGTTCATATCCCATTTAACGTAGGATATGCGCGCTTCGTCCAATATCTTAGATACAGACTCTACGATGTAATCGCGCACGCGGGGGTTGCAGAGGTCGAGCACTAGCTGGTTACGCCCGAGCGTCGGCTTCTTGCCGGGTGTAGTCACAGCGTACTCCGGATGCGCGCGATAAAGGTCGCTGTCCTCATTTACCATCTCCGGCTCAAACCACAGGCCGAACCCCATGCCGTACCTGCGTATTCTGTCCGCGAGTTTGGCCATGCCGCCCGGGAGCTTCTTTAAGTTGACGTTGTAGTCGCCGAGCCCCGCATTGTCGTCGTTCCTTTTGCCGAACCAGCCGTCGTCCAGCACGAAAAGCTCAATACCCAAGCGGCGGGCGCGGCGCGCAAGCCGCAGCAGCCGCCCCCGGGTGAACTTAAAAAAATACGCTTCCCAATTGTTAATAAGCACGGGGCGCTCTTTTCCTTTCCAGTCGCCCCGGACGATATGGTTGTTTACAAAGTTGTGAAAATGCGCGCTTAAGCCGTTGTAGCCCCCGCTTGAAAACGTCATTACGGCCTCGGGCGTCTCGAACTTCTCGTCCTTATTAAGCGTCCACTCGAAACAGTGGGGATTTATTCCTGTTTGTACCCGGACAATGTCCTGATTTGAAAGCTCTATCGCGCTGTAATGGTTGCCGCTGTAAACGAGGTTAAAGCCATACACGCGCCCGTGTTGCTCGCCGGCGCAGCTTTCTGCGAGCAGGAAGCCCGGATTATGGCGGTTGCTGCTCGCGCCTGTAGTCGAGCTGTTTACGTATATGCCGTATTGCAGCGCACGTTCGTGCTTGTGCGCTTCCTTTATCCAGCCGCCGTCAAACGTAATAAGCTTAAACCCGCGGTCTGGCATATCCAGCGACATGCTCATCAGCCTGCGTATGACGAGCGGCTTGTCGTTGCGGTTGATGAGCACTGCGCGGCGGGTAATAACGTCAGTTTGCGCGTACACCGTGTAATAAAGCAGCAATTCCACGTTGTTAGATTCGTCTAACATGGTTATTTCCAGCGTGTCGCAGTCGCTTTCCTCGCCGTAAGAGCAGGGCAGCGTTTCCATTTCTACAAAGCCTTTGAGTATACGGTGAGACTTATATAGAAAATCGCAGGTGAATGTACCGTCCGGCATCTTTATCTCGGCGGGGGAGTGGCGGTAGTCGCCGCGGCCTATGCCCGACCATTCGAGGCATATGTTGTCAAGGCAGTATGTCGGGTCGCTTGGATCGTACACTACGCTGCTGCCGTAAAGGGCGGTGCGCTTTAATAAGAGTCCCTCGGGGTCCTGGGCTCCAAGCCGCTCGCCGTAATGGATATGCTCAAGGTGCCCGAAGTCCGTAACCCGGAACCAATAGCTTGTCTCGTTTGTAGTAAGTCGGAACAGCTTATCGATTTGTTCTATCATAGCTCTCACCTCGTTACATCCAGCAGTACAGCCTCATATGGCTTAAGGCTTCCGTCGTATTCCGTACTGCCGTAATTGGATACTATAACTTTGCCGTCTGCGGGTGCTTTCTTCGTGCGCTTTCCGAAATTAAGCAGCACGCGGTATACCTGCCCGCTCTTTTCACGCTCGTATATAAACAGGCTGCCCGAGGCGCGTATCAATCGGAATTCGCCGGAAACAAGCACGTCGCTATTTGCACGCAGCGCTATCATTTTTTTATAAAAGCTGAGCACGGAATCAGGATCGTTCATCTGCGCCGCCGCGTTTATAAACTTGTGGTTTTTGTTTATGCCCAGCCACGGCTCGCCGGCTGTAAAGCCCGCCCCCGGTTCGGCGCTCCACTGCATAGGCGTACGCGAATTGTCGCGCGACGAGCGTTTTATCATGCGCCAGCGGTAAAACGCGGGTATATGAAGTTTCTTTGCCGTATTGTATATGTTGAGGGATTCTACGTCCTTTATCTGGTCCATGTCGGTAAAATCGAAGTTCGTCATGCCAATCTCCTGTCCCTGATATATAAAAGGGGTGCCGCGCAGTGTAAGCAGCATCAGGCACAGCATCTTGGCGGAAGCCGCCCAGTATTCCCCGTCGTCGCCGAAACGCGAGACGGATCTCGGCTGGTCGTGGTTTTCTAGATAGCATGCGTTCCATTCGAGCGCGGTCTGCCATTTCGCTATTACCCTGCCGAACCGTCCGGCGTTGAAGCGGCGCTTGAACCACTTTATGAAGTATTGGTCGGCTTCCATATGCTCGAACGAAAATATCATATCGAGCTCTCCGCGGCTTTCGTCGGTAAGGTCTTTGCCCATCTGAGGCGTGACGAACACCGCCTCGCCCACTGTAAAGCAGTCGTACCGGCCGAGCACCTCGCTGCGCAGAGTTTTCAGTATCTCGTGCGCGCCCGGCTGCGAAGTGTAATACTCGCTTCCCTTTATTATTAGCTTTTTGCTGTCCTCAAGCGAAGACTTCCAGATGATGTTTATAACGTCGCAGCGGAATCCTGATACGCCCCTGTCGAGCCAGAAGCGCATTATGTCCTTTATCTCCTCGAGCGCTTTGGGGTTGCGGTAATTCAGGTCAGGCTGTTTTTTCGCGAACAGGTGCAGGTAATACTCGCCGCTCTGTTCGTCGTATTCCCACGCGCTGCCGCCGAATAGGCTTATCCAGTTGTTGGGAGGCCTGCCGTCTCTGCCGGGCCGCCAGATATAATAATCGCGGTAGGGGCTTTTCTTATCCCGGCTCGCTTTGAACCACGGATGCTCGTCGGACGTATGGTTGATAACAAGGTCCATTACGATACGTATGTCGCAGCGCCTTGCTTCCTCTATGAGCCGGTCCATGTCCGCCATAGTGCCGTACTTGGAGTCAATGTCGCGGTAATCGCTGATATCGTAGCCGTTGTCGGCGTCGGGGGAACGGTACACAGGCCCGAGCCATATTATGCCTATACCAAGGTCTTTAAGATAATCCAGATGCTCGATTATGCCGGGTATGTCGCCGAATCCGTCGCCGTTTGTATCGGCAAAGCTGCGCGGATATACCTGATAGACGACTCTTTCATGCCACCATTTGGACATTAAAACCGCCTCCTTTGGTTGACTGATATTCATAACGCAAGTGTTTGATTACAGTTTAGTAAATTATAGTTATTACGTCAATGAACATATGTATGCATTGCAACATAGCGTAATATTAGCGACTCTTTTTTATCGAAAGTCAATCTTTTTGGCGATAATAAAGTTTAGTGACATATTTCCGCCGCTGTAGTAAGATTGAAATCAAATATATGTAAGGGGTATTGGGATATGGTGTGTCCTAGGTGCGGCAGTACAAACGTAACGTCTCAGGCGGTGACCGAGACGACATCGAAAGGAAAAGTTAAAGGGTTCGGATGCGTAAAGGCTTTTTTGGGCTGGCTGTTTTTCTCGGTTCCGGGTATACTCTGCGGCCTGTGCGGCATGGGCAAGGAAAAGACGAGGACGAGTACAAGAACGAGAGTGATAAGGATATGTCAAAACTGCGGGAAACAGTTCTAGCGCTGCTGCAGGATATAGGCGACAGGAGCGGCTGCCACCAGATGCCCCAGCGCAGCTTTAAGGCGGGCGCATATGTATTCCCCGTTTGCGCAAGATGCACAGGCGTTTTCTTTGGCCAGCTGTCCGCCGTGATACTCGCCGTGTTCGGCATGGTTTGCACTTATTATATAGCCGTTTCGATGCTGGCAATAATGGGCATTGACTGGCTCATACAGAAAACGGGCGTTAGGGAGTCCACGAATATAAGGCGGCTTGTTACAGGCGTGTTGGGCGGTTTCGGACTGTTCAGCATATATATCAATATTGCTATTCTGCTGTATCATTTCATAAAGGAAATCTTCTAGTACCGGCTTATCCAATCATCGACAATGTATATAACACAGTAATTAATATTGTAAAGTATTATTTACAATTACATTCTTGCTTGACACAGACAGGAAATTGATATACCATAATTTACAAAAGTATTACAAAAATTGCGGAGGTGTTACGTGAAAAGAGCGGGTACTTTCCGTATAGCAGTTTTCTTATACGTCATATTCAATTTACTTGTCATACCCGCCTGCCAGCCTACGCCGGATACGCCGCCCATAGTGAATAAGAACGACGGGAAGCTTGAGGAGAAGCTGGAAGCGACGCCGCCGCCCGACGAGACGCTAAAGCCTTATGAAGCGCCCGCGCACTGGAGCGATACGGTAAAGGACGAGAAGCTGACCATAGAGATAGACGCGGACGTAATACTGCCGGATGTGGACAAGTACCCTGTCGTAAAGCTCGAGCCCACGGCGTTTACGCAGCAGCAGGTAGACGACATGGTTAATTACTTCGCAGCGGGGAAAAAGCTTTACCTGCCGCGCGTGATGACGAAATCGGACTACGGCGAGATGATAGTCGACGCAAAGCGGGGGCAGGAGATAGACGGCAAATTCGTCGTTACCGAGGAGAGCAAGGAATGGCTTAAGGAGCTGGAGGAGAAACAGGCGGCCGCGCCCGTCGATTCGCCCAAGATATATACGGATACGACGCTTACATATCCAAGAGACCACAAGACGGGCGAGGAAGACACTGAGATGGGCAGAAATTACTTAAGCGTGATGGTGGAAAACGGCGTCGGGAAAGATGGAAGCATATACATCCACAACTATAAAGCTGGCAATGATTTGATGGGCTTTTATTTTTCTTCCGGTTACGACGAGATGTACAAATCCGAATCGGACTATGATTCGATGATGAGGGAAATGACTGAGGAGGAATCGGGATGGACGGGGATGGGAGTGCTTTATGATAAGGTAACCCTGAAAAAGGAAGACGCGCAGAATGCGGCCGAAAAGGTCATAGCGGATCTTGACATAAAGGATATGGCGCTTGTAAGAGCAGACAGAGCTGTGTCGCGTGAATACCCCGATAAGGGAGGCTACAGGTTTGAATATATGCGGGAGAGCGGAGGAATACCAGGATACCAGTTCTTGGGCGGAAGCTGGAACAAATACGAGCGGCCGCCGCAGTACTCTTTTCCCTTTTCAATAGAGCAGCTTTCGATACTGGTGACTGAGGACGGCGTGCAAAGCTTTCATTGGTACGAGTGCACAAAAGTCTTAGAGATGGTAAACGAAAACGTGGAGCTTCTGCCGTTTGAAGACATACAGCAAAGGCTGATAGACCAGATACGCTATAAGAACTCGTTCGGGTATAGGAAGGATTTAAAGATTTATGTGATAACGGCAGAGCTGCGGGTCGGGTATATCGGTGTAAAGGATAACCCGAATCAGGCGATGCTTGTACCCGCATGGGTGTTCGAAACGGAAACAGGATTCTATAGCGAATATCTTAAAAAAGAAGAAAGATATCGTGACTGCTCATATATGCTGAACGCGATAGACGGGGGCGTAATAGAGATGCAAGGGCCGGAGTAGAACTTCCCTAAAGGCTGAATGCAGCAGTCGTGACTGCATAGGATATCAGTGCATATATAGGAGGAATTAATCATGAGGACCGTTATTTTAAAGTGTAAAGCCGTGCTTGCAATACTGGCGGCAGTGATTATCTGTCTCTCTGCCTGCCAGCCGACGCCAGATACGCCTCCGGTAGTACGCAGGGAGGACGATATACCCAAAGAAGCGATTCTGGAAACAACCGCGCCGCCGACAGAAGAAGCGAAGGACGTTACAGAGCCGGCTGTTTATTCGGTTAAGGAGCATTGGAAGGAAACGGTGGAAAAGAACGATTATCTTACCATCGAGGTGGATGCGGATATACTGATGCCCGAGGCGGAGGCATATCCGGTGGAGCGGCTCGAGCGCGCCCCATTCACGCAGGAGAAAGTGGATGAGCTGATCGCGTATTTTACCGAGCCGGGAACGAAATTCTTTACCGGCGAAAATGTAAGGCTGAAATCGGAGTATGAAGAAGAGCTTATCGAATTGAAACAGAGCCTGCAAAATGTATTGAACGGCGGCGACGGCGAGACTCCCGAGGCCATCCGCTCATATATCAAAGAGGTGGAAAGCAAGATGGCCGAGGCGCCCGAAAGCTATACTTACACGTATGTGAAGCCGGTGTTTACGTATTCGACCGATTATGAGACAGGGGAACCTCAAAAGGAGTACGGGGAAAATACCATTAGCGTCTCCATAGAATTGCCGGACGGAAAAAGATATGGGTCTGTCTATGCACACCGCTATGAAAAAGGGAAAAACACGAGTTCCGGTTTTTCATATTCCGGGATCAGCGGCGGATGGGACATGGAAAGTTATTTTACCTGGTATGATGAAGAACTAAAGAAGGAAGCGGAGTGGTATGCAAAATTTGACAATGACGCGTGGAAGAAGGATTGGGCAAGTCAGCGTGAGTTTGTAGACAAAGGACTTAAGCGTATGCAGGAGAACAACATGGACCTGCGCGCCGCGGCTGACAGAGCGATTCGTGTGCTGGAGGAGCTGGGCATAGAAGGGATGCAGCTTAAAAGCTTTGAAAAGGCGATGTTCTCCAGGGAACGCGGCAAGGAAGGAGAAGAAGATCATACAATACCCGGCTGCTATGTGGAATTTGTGCGCGAATGCGGCGGCATACCCTCGACTTCGCAGCGTGGCGGCAGTTTTTCGCCTGAGCAGGATTACTCTGAGCTATATTGCGCGCCCTTTTATCTGGAGAATGTGAGCATGATAATAAGCGAGGAAGGCGTAGAATACTTCTCTTGGGATAGCATGGCGCAGGTAGTGGAGCGTGTGGCCGAAAACACCACTCTTATGCCGCTCGATGATATGAAAGAGCGTGTCCTTTACCACATTTTCTTTATGAATGGAGCATGGCTGGACGGACAGCGCGGCAAAATGCGCATCAATATCGAGGAAATGCGACTGGTTACCACATACATAAACGCCAAGGACGATACTGAGCGCGTGCTTATCGTACCCGCGTGGCTTATAAAGGCGCAGGAAGAATACATGCTTGAACATATGGATGATTGGAGTGAAGGAAATGAAGAAGAATTCATGGTAAATGCGCTAGACGGCAGCGGCATACTTATGCCGGGCATATTGGAACGTATGCGGGAAAGGGAAGAGAGACGGCAAGGATGAACGAACGGACATGCGATTCATATGAGGTGTGAGTACGGGGTCCCCAAAAAGTCATGAGGCTTTTTGGGGTGTGAGTACGGGATCCCCAAAAAGACGTGAGGCGGGCAATCAATGACCGCCCTCGCTGTTATATAGCATATTTCTTAAGGGACGCCCCCTTCTGTGTGTCCCATAGGTGCATGTCGTTGGCTTAAAGAAATGCGCGGTAAACATGAATGGATCAAACTGGAGATGCCGTCGAAACGGGTTAATGGGAGACAGTCAGCCGCGGATAACTGGCTGGGCTGGGATATTGAACAGCGCTGAAATATGATAGTATATCAAATTATTATGGAAATTAACAAATAATGTTGACAATGCTGAGAATATCTCATATTATTGAGATATCAAATATCTCATAAAAATGAGATGTGTATCAGGGCGGTGAAGCGTTATGGATAAAAAACTGTTGGATGCGGAATGGACGATATTGCGCGCGATGTGGGGCAGGAAGCCTCAGACAATGCGCGAGATCATTGCAGCCGTGCGTTCAGAGCAGCCGGATATAGCTTGGCAGTACAAGACATATCACTCGTATCTGCGTATCATGCTGGAAAAGGGACTCATAGGCTGCGAGGAAAAAAACTTAAGGGACAAGCTGTACTATACCGTAATTACGCGGGAAGAGGCTCTGCGGCAGGAAAGCGAGACGCTGCTCTCGCGTATAAGCGCTTCTTCGATGGGCGGATTGGTGGCTGCGATGGCGCAGGACGCGCCGCTGTCCGAGCAGGATAAGCGGGCGCTTATGGAGATAGTCGCCAAGCTCGAACGAGCGAAGGGCGGTGACGATATATGACAGAAAGCATAATTACGACTCTGCTTGTAAATGCCGCCGTTTTTTCGGTACTGTTTGGATAGTTCATGCTTGCGCGCCTAAAGCTTAAAAAGCACTTATCGCCCGCAGCAATGCTTGCCTTGTGGGCGGTAGTGGTAATAAAACTCGTTGTGCCTTTCGGCTTTGAGGCCGGTATAAGCCTCATCCCCGCAGTGTCCGAGAGTGCTTATACGGCCGCCGGCGCTGATGATTATACGCCCGGCGCTTTAACTTCGGCATATGACGGTTACGCGCAGTACGGCAGCGTAAGTAAACCGCCTTCGCAGACTGCTGTAAACAAACCCGATAAGACAACGGGAAACAACGCCAATACGAACGTATTGGGAACAATATACTGGTTCAACCCGCTCGTAAAGCTATGCTTTAAATATATACGCGAGGATATGGAGACAGCCTGCGATCACCGCGTAATAAAAACCCTGGGCCAAAACAGCAGGCTTCATTATATAAGCACCGTGCTGCAATATGCCGGATCAAAGCCTGACCGGCTGGCCGCCGCTATGGGGCTTGCGGATGGGCGCCCGGTAATGGAGAAACGCATTAAAGGCATGTTCGGCATAACGCGAACAGGCGTGAAAGGCAGGATAACCGCCGTATGCATAGCCGTTATCATGCTGGCGGGGGTGTTTATGACCGCCTGTCAGCCGACGCCTGAAAAGTCTTTTGTGCAGTCAAAGGCAAGCGATGCTGTAGAGAGGGCAATAACCAGCAGCGCTCCCGGGAATTCAGCCAAAGCCGATAAGTTCTCCGCGCCCGCGACGTGGCAGAGCAGCGTAAAGGACGAGGCAAAAAAGATAGAAATAAATGTGAACGCACGGGTTTCTGTGCCCACGGACACATGGGGACTGTACGAGCTTATTCCGCAGAGCGTGGATAGGGCGTACCTCGACGCCGTACTTAAAGCGCTTATAGGAGACTCGCAAATCTACGGCGAGGATACATACAGGAGCCGCGAGGAGCTTGAGGCGGAGCTGGTGCGTCTCAAAGGGCAACTGGAGAAAGCAAAGAATATGCAGCCTGCCGGAAAAGACGAAAAAAATTCGGACGAGGACCCCGGTAAAAATGTTCAGTTGCAAATGGTGGATGTGGCCGCCGAGTTGGAAAAAAGGATAGCGGATATAGAAAAAGCGATTATAAACGCTCCTGATACAAAAACCGTGCAGAAGGTACCGATAGACCTGGGAATACTGTTTTCTGACAACCCAAATGTTCCGGAAATAAACAGAGAAGGGCTCGAATTCGGAGTTTCGAGCGTAGAAATAAACCGGGACAACGGGGGAATATACATAAAAGGCCTTGCCGACACGGGGAAGGAGAAGCCGGCGCAGATAACGCTTTACAAGTCGCCCGGCGGCGGTATAAACGTAGAGGTGCGAAACGCGGGGGCAGGCAACACGGCATCTTATGCACCGCTGCTATGTCAAGGTATCCGAACCCCATATCGTTCGCAACCTGCCGGGCAATATTCGCAGCCTCTTCCTTCGAGAGCTTAAAAACTTTGAAGACATAATGGAGATATTCAACATACAGGCCGCCATAGAAGGCTGCTTCTCGACGCTGGGCCTGCAGGAGCTCATAACCGGACGCTCCATTGAGGTGGACGAGATAAGATTAAGTTACATGCCTACGACATGGAAGGATCATCCGGACCGTTTGATATTCGTGCCGGTATGGGACTTCTTCGGAAGCGAAACGATTACTTATGACGCAAACTTTCCGGACAAGGACCGCAGCGATCTTTACGCGTCGCTGGACGAGAATTATCAGATGCACAGCGATTTGGGCGAACAGGCGATACTTACGATAAACGCACTCGACGGAACGATAATGCAAAGGCCGCACGGGCCTGATTGGTAATACAAGCGCCATGTAAACCGCGGTTAATCGGCGAGACAACCCACCGCAAAATAAATTTTGAAAAAATATGGAACAAATCGGTAGTGCCGCTGCGTCTAATACTCAAGGCTTATAGTGGCTCCCGGAAAGCCGTTGGGTTTGCCGGCGAACACACTTAATGTACGCAGATGCTGACTAAAACTTAAATAATTTTTACAATATGTTGAAGTATTTGCGTATAAAATGTGTTAATATGGTAAATACAAACTCCAAAAAGCCTTGCGCATTTTTGGGGGTACTGTATAAATCTGCGGCTTAGACCGCTTTTGGAACTGAATAATGCATTATAGCGGCTCAATTAATACAAAGCTCCTTATGGATGGTGGTGGAAACATACAAAAATGTGAGGGCAAAAATGAACCATCCAAATGCAAGAAAGCCGCGCCGGCGGGGATACCGGCTGAACAAAAAGAAGTTTGCAGGCATACTGCTTGCGCTTGGCTTCATAATAGCCACCGTCGCGGTAGCGGCGAAGGTATATGAAGAAGCCTCGGCAGAATTTGTCGGAGCTCAGGGAAAAGGGGATATTGGCGCGATAGCCTTGGGGTCGGGCGTTCCGCAGAAGACGGATAACGCCGCAATCAAGCCTGCGGCGTCGAAGGTAACGGCGAAGCATGACGGAGACAAGCTGTGCGTAGTAGTCGACGCGGGGCACGGCGGTTTCGACCCGGGGGCGATAGGATCAAACGGCACGCGCGAAGCGGATATCAATCTGCAAGTCGTGAAAAAACTGAAAGCCGAGCTCGAAAAGCGGGGCGCGCAGGTGGTTATGACCCGCGAAGGCGACGACGGGCTGGGGAACACGCAGCAGGAAAGCTTAAAGGAACGAAGAAGGATAATACAGCAAAACGACGCTTGCCTGGTTATCAGCATACATATGAACTCGTTCGACGATAAAGATGTTTCCGGCCCGCTGGTGCTGTTCGCCCCGGGCTCTGAGCAGGGCAAAGAGTTTGCCGAAACAGTGCAGCAGCGCCTTAACGACGCGCTGGAGTCGGGCGGAAGGGCGCGTTCGGAGGACCTTGTCGTAGTGCAAAGCACGGACAAGCCTTCGATACTGGTCGAATGCGGATATATCACTAATCCGAAAGAGGAGAAAAACTTAAAGAAGCCGGAATACCAGGACAAAATCGTCAAAGCGATATGCGACGGAGTTAATGATTTTCTGGGAAACGGCTCTGACAGTTGAATAATACTGCAGGTACAAAAGCGATATGAGAGACAGAAACGTTAAAATTCGTACGGCGTCATCCGACATAAAACGCGCGTTTACAGGACGCGGCTTTATTATAGGCCTTTTCGGTATGGTTGTAGCCGTCATACTCTCGTCGCTCGAAGACATCATAAACGTAGCGCGGAGCACGGAGCCTCTGATGAACGGATATCACTTCGAGTTTATCAAGAAGGCTCTATCTTCGGCGTGGGTGACGCTTGCCATTCCCAAACTGTGTTCGCTGCCGTTTACGTCAGCGTTCGTGGACGACGTAAAGAGCGGTTTTATAAAACAGTATCTGCACCGTGCGGGGTACAAACCGTATATCAGGTCAAAGCTTCTGGCATGCGGGCTTTCGGGCGGCGCGGTGCTGTTTTTCGGCATACTTATTTCATATGCGCTCGTGTATCTCGTATTCACGCCAATGGAGCTGGCGCTCGCAAAAGGACAGACGCCGCAGCCGTATCTGGCGCAGATACTGATGATAGCGGCGACGCTGTTTTTATCGGGCGCGTTCTGGTCGTTGGTGGGATTTACGATGTCCGCTCTGACAATGAACCGATATATGGCGTACGCGTCGCCGTTCATATTGTATTACGTGCTTATAATACTGCACGAGAGGTACTTTGATAAGCTGTACGTGCTGTATCCGAAAGAGTGGCTGTTTCCCTCCGAAGGGTGGGTTTTGGGGAGCTTCGGCGTAATGCTGCTGCTCGCGGAACTGACGGCGGCAGTCTGCCTTGCGTTCGCGCTGACCGCGAGAAGGAGGCTTGCGAATGTATAGGCTTAAACAGGTATGTTCAGTAACCGCATATAACTTCAGGCAATGGCGCGCAAACCCGCGCGTGATAATAACGTTTGCTTTGGCTTTCATACTGTGCTTTCTGCTCTCCGACAAGGCGGTGCGCTTTGCGAAGGAATATGAAACGACAATGCAGATAGTCGAGGCGTTCGTCTGGACTTTCGGGGACAGCAACTCCATACTATTATCGTCGCTGCTGCTCATACTGCTGTTTGCGGACATGCCGTTCCTCTCTGCAGGTACGCCGTACTACCTTCTGCGCATTAACCGGAAGACATGGCTCGCGGGGCAGGCGCTCTATATCACGCTCGCCACCGGCATATATTTGGTGTTCATACTGGCATCCACGTCGATTATTTGCATGAGCAATTCGTTCATAGGCAACATGTGGAGCGAAACGGCCGCGATACTCGGCTATTCGGGGGCGGGCAAGGCCGTGGCGCTGCCCGCGCTCGTAAAGACGCTCGAAATGAGCACGCCTTACGAGTGCATGGCTACGATTTTCCTGCTCATGTTGCTGTATACGCTGCTGATGTCGTTTATCATGCTGTCGTTCAACATACGCAAGGGGCAATTAGCAGGCGTAATCAGCGTGTTCGCATTCAGCCTGTACGGATTTTTGCTAAACCCTAATCTATTAAAGACTATGTTCCAGCTGCCCGAAGAACTTATTTATAAGGCAAACGTAGCCGTGGGGTGGCTGTCGCCATTGAATCATGCGACATATCACATGCACAACTTCGGTTACGACCTGCTGCCGCGGCTCTGGCAGACGTATGTCATATTCGGCGTGCTGATAGCGATGTGTTTCTTTTTCGCTCTGCGGGCGGTGCGCAGGTATAATTTTAATTTCAGTGGAACGGAGAATGTGTAATGGACATAGCCATCAGCGTTCAGAACGTGACAAAGCGGTTTGGGGAGGAAACGGTACTTAAAAACGTCACCCACGATTTCGAGGAAGGAAGGATACACGGCATTGTAGGCAACAACGGCAGTGGCAAGACAGTGCTGATGAAATGCATCTGCGGTTTTCTTATTCCCACAAGCGGTAAAATATTCGTCAATTACAAGCAGGTGGGCAAAGACTGCGACTTCCCCGAAGACATTGGCATAATAATCGAAACGCCGGGTTTTCTGCCGGGACTGTCGGGCATGAAAAACCTTCAGATACTAGCTTCGCTGCGCAGGAAGATAAACGACGATACCATACGCTCTACAATAAAGCGCGTGGGGCTCGACCCGTCTATGAAGAAACCGGTGGGCAAGTATTCGCTCGGAATGCGCCAGCGCCTCGGCATTGCGCAGGCAATAATGGAAAACCCGTCGATACTGGTGCTTGACGAACCGCTTAACGGCCTTGATAAAAGCGGCGTAGCGGAGATGCGCAGCCTTATAAAATCGCTGCGTGATAAGGGAAAGACGATGCTGCTCGCGAGTCACAATCAGGCGGACATCGACGAGCTTTGCGATACCGTCTGCGAAATGGACGGCGGCGTACTGACGGTTGTCAAATAGCAAAGGAGAAAGCGGTGTGGATATCGGCATTAGAGAGGATAATAAACAAAGAGGCAAAAAGAAATATAAGATAATACTTATAGTGTCGGCATGCGTGTTTGTTGCGGCTGCGGCGGTTGCGGCAGTATTGCTGCTGGGAGGCCAGGGCGACGCCGTGCGCATTTTAGACTTCGGCACGGTTGTAAAGGGTGTTTCGATAAACGGCATAGACGTATCGGGCAAGACAAAGGACGAGACGCATTCTGCCACGGCGGATTTGGAAGCGGGCATGCTTGGTAAAGTCAAGTTCTCGCTGGACGTTAACGGCGAAGTACATGAATTCAGCGCGGAAGACTTCAGCGTAGGCACCGATTATATGGATATCGTTTCGCAGTCGGCAAGCTACGGACACCGCGGCACGTTTGAACAGCGGCTTGAAGCCTTCAAAAAGGCGGCGGCGGAAGGCGTGAATTTTACGGTAAGCCTTACCGTCGACAGGGACAAGCTTTCGGGAAACCTCGCGGAACTTAAAACGGCGCTCGATAAGGAACCAAAGGACGCCGGATTTGAGTTTATGCCGTGGGGCTATACGGTTGATGAAAGCGGCGCGGCAACCGCTTATCAGCCCGATATAAACGCGATGGTAGAAGAGCTTGCGCACGGCAGGGAATACAAGCGCCCCGAGCTTGTGCGCATACCCAACGAGGAAATGCCTATACCGCTGCGGTACAAGTTTTATAACGACGACGAGGGATACAAGAAGGATTATATACCGCCCGATGCGAACATAGCCCGGTTTTTCTATAAGCCGCATCAGACGGGGCTTAAAGCGGATACTGCGGCCGTAACGGACGAGATAATCTCGCAGGTTAATAGCGCGCAGTTTTCCACGATAACCGTGCCAGTTGAAGTCACCGAGCCGGGACTCAAATTGGACGGCATAAAGGCCAACACGCAGCTTATCGCGTCGTGGTCGTCGAGCTTCAGCAGCCATTACAGTTACGGAAGGAACTGGAACGTGGCAAGAATATCGGCGTTTATCAACGGTAACGTGATACAGCCGGGGCAGAAGCTTTCCATAAACGAAGTTGCCGGGCCGAGGAACGATTCCACCGCAAGGACAGTCGGCTGGAAAAAAGCGTCGGGCATAGAAAACGGAGGCTATTCTCCGCAGGTGGGAGGCGGCGTCTGCCAGCTCGGCAGCACGACATTCAACGCCGCTATTCGCTCGGGGCTCAAGATAGCCAAATCGTTCCACCACTCTATACCGTCCGACTATGTGCCGCTTGGGCTGGACGCCACGCTCAATACAAAGCCAGACCTCGATTTGGTGCTGGAGAACACGGGAACGCTGCCTTATTTCCTGGTCTCGTACGTTAACCCGAAAGACAAAAACGTTACTGTGGAGGTTTACGGCCCGCCGCTTATTGACCCCGAACATCCCGAATGGGGCAATGTGATATACGACTATACGTTCAAAAACCTGGGGCGCTACGGCTCTCCCGGCAGTAAAACGCACACCGTAGAAGTGCCTACCGAAGCGCCCGACGGTACTATAGTGGACGCGTCTAATCCGACGTACGTGTACGCTAAAGGCAGAAGGGGAACTAAGGTGCGTACGTACAGGCATATTTATTCGCTTGACGGAATAGAGCTCTGCGACCCGATTGAGTTTGAATACCATGAATATCCTACGATAGACAGCGTTACGTATGTATACGCGCCGCCCGCGCCGCCCGCAGACCCGGGAACTCCTCCCGCGGCGCCGGCGTCGTAATGGGCAATGAAATAATGTTAAAAAGGCTACGGTCAACGAATGAGTGAAGTAATAAGGCTGAAAAACGTCGTAAAGATGTATCCCGGCGCAAAGCGCGCCGTAAACGATATCACGCTTAATATAAGCGAGAACCAGCGCGTTATAATACGCGGGCCGGCGGGCAGCGGTAAACGGACACTGATGAAGCTTATCGTCGGCATGCAGCCGCCGAGCTCCGGCAGCGTCACTGTGATGGGCAAAGCGCTGCATGAAATGGACGGGGATATGGCCGCCCGCTTCCGCAACAAGTATATAGGCGTCGTGCCGCAAACGCTATCGCTGTTTAATGGGCTCACGGTGCTCGAAAACGTGGAGCTGCCGCTTGCCGCAAGGGGAATTCCGGCTGCGCAGCGCAGGAAAGCGGCACTTGAGCAGCTTAAAACTATGGGCATAGCGCACATATCATATGCTTACCCTTCACAGCTGACAGCGCTTGAAGCGCAGATAGCGTCTGTCGCCAAGGCGCTAATTGCGAGGCCGAAAATACTGCTGCTGCATGATATACTCGCGCCGCTGTCCGAAAGGGAAACCGAACAGTTCGCGGGCACTATGCATGCCGTCTGGGAATACGGGTGCTGCACGGCGCTCTACTTCACCTGCGCGGCTCCGGCCTTGGACGCGGAGAGGCTGATAACGTTAAGCCACGGAAAAATTCAGGAGGACATTCGATGAGAAAACTAAGTATTATTCTTGCTATAATGATACTTTGCATTGCGCCCGCCGCGGCGCTTGCCGAAGGCGAAGGCGGTATAGGAGGCGGAAACGGCGGGGGAGACGCGGTTCTTTCGATAGACAACGTAAACGTATACGACGGTATGGACAGGGCGTATAAGGACGGGTATATGCCTACGGTAAGCGGCGGCATAGCGACTATAATTATTCCGCTTGTTGTCAATCCGGGGAGTGCGGTGGACGGAAATATCATCACGGTTACTCCCACGCTCGGTGAAACGTCGGCGTCGCCTTTTGTGTACAAGAACTATCAGAAGGCTGTCAGCCTCGCAAACAACGCTGTAAACGGAGGCGCTTCCACGGTTCCGTCGTATCTTGTGCGGTTCGATCTCGAACTTGCCGCGGGCCGCTTAAACGGTGTTTACCCGGTGAGTATAGACGTCACGGCAATCTCCGGGGGGAACCCGGTGCAGCAGACGTTTACGGCATATGTAACGATTACCGACGGTAAAGACCCTAACGCTCAGGAAGCAACGCCCAAACCGCAGTCGCAGCCTAAAGTAATAGTAAGCGGGTACAGCATAAATCCCTCGCCCGTAAACGCGGGCGAAAGTTTTAAGGCAACGGTAACGCTTAAGAACACGAGTACAAAGAAGTCCATACAGAACATGACGGTCACGGTTTCCTGCGACTGCCCGAACTTCGCATTGCAAAACGACACAAGCACCATTTTTATTGGCAAGCTGGCAAAGGACAAGACCACTGACCTAGTGCTCGACTACAAAGTCGACCTTGAAACTCCAGCCCAGAGGTATAACATAACGCTGGCGATAGATTACGAGGATTCAAACGCGTCGCCGCTTTCCTCGTCGGGTACCGTTCAGGTTACGGTGGCACAGCCCCTTAATGTAAAGATGGAACCGCCGAAGATCCCTGCCGAAGTCAATGCGGGCGACACGATGCCTTTAAAGTTCCAGGTGATGAACATGGGGCGCGGAATGGTCTATAACGTGCGGTGCGAACTCGCGGCGCCCGGCCTTATACCTTCCGAGGTAGCCTTTATAGGAAACATGGAGCCGGGCACGGACGGCGAAGGCGAAATGGACGTGTTTATAGGCATGAAAAGCATGACGGAAGGCTATGAAGGCGACGATAAATACGGGACAACAAGCGGCAAGATTACCCTTAAGTACGAGGACGGCAACGGGCAGGAGTATGCCGAGGAAGTCGATATATTCACAATGATAAACCCGCCCGTAATAAGCCCCGCTTCCGCCGAGACAGAAGAGGAGCCCGATAAGGCGAGCCAGTGGTGGATATCGCTTATAGTAGGCGGTGCGGCAATCGCCGTGCTTGTAATACTGCTTGTTGCGCGCATGAAAAAGGTGAAGCAGCATGAGGATTTTTGACCTTGCACGCATCGCAATAAAAAGCCTTACCAGATGGGCGGTGCTTCCCGCCGCGGCCGCGGCTATAGGCGTGTTTTGCATGTGCGTGGCGGGTACGGCGCTTGCGGTGGTGCAGCAGGAGAAATCGCAGCCTTATGAGTTGAGCTTTTCGTCGCAGGACTCGGATATTACCGAACACGATATAGCAAAGATGTCGGAGATTGAGGACGTAAAGGCGGTAACCCCGGTGTTCGAAGTTCCGGCCAATGTTGCAGCGGGCGATTATTCGGCGGAGCTTAACCTTATTGGCATATATCCTTCATATTTAACCGGGAAGTTCAAGGCAGGAGGCGTGTTTCCGGAAAGCGGCGTAATGCCGTACATAGTGCTTAACGAAGCGGCGTGCAAAGAGTTCAAGAGCAAAGAAGACAATATGCGATACGAATATTTCGGAGACGAAACGGATTCGGAGGAAACTAAAGCGCCCGATGTGGACTGGCTTCAGGAAAGCATAAAGATTATTGCAGGCGAAGGTAAACCCGTTACCGCAAAAATATCCGGCATACTGTCGGCGGAGGAAGAGGACGAGCAGCCCGCCGCCTATATCAGCGTTGCCGCTGCAAAAGCACTGCTGCCGCCCGGCCAGCAGGGAAGCGCAAAAGCGAGCGCGCGCATAACCAATATAGGCTGCGCCGAAAAGGTGTCGCGCGGGATAACTGCGCTGGGATTCAATATAGACAACATAAACGACGAATTGCAGGCAAAGTGGGACAGCCAGGAGGGGCAGATAGCGTATCTAATTGTGATAAGCATATTTTCCCTGCTCTGCTTCTTTGCTCTGACGGCGTCGTCAACAAAGATATCAATGCTGGAGCATAAAAACGAATGGCAGATGCTGAAGTGGACAGGCTTAAGAGATAAAGATATCGGCCGTATATTTATAATACGTATGCTTGCCATTGCAATGTTTGGCGTTCTTGCGGGCATAATAGCCGGCACGTCGCTGCCGTCGTTTTTGGACCCCGACCCGACAGGGATGTCTGTTTACACGCTGCCCGTACCTTTTTGGATAGCGGCAGCAAGCGGCGCGGTATTTCTGCTTGCAGGCGTAGCGCCGTCGCTTAATATAAAGAAACTCGTATCGTATGAACTGGACTCGTAAGCGGGGCAAATATTATTCCTGACTGACTTTAAAGACATACCGTATTGCATGGTATGTTTTTTTGCTATCATTCAAGAGAATGTTAAAACAATCTGAGAGTGTCGATGCCCCCCCATTTGTCATTCCGAGCTTGCGAGGAATCCCATGGAGAATGCTCTGAAGAAGGGAGATCTATTAGTCGCTTACACTCCTTCAAGCGAAGCTGACGGAATGACATTAAATGCTTTTAAAAGAAGTCTCCTTCTATCCAGTTTGTACGTTTTCTGATTGCGGGCATAACATATCGTTGCCTTGACCCAAGATAGCGCGTATGATATTTTATATATGAAATACCGTTGTTTGCCAAGGCTCACACAGCAAAGATACAGCTTCAAAAGTAAGGTAAATTACCGACTCTTAAGTTAACCGGCCTGATAAACGAAATAAAGGTGCAGCATGAGCAGATATGACATATTGAACCTCGGAACGGCGATGGTCGATATTCCCGTAAAGCTTCCGTACAAGACGCTGGATTTCAAGACCGAACTTACCCGCATAGACAACTTAAAATTAATGCCGGGCGGGGATGCAGCCAACAGCTCCATTGCTTTGAGCCAACTAGGCAACAGCGTCGCGCTTATCGCCGCGGTGGGGGACGACGCGTTCGGCGGCGAGTTTCTGCGGCAGGTGGAAAGCCGAGGAGTGGACGTATCGCATGTCGCCGTAAAGAAAGGTGTCAATACGTCGGTAAGCTGTGTGATGGTAAACTCGGAAGGCGACAGGTGTTTCCTTTTTACACAGGGAAGCAGCGAGACGCTGTGCGAAGACGACTTTGATTATTCGCTGCTTGACTCGGGCGTGCGGCATCTTAACTACAGCAGCTTTTTTCTTCACCCTCCGCTTGACTCGGGCGGCATTGAAAGCATATTCCACGCGGCGAAAGAGCGCGGGCTTACCGTCAGCGCGGATGCCAATACTGATTACTTTAATATAGGATTCGAGGGCGTGCGCAAGTACTTGGAATACCTTGACTGCTTTATGCCAAGCTATGCGGAAGCAAAGCACCTGACCGGCGAAACAGGGCCCAGGCGCATGGCCGAATTTATAGCGAACAAGACGGGTATTAAGACAATTATAATAAAGCTGGGCGCAGAGGGGAGTTATCTTTACAGCAACGGCAGAGGCGGCGTGATACCCGCGTTCAGCGTCAGGGTTGCCGATACCACCGGAGCGGGAGATAACTTCGTCGCAGGTTTTTTAAGCGCCATGCTCAGCGGAATGGACACGGAGGACTGCGTGCGCTTCGGAAACGCCGCGGCGGCGCTGAAAATACAGCATGTCGGAGCTACCAGCCCAAGCGTAACACCGGAAAACGTGCGCGCGTTTCTAAAGTCGCGCGGCATAAATATATGACTGAAACCGGTTGGTTCATATAAAATAAAAAGGAGCCTGTAATATATGATAAGTGAGCGAAAAGTCGCAGTCAAAGACGGCAAGGATGTATTTGTTTATACGTTGAAAAATGCTAAAGGTAACACAGTTGCTGTAACCAATTTCGGCGCGACAATAACGGAAATAGTCGTTCCCGACAAAAACGGGGGAAAGGCGGACGTGGTACTTGGGTACAAAACGATAGACGAATATATGGACAACAAGCCTTTCTTGGGCGTTACGGTGGGAAGGTATGCAAACAGGATAGCAAACGGCAGGTTTTATCTCAACGGCAAGGAATACGTTTTGGAATGCAATGAAAACCCGTACTCACACCTGCACGGCGGTAAACTGGGATTCGACAAAAGGGTATGGGACGCGCAGATAGAAGGCGATAAGCTGCTGCTTACATATTTAAGCGCCGACGGCGAAGAGGGATACCCTGGCGAGCTTACCGCGAAAGTTGTGATGACGTGGAGCGACGACGATGAGCTTACGCTTGAGTTTGAAGCGAGCTCGGATAAAGACACAATAGTGAACCTTACGAACCATTCTTACTTCAACTTAAACGGCGCGGAAACGGACATACTAGGCCATGAGTTGCTGCTTAACGCGCTTAACTTTACGCCTGTCGACGAACACCTGATACCTACGGGCGAGATAGCGCCCACAAAGTATACGCCCTTCGATTTCAGTACGCCGCATAAAATAGGAGAGCGCATAGATTCTGACCATCCGCAGATGCGGCTTGGGCACGGCTATGACCACAACTTCGTAATAGAAGGCAGCGACATGAGGTTTTTCGCAAGCGCGTATTGTGAAACGAGCGGCAGGATGCTGGAGGTATATTCCGACCAGCCCGCTGTGCAGTTTTATACGTCGAATTTCTTGGGCGACATAAACGGCAAGAAGCCTTATCATAACCGGTGGGGTTTCTGCCTTGAGACGCAGAACTATCCGGACGCGATAAATCATGAAAACTTTCCGTCCTGTGTGCTTAAAGCCGGGGAAATTTACCGCACTGCAACAAAATTCCGCTTTTCAGTAAAGCGCTGATGCGTTATAATTAAATGGTTAGACCAGTATTTCTCTCCTCCGCTGAAGGAAAGGGCTGATTATTAAGGAGGCACATATGTTTAAGAATCCCGAAACTGAAAAGCTGTATAACGAGCGGGCGGCAAGGTATTATTGCGCGATGGATTGCGGCACGCCCGACAGGATACCGATGCGCTTTCTGATGCAGGAAGCGGCCGCGAGGTATATGGGATACACGAACCAGCAGGTGGCGTGCGACTATAACCTCGCGTTTGAGGCGACGAGAAAGGCGGGAGAAAAGCTGGGAGTCGATTCCGTAATGCTCAACGCGATATGGAGCAATTACGGCGTCGCAAAATCCGCTTCGTGGAAATACCTCTATGTTCCGGGCGTCGACGTAAACACGAACAGCGTGAACCAGTTCGGAGAACCGGCGACCGAAGAAGAGCTGTTTATGCATGCCTCGGAGTATGAGGAGTTCAGCGACGACCCCACCGCTTTTTTGTTCAACAAATGGTTTCCGCGCGCAACGACGAGGCTGCAAGCCTTGGGAGAACCGGTGACTTTTGATCACAACGTTGCGCTTATATCGGGCGCATTGGCTTACGCTAATTACATGAACGCGTTCGGGCCTGCCGCCTACGCCTTGAAATACGAATCCGGTTTGGTGGGCGCAAACGCGGGCATGATAAAAGCGCCTCTTGATATACTTTCCGATAAGTTCCGCGGCTATATGGAGACGGCGATAGATACTATAGAGCGCCCGGAAGAAGTATTAAAAGCGTGCGAAGCGTTGATGCCGCACATAGTGGCGAACGCTCTCGGCGGTGCGGACCCCGAAAAGAAAGTCCCGATAACTATATGGGCGCATCGCGGCTGCGTGCCGTTCTTCTCGCAGGAAACGTTCGACACGATATTCTGGCCGACGCTTAAGCCGGTGTTCGAAGAGATAATCTCGAAAGGCTATCAGATACTTTTCTACGGCGAAGGCAACTGGGAGGCGCATTACAATGCACTGCTCGAGCTGCCGGAGGGAAGCATAATATACCATCTCGACAAGGGCGACCCGGCAACGGCGGCCAAGGCATTTAAAGGCAAATTCGCAATAAGCGGCGGCCTATCCTACGACGTTCTGGCACGTGGAAGCAAAGACGACGTACGCAGCCACTTAAAGCAGCTGTTTGAGGTAATGAAGCCGGGTGGAGGGTATATACTCGACGCTACTGCGCTTATGATGCACGATATTATACCTGAAAACCTTGAAACCGCCGTGGAGTATACGCTGGAGCATGGCGTATACTCGCAAGGGCACGAAGGGGTAAAGCGCGGCAGCCACGGCCCGCAGAACATACCGCAGGGCAAGCGCCCGCCGGGAGTTGTGCGGCCATGGGAAGAAGAGTCAAAGGACTACCGCTGCCTTACCGGGGACGTGGAACTCGTAAAGAGCAAATGGCAGGCGAACGACGCGGCGGCGTACAACTACCTGTGGACCACAGTACTCTGGTAAAAAGGAAGATTGTTTATGCTTGGAAAAATAGCCGATGCCGTGCGCACCGCGATACTCGTCTCGGACGGAGCCTGGGGTACGTTTTTATATAATAAGGGCTTAAAACCCGGCGAATGTCCTGAAAGCTGGAACATCGAAAGGTTTGAGGACGTAAAAGCGATAGCCGATAGTTACATTGCCGCGGGCGCGGATATGGTCGAGACAAACAGCTTTGGCGGCTCGCGCATTAAGCTTGAGCATTTCGGGCTGGACGGCAGGACCGCCGAGATAAACGAAGCGGCGGCAAGAGCGTCGCGCGAGGCGGCGGGCAATGACAAATACGTAATAGCGTCCATTGGCCCTACGGGCAAGATGCTCATAATGGAGGACGTAACGGAGCGGCAGCTTTACGACGCGTTCAAAGAGCAGGCGGCTGCGCTTGAAAAGGGCGGCGCCGACGCAATATGCATAGAGACTATGAGCGACAAGGAAGAAGCCGCCATAGCGGTAAAGGCGGCTAAAGAGAATACGAAGTGCGAAGTAATCTGCACATTCACGTTCGAAAAGACAATATCGGGCGAGTACAGAACGATGATGGGCGTATCTCCCGCAGACGCCGCGAAGGCGGCGGTGGAAGCAGGCGCTGACATAATAGGAACGAATTGCGGCAACGGCATAGAGCGCATGATAGATATAGTTAGGGAAATGAGAGCGGCATATCCTGATAAGCCAATACTCGTACACGCAAACGCCGGCCTGCCGGTAGGCGAAGGCGGCAGAGACGTTTATCCCGATACTCCCGAAGTCATGGCTTCGTTTGTGCCCGAGCTCATTAAAGCGGGGGCGAATATTATAGGCGGCTGCTGCGGCACGACGCCCGAGCATATAAGAGCTATCAAAAACGCGGTAAAACAAATAAAGCAAGCATAATCAATTTACAGTAGCGAGTATTTTGAGTTTATTAATGTATAGCCTCACTATTTACTGAAAACTCCATTGTTAACTAGCCTGCCTGTGAAATATAGGCAGGTTAATTGTTTTTTAGGATATTGACAAAACCACACCGCACTATTATAATCAAATAAAATATATTAAATAATAAAAACAATAATCAAATAAAACAAGTTAACAAATCAAACAATTTATCAATTAGCGGCATTGGAGAATACTATATGGCCAGGAAAGGAAAAAACCTCGTTGACGTCAGGTTTTTGAACAGAGCATTGGTGGTTGACCTGATGAGAAAGCATAACATCAGATCAAGGGCTGAGCTTACGAAGCACAGCGGCCTTAATCAGGCGACTGTTACTAATATAGTAAGCGAGCTTATTGACTGCGACCTTGTTTATGAGACTGGCCTTATTGAAGGACAGAACGGAAGAAGGATTATAGGCCTGGAGCTTAACTGTGAAAAATACAGGTTTTTGAGCATAAGGCTCACAAGGGAATATTTCCTGGTCGGAGTATACGATATCAAAGGCAACCAGCACATGCTGAAGAAATTCCCCATAGACAGGAACGAAGACGTCGGCAAGACGGTCAAAAATATAAAGGAAGAAATCAGAGCGATAACGCGCGCGTTGGGAGACAAGGTGCTGCTTAGCGCCGGCATGGCTGTGCTGGGCCCGTTCCTTAAGGAAGAGGACATGTTTGTTACAGCGACGGGGTTTCCCAAGCTGAAAAACATACATATAAAAAAGGAGCTGCAGAACGAGCTTGACGTTCCTCTGTATATCGACCACGACGCGAATCTGGCGGCATACGCCGAATGGCAGAAATACAGCGAGAACGGAGATCCGGGGCCATTCCTTTATATAATGGGAGGCCAGGGGCTGGGCGCCGGTATAATAGTGGACGGAAAGATAATGCGAGGCAGGTCGGGAGTCGCAGGAGAAATAGGACATATGAGCATCAACTGCGCTGGCAGAAAATGCGAATGCGGCAACAAAGGATGCTTAGAGCAGTACGCTTCCGGATTTGCGATGCTTAACATGCTTAAAGAGTATATTGGCACGGAAAGCGATACCGTGCTTAAACCAAACAGCGGTATCAGCGATATCTACGCCGCTTTTCAAAACAACGACAGGCTCGCGGTAAAAATATTGGACGAAGTTGCATATTACCTTGGGTTTGGCATAGCAAGCCTCATTAACCTCATTAACCCCAGCATTATAGTAATAGGCGACGATTTCCAAAAAGGGGGCGAGCATTTTCTTGATAAAGTATGCGAATCGATTAAAGAGCACACCTCGCCCGATTTGTTCGGTAAACTATCCATACGAATAAGCACGTTTGAAGAGGACCCCGCGCTTGTTGGCGCGGCAATACTGGCGATAGACGAGATATTGAAGAACGAGTCGTTTTTTGAGAAACTGCTCGACGCCAAAGCATAGTAAACTGTGCTCGCCGTACTGTAAGAAATAAAATTTTGTTTCATTAAATGTATAATAATATATAAAAAGGTACCAAAAGAGGAGGAATAAGGGAGCAAAAAAGCAAAAAATCCGGTCGAGATAAAAATAAATTTCACGAAAATTACATACAATGCCTATATTCCATTGACAAAAGAACATGCAGGTGATTATAATCGTAATATAAGCATATAAAATGTACCTTCGTATGAAATAAAATTTTATATCACGTCTAAAAGTGCTTTGCGGCTTTTTGCGGTGATATTGCAGACCGGAAAGGATATAAATATGGAACTGGGAAGCCATGTGCTTGAAAATATCCGCGCTAATTACGAAGAGATATTCTCAGCAGAAAAAAAGGTTGCGGATTATATTCTGAAAAACCCTGAAAATGCTATAAGGCTGAATGTGTCCGCGCTGGCGGAGCTAAGCGGCACAAGCGACGCGACGGTAATACGCCTGTGTCAGCACCTCGGGTATAAGGGCTTTTACCAGATGAAGCTGCAATTGGCGCATGATCTGGGCAGCGAGCAGCTTTTCAGCGGCAACATACAACCTAAGGACCCTGACAACGCAGACGACGTGCTTAAGGAAGTCGTGTCCAACATAATATACGCAAAGGCGAATGTGGACAGCGAAGTCTTAAAAAAATGCGTTGAACTGATACTCGGCTGTAACACGGTACACCTTGTTGCGGCGGGCAACTCGATACCGACCACTATAGATTTGGCGTTCAGGCTCGGCCGCGTGGGAATACACACAAACAGCTCGTTTATGCCCGAGCAGCAGCTTAACGGAGTAAACCTTGGATCGGATAAGGACGTAATGATAGGCATCTCGCATTCGGGCAGTTCAAAGCAGGTGCTGCAGGCGTTTGAGCTGGCGAAGAAACGGAACATGACAACAATATCGATAACCGACCTGCCGGGAAGCCCGGTAACCAAGATGTCCGATTACTCGTTATCGACAGGCATAGAGTTCTCCAGCGTTTATATCTTCGGCGCGGCGTCGCACATATATATATCGGCAATACTTGACATACTTCTTTACTTCGTTGCCCGCGCAAAAAAGAACGAAGCAAAAAACGGAGAAACGGACAACGTAGAATACTTCTTATCGGAAACAAAGATTTGAGACAAACTCGGAGGAGCACCGATGGCTTACCGTGACAACTACGGGCAGTATTACAGGCAGTTGCCTGCCGACATACAAAAACATAAATCAAGCGGCCTCGGCGTAATAATGGGCTACACGAGTGATCTTGACGTGATAATCGAATGGAACAGCCAAACGTTTAAAGACATTGTATCGGCTTTCCTGAAAGAGGAGCCGGCATTAAAGCCCGGCGATACGATAGACTCGATGGAATCTTTTGCGCGCATAGTGTGCTATTACATGATTAACGGGCTGGGCGGAGAGATAGACATAACGAACATCGAAGTGTGCAAGTTCCTGGAAAGCAGGTTCAATACCGCGTTTGCTCTCGGCGGGACATGCGCGCAGGGCGCGGCGGCGCTTAATGCGGTAGGTTTTCCGGTTCTCGTACACATAACGGACAGGTCAAGGGAAGTCTGTGTACAGATGAGCGGGCAGGGCCTGGATACCGTTACGGAACGAGGACGAGTCCCGATAATGGAAAGCGTGACGAACGCGCCGCCCGTACGGCATATGATACTGCAGTACCCCAAGGGCGAGAAGGTAGATGTAAACGGAACCGTATACGAAACGCCCGTTTCCAACAGGCTGATAATGGATTACGATACGGTGCACAAAATAATGCCCATTGATAAGTGCTTCCTGGATTACTGCGAAGCCAACGCAAAGCGCATGCTGGTATACAGCGTATCGGGATTTAACGGCATTATTGACCGCGGCATAATGGAAAAGAGGATTGACGAGGTTTCGGCGCATTATAAAAAGGTCAAGGAACAAAACCCGGACTGCGTGATATTTCTTGAAGGGGCGCACTATTTAAACGCAGAGCTTAAAAACCTTGTGCTTGGAAGGCTTTCGCGGTACATAGACATATACAGCATGAACGAGGAAGAACTCGTTGAGCATACGGCAAAGCACGGCATGATTACAGATAAAGATAGTCTTTCTTCCATACTCGGAGGGCTTGAGTTCATGTTGGAAAGATACCCTGTTAAGGGTATGGTACTCCACACAAAGGATTATTCAATGTACTTTGGAGATGAACTTAGAAGGGCAGACTTTGAAAAGGGCCTGACATTGGGCAACCTGATGTCGGCAACAAGGGCCAGAACAGGCAAATACGGCACATACAGCGATTGCGGCGAATCGCTGAGTCTGCCCTTAAGTCCCTCAGGGATTGCTTTCGCAGAGCGGCTGAAATCGCTGCGGACGGGGAAGTACGTTTGTTTGGTGCCCTCACGGTATATGGAGCACCCGAAATATACGATAGGACTTGGCGACACGTTTATGGCGGGGTTCCTCACATCTTTTGTAAACTGACAGGAGGATTGCAGTTGCTTTACTGATGGGAATTGACCTTGGCACGTCCAGCTTAAAAACAATAATAATAAATGAGTCGGGCGCCCTGAAAGCGCTGAGCCACCGCGAATACACTTTTGATTCTCCCCGCCAAGGCTATGCGGAGCAGGATCCCGAAGTCTGGTGGAAAGCCTGCTGCGAAACCGTCAGGGAAGCCATTGCGGCATGCGGCTCTCCCGCGTCCGAGATTGCAGGTGTGAGTTTTTCCGGGCAGATGCACGGCCTTGTTATGTTGGATAGCGAATACCGCGTCGTGCGCCCGGCGATATTGCACTGCGACGCCCGCTCCGACGAGCAGGTTGAAGAGCTTCGTTTAGAGTTCGGCAAAGACGGCGTGCGCAAGCATATGATGAACCCTGTTTATACGGGATTCCTGCTGCCCTCGCTTATGTGGGTAAGGCGGCATGAACCCGAAAACTACGATAAGATACGCTACGTATGCCTGCCTAAGGATTATATTAAATTCAGGATGACCGGAGAGCTTTCTTCAGATTATTCGGACGCTTCAGCCACGCTTGCTTTTGATATTATAAGCGGCGTGTGGTCAAAGCACATACTTGAGCGCGTCAGCGTACCCTCCGGGCTATTTCCGCGCTGCTACGGTACAACTGAGAATACCGGCAGCGTGTGCGCAAGTGCGGCGCAGCAGACAGGCCTTTCGGAAAACACGGCCGTTGCGGCGGGCGGCGGTGATCAGATAATGCAAAGCATAGGCAACGGCATGGTGAAGCCGGGAGACGCGACGGTCAATATAGGCAGCAGCGGGCAGGTCTGCTTCCAGATAGACAAGCCGGTGCTTAACCCGGAGCTGAATACGAATATGTTCTGCGGTTACAGAAAGGGAAGCTGGATACTTTTCGGCGCGACGATGACGGCGGGGCTGTCGCTTGAATGGTGGCACAGGATAATAGGCGATATAAACTATGACGTGCTGAACAAGGAAGTCGGCGCCGTCCTGCCGGGAAGCGGCGGGGTGGTATTCCTGCCGTATCTTAACGGAGAGCGGACGCCTCATGTTAACCCGAATTTAAGCGGCATGTTCCTCGGCGTAAATATAGGAACAACTCGCGCGCATATTACGAGAGCCGTTATGGAAGGCGTCGCGTTCTCTCTGATGCAGTGTATAGAAATATGCGAAAGCCTTGGCTTTAAAGCGGAAATGCTCGTGGCGTCGGGCGGGGGAGCAAGGAGCAAGCCGTGGCTGCAGCTGCAGGCGGATATATTCAACATACCGCTGAGGGTTTCTGAAACGACCGAACAAGCCGGCATGGGTGCGGCGCTTGCGGCGGGCGTGGGAGCCGGAGTGTATTCGGACTTGGAGGAAGCCTGCCGGGCCGCGGTAAGTTACAAAGACGAGCTGATCATTCCTGACCCGCAGCGCCATCAGGTGTACAGCGAATACTACGGGCTTTATAAGGAAGCGTATCTCTCAAGCAAGGATGAGCTTAAAAAGGCCGCTTTGATGGGGAGAAAGTAGCAAGCACAATATTAAGGTGAGGTGATATATTTGGCCGAGAACGTGAAAAAGGATTACGAATATATACTGGATTGTCAAGGCATCTACAAGGCGTTCGGCGGAACGCTCGCGCTGCAGGACGTTCAGCTCCGTGTTAAAAAAGGCCAGGTACACGCGCTTTTAGGCGAGAACGGCGCCGGAAAGTCGACATTGATGAAAATAATAATCGGCCTTATCAACAAGGACGCGGGCGAAATAACGTTTGAAGGAAAATCGTACAACGTCAGCGGCCCCGCCGAAGCTATAAAAGCCGGGATATCGATGATACATCAGGAACTGAATCCCGAGCCTTATCTGTCGATAGCCGAGAGCATATTCCTAAAGCGCGAAGACACGTTTAAGCATTTGCCGTTCTTGAACAAGAGGGAAACCAACCGCAAGGCGGCCGAGATACTTAAACAATACAACCTGAACCTTAATCCCAAGATGCTTATGGAACAGCTTACGCTTGCCCAGATGCAGATGATAGAGATACTTAAAGCCGTGTCGTGCAACGCGCGCCTTGTAATAATGGACGAACCGACGTCTTCGCTGGACAGCGAGGAAACCGAGCGGCTGTTCGAGACCATACGCAGCCTCAAAGAGCAAGGTGTAACGGTAATATATATATCTCACCGCATGGAAGAAATATTCCAGATATGCGACTCCTATTCAGTATTTCGCGACGGAAGATTCATAGGGTCGGGCAATGTTGTGGATATAACGTCCAACGATCTCATATCGATGATGGTCGGGCGTACGGTAGAGAACATATTCCCCAAAGTCGATTGCGAGATAGGCGACGTGGTGTTCAAGGCGGAAGGGTTAACCGGCAAGGGATTCAGCGACATCAGCTTTGAAGTTCGCAGCGGAGAGATACTCGGCCTCTCAGGGCTCGTCGGTTCCGGACGCAGCGAAACTATGCGCGCCATATTCGGGCTTGATCCTCTTTCGAGCGGCAAGATGTATTTAAACGGAAAAGAGCTGAAGATAAAAAGCCCCGGGGACGCTATAGGCAAGGGCATAGCGATGATCAACGAGGACCGAAAAAGCTTCGGCCTGTGCCTTTTCAGGTCGATACGTGAAAACATATCGCTTCCCAATCTGCGCGGCAGGCAGAAAGGCTTGCTGCTGAACCAGAAAAGGGAAAAGACTGAATGCAAGGAAGTCGCAAAGACGCTTACAGTTAAAATGGCAAGCATCGAATCCGAGGCGTACTCACTGAGCGGCGGCAATCAGCAGAAGGTAGTCATTTCAAAGTGGGTAATGGCGAAACCCAAGCTGCTTATCATGGACGAACCGACAAGGGGCGTAGACGTCGGCGCGAAGGCTGAGATACACGCGCTGATGAGCAAGTTTGCCTCAGAGGGAATGGCGATAATAATGGTCTCCTCAGAATTGCCGGAGATAATGGGCATGAGCGACAGAATACTCATATATCACGAAGGCAGGCTCAACGGAGAAATATTCCGAAAAGATATACTTTCAGGCAAGGCAGACCAGGAATATATACTGGCAAAAGAATTTGGTGAAAAATAGGGAGGAAACCATGGAGGCAAAGAAAGAAAAAAGGATCCTCGGTATGGATCAGCATGATTTCAGTCTTTTTATGAAACGTTACGGAATTGGCTTCGTAATGATAGGCATGTTTGTTATACTGTCGATCGCTACGCCTAAGTTTCTGCAGATAAGCAACATTACAAACGTGCTCTCTACGGTTGCATTGAACGGCGTGCTGGCGATGGGTATGGTGTTCGTCATAACGGCGGGAGGTATCGACCTTTCGATAGGCTCCATGCTCGCGCTTGCAAGTACTACCATAGGAGTCGTGCTGCAGCTTACGGGCAGCAACCTGCTTGCGTGTATCGCCGCGGTAGTTGCGTGCGGAATACTGGGATTGCTCAACGGGCTGCTCGTTGCGGGATTCAACATGTTCCCGTTCGTCGTGACGCTTGCGAGCCAGCTCGTTATCCGCGGCCTCGGGTACGTGCTGTCGGGCGGATACTCGTTCGCTCTTGCCAATCCGTCGTTTACGCAGATAGGCCTCGGCAAGCTGTTCGACGCGATACCTTACCCGATACTGATACTTTTCGGCGTAACGATTTTATCCTACATACTGATGCACTGGACGAAATTCGGACGCTACGTATATGCAACGGGCGGAAACATAAACGCCGCAAGAGCTTCGGGAGTCAACATATTCTGGACGCGCGTACTCACGTATGTAATAAGCGGCACATTCTCGGCAATAGCGGGAATAATAATGACGGCCCGTATAAACGCTGCGCAGCCTAATATAGGCGTGGGCTACGAGACTGACGCCATTGCGGCCTGCGTAATAGGAGGCACTTCGTTCGCTGGCGGCATATCGACAATACCCGGCACGCTCGTAGGCATAGTAATAATAGGGCTTATCTATAACGGCATGAACCTTATAGGCATCGAGTCGTACTGGCAGACGATATTCAAAGGCCTGCTGATAATAGGCGCCGTCATGCTGGATATGACTATAAACAGAAAACGCTCATAATCCGGGAAAAACAAATGATAAAAGTTCTTTACCCCCAAAGGGTTAAGATAAAAAAATACTAGGAGGAAACAAAATGAAGAAAGTATTAGCACTTGTAACTGTGTTGCTTCTGGTTGTGGCTTTTGCGGCATGCTCCGGAACGGCTACGCCGTCGGCGCCGGCTTCACAGGCACCCGAAAATTCGGAAGCTCCCGTATCTGAAGCGCCCGCTTCACAGGAGCCGGCTGCCAGTGAAATCAACGTAGCCTATATCGCAAAGAACACAGTGGACGCGTTCCATGCAACGCTGAACGGCGCAGCCAAAAAGGCCCTTGACGCTCTTAAAGCGGACGGAACGATTGCCGACTGGCAGCTCTATGACGGCCTTACCGATCCTAACACGCAGGTCAACCTGATCGAAGACGCCATAAACAACGGTGCAAACTTCGTTATACTGCTTCCCGCTGAAAGCGAAGGCAGCGCGCCTGTTGTAAAACGCTGCGCAGACGCAGGTATCCCGATAGTTGTTGTTAACTCGATGACGAACAACACTGCTGACCTTGCCACTTCGTTCGTTGGTTCCGACGACGTTGAGGCCGGTGAGATAATGGCTAACTTCGTAATAGAGCAGCTTCCGGACGGCGGCAAGTACGCTCATATGATGGGTATCGTTGGTAACTCCGCTCAGATTCAGAGGGGCGAAGGCATCGCGAACATCATGGGCAAGAACGACAAGTGGGAAAGCGTTGGCGATTTCCCGGCTGACTGGTCGGCTGACAAAGCGGTTCAGTTTGCTACGGACGCTCTGACGCAGTACGGCGACGAGCTCAAAGCCATCATCTGCGACAATGACGACATGTCGTCCGCGGTTCAGGCTTACTGCAACTCCGTTGACCGCAAAGACATAGTCTGCATCGGCGTAGACGGCAATGCCGGTCCGCTCCAGATGGTTAAAGACGGATCGCTCCGCGCAACGGTGCTTCAGGACGGCGCAGCTCAGGTAGAAGCCGCTATAGCGCTTATACCGGACATCATCGCTAAAAAGACTGTTGATAAGACGATAATGATCCCCTTCACGCTGGTTACACCCGACAACGTTGACCAGTATCTAAAATAAAAAGTAGCGTTAATATTATGAGGGAATCGGAAGAATGAATGAGGGGTTAGAAGCGGCCCTTTAAAGGGGCTGCTTCTAACCGAAATGAAGCGCTATATAAATAGCGCAGGAAAAGCAAACAAACGCCATCATATATAGAAATGCATAGATGAAAATCGGCGCAAGAATTTACTATAAGCCAAAACAAAAGCGGCGTGGACAGCCGCTACTAGCTTTTTGAAAAAAATGTCGGCTTATGCCAGTATTGATTATAATTTAAAATTTGGAGGAATGCAACTGTGTTAGTGAACATTAAGGAGATATTGGCGGTAGCCAATGAACGCAATTTCGCAATACCGGCATTTAATATAGGCACCGGCCAGATGTTAAAGGCAGTTATTGAATGTTCGGAAGAAAAGAAAGCGCCTGTTATATTGGCGGTGCATCCAAAAGAACTCGAGTTTCAGGGCGACAGCTTCATGGCAAGTTGTGTAAGCGCCGCAAACGCGGCAAAGGTGCCGGTATGCATACATATGGACCACAGTACCAGCCTTGAGCAGGTGCTGCACGCCGTACGCACCGGCTTTACGTCCGTAATGATAGACGCTTCGCATCTGCCGTTTGAGGAAAACATAGCCCTGTCAAAAAAAGTTGTGGACATGGTACATCCGCTGGGCGTCTCCGTGGAAGCCGAGCTGGGCACCATAGGTACGACGGGCAACGATAAAGAAGGCGGCGCGGGGGAAATCATATATACCGACCCCGACGACGCGGCAAGGTTTGTGGAAGCTACGGGCATAGACTGCCTCGCGATAGCGATAGGCACGGCGCACGGCATATACCCCAAAGGCTTCAAGCCTGAGCTCAAACTCGACCTTTTAAGCGAGATAAAAAGAAGAGTAAGCATTCCGCTGGTATTGCACGGAGGTTCCGCCAATCCCGACGAAGAGATAGCCGAGAGCGTAAAGCGCGGTATAAACAAGATAAACATATCCTCGGATATAAAGGACGCTTTCTATCAGCAACTGAGGAAAACGCTGTCCGCCGACGCAAACGTGCGCGAGCCGTTTGAGCTTTATATCGACAGCATTAACGTGATGAAGAAGGTAATCAATCAAAAGATTGATCTTTTCAATGCCGCGAACCAAATTCAATACTACAAACTATAGGCTGAAAAGAATATCAACACCGTTATAATTATAACTAACAAGGGAGGCAATCTTATGTCCAAAGAACGGATTAAAGAGATATTTAAAAAGGGAAACGGAGTACTTCAGCTCACCCCGACATGGGTTCCAAGGGGGTTTAACGAACCCGGACGCAGATTAAGGCTTCATCCCGACGATTATTTCGCGTTCGGCATGGACCGCGGCGGTATATGCGAACGCTGGCTTGGCTCTGTCACCGTTGCGCTGAACGGACCTAAGACCGGCCCGACGGAAGGCATGAGCTTTGTGCTTGATGCAGCGACGGGCGAGAAGATACTTTTCGCTGACGCCGTGGAAGAGCTGGGCGCCGACCTTATAGGCGACGAATTGCAAAGCAGATACGGCACATGGCCCACGTTTGCCAAGCTTTACGATTATGACAAGCCGCTGTTCCATCACCTGCACCTTACCGAACAGCTTGCGCAGCGCATAGGCCGCCACGGCAAGCCGGAAGCGTATTACTTCCCTATACAGTATAACGCTTACCTCGGAAGGTTCCCGCTCACATATTTCGGATTCGACCCGTCCACTACCAAGGAACAGGTAAAAGACTGCATACGGAATTACAGCAACTTTGATACGCGCATAACCGAGCTTTCCAGAGCTTACAGGATACAGCTCGGCACCGGCTGGTACACTCCCGCGGGCGTTATACACGCTCCCGCTTCTGTCGTTACGTACGAACCTCAATGGAACAGCGACGTAAACACTATAATGGAAAACGTGACAATGGGCGAAGTAAACCCGCCAAATCTGCTTACCGACTGCCAGCCTCCCGAAGAGAAGGGCGACGTGGAAGCACTGTTTGCTCAGATAGACTGGGAAGAGAGCACCCGTCCCGACTATAAGGAGAAGTATTTCAGGGCTCCCAAGGTTCTGCCTGAAACGCAAAAAGGGCTGACGGAAAAATGGGTCGCTTACGCAAACGAATGGATAGCGGCAAAAGAAGTAACAGTCGCGCCCGGAGCGAGCGTTAAGCTGTACGACGAAGCGTGCTACTGCGCGCTCGCGGTTCAGGGGCACGGAAAGTTCGGAGCGTTTGAATGCGAGTCGCCCGGGGTTTTGAGATTCGGCGACATCTCCGGCGACGAGTTCTTCGTATCCGAAGCTTCCGCCAAAAAGGGAATAGATATCGTTAACACCAGCAGTTACGAGCCTCTCGTAATATTGCAGAACTTTGCCAACAACAACCCTGCGGTACCGCAGACAGTATAGGAGGCATAAATTATGTATTTTAAATTTGGAGTAGACAGCTTTATATGGGCCGAAAGCTTTGGCGAAAAGGATATCTGGATAATTCAAAAAGCAAAGGATATGGGCTTTGAGGTCATAGACTTCGCGATATCAAACCCGTTTACTTTTCCGACTGACAAAGTCAAGAGCGAACTTGAGCGGGTGGGCATAGAATGCGTATGCACGACTACGTTGACGCCGGCGACAAATCCCATATCTCCCGATCCCGCAGTGCGCGCCGAAGCGGTAAAGGCTATGAAAAAGTGCGTTGATATATGCAACGAGCTGGGCGCGCCCATACTCGGCGGCGTCAACTATGCCGCATGGGGATATCTTACCAAGCGCCCGCGCACTGACGAGGAATGGAACTGGGGCGTAGAGTGCATGCGCGAGGTTGCCCTGTACGCTAAGGAAACCGGCAACGTCGTTATATGCGTAGAGTGCGTAAACCGTTTTGAAACGCATTTTCTAAACATCGCGGAAGACGCGGTTAAGTTCTGCAAGGATGTAGGCACGGGCAATATGAAAGTGCACCTTGACTGCTTCCATATGATACGGGAAGAGAAGAGCTTCTCGGGCGCCGTCAAAACATGCGGCAAGGAATACCTGGGGTATATACATGTGAATGAGAACGACCGCGGCATACCGGGCACGGGGCTTGTGCCTTTCAAAGAGTTCCTTGCGGCGGTGGCCGAAGTGGGGTATGACGGTCCGCTGGTGATAGAGTCGTTCGACCCGAGCTTTACGGAACTCGCGGGCAACTGCGCGATATGGAGAACGTTCGCGCCTACGGGCGAAGCGCTCGCCAGAGACGGCCTTGCTAACCTAAAGGCTATCGCGGCGCAACTGTAGTAATGAGGATTATGGCGCTAAGGATGCAATATCCTTGCCATATTAAATTGAACCGTTAAAGACTAGCGAGTAGAGAAAACATACTGAGTTTAAAAAGGAGGGCGTCGGCATATGAACAGGATAGTAAACGATCCGAATTTTGTTGTCGAAGACATGCTTAAAGGTTTCATTAGAGCCAACAGGGATATAGTAGCGGCAACCGATAACCCGAGGGTGCTGAAGTACTCTGAAGCGCCCATAAAGGGGAAGGTGGGCATAGTCACGGGCGGAGGCTCGGGACATAAACCGGCGTTCGTCGGCTATATAGGAAAAAACATGTGCGACGCCGTAGCCGTAGGCGAGATATTCTCGTCGCCTACCGCGGCAGCGTTTTTAGACGCAATGAAGGCCGCCGATTCGGGACGGGGCGTTGCGTGCCTTTACGGCAACTACGCGGGCGACAACATGAACGTAAAGATGGCGATGCGCAAAGCTAAAGAAGCGGGTATAGAAGTAAAAACCGTCGTAGCCAATGACGACTGCGCCTCGGCTCCCAAAGAGGAGAGGGAAAAGCGCCGCGGCGTGGCGGGCGAAGTGCTTATGTGGAAGGTAGGAGGAGCGAAAGCCGCTATGGGCGCAGACTTAGATGCAGTCATAGCCGCCGCGCAGAAAGCAATAGACAACACGCGCTCCGTCGGCATAGGAACCGCGCCCTGCACGATACCCGCTGTCGGCCACCCCAACTTTACGATAGAAGACGGCAGTATGGAAGTGGGCATAGGGCATCACGGTGAGCCGGGCGTGAGCGTGCAGCCACTCGAAACGGCGGACCGTATTGCGGAGATGATGCTCGATTTGATACTGCCCGACTTGCCGTTCGTTAAGGGCGACGAAGTCGTGGTGCTGCTCTCGGGGCTCGGCGCTACGCCGGTAATGGAGCAGTACATAGTCTACGGCAAAGCAGAAGAGATACTCAAAGAGAAGGGCATCAGCGTATATAAAGCTTATGTAGGCAATTACTTCACGTCGCTTGAGATGATGGGCGTGACGCTCACCGTAATGAAGCTGGATGACGAGCTTAAAGAGTGCATAGACTTTCCCGCGGATTCTGTGGGACTTAAGCAGCTGTAGGTGATGCCTTATGACGTTTAACAATAAAGACGCCGGATGCGTCGTGCTCGGGCTTATCGATACTATACAAAAGAATGCCGCATATTTAAGCGACATCGACGGGGCCATAGGCGACGGCGACCACGGCATAAATATGAACAAGGGGTTTTCGCTCTGCAAAGACAGGCTGGAAGGAAAGCAATTTTCGCTTTCCGAAGGGCTGTCGGTGTTAAGCGCGACGCTGATGGAAGATATAGGCGGCTCCATGGGGCCTTTATACGGCGTGCTATTCGACGAGATATCGGCTGCTGCATCCAAAGCGGACGAGATAGACGCGCAAACGTTTGAAGGCATGCTTAAAGCCGCTCTTTCGGGCATACAGGACATTGGCAATGCGAAACGGGGCGATAAGACGCTGCTGGATACGCTGATACCGGGAATCGAGGCATATTCCGCGGCTTTGGCGGAAGGGAAGGACTTCGGCGAGTCGCTCGAAGCGCTCAAGGAAGGCGCGAAAAGCGGCTGGGAGTCCACAAAGGATATGGTAGCAAAAATAGGGCGCGCGAGCAGGCTGGGCGAGCGTTCGCGCGGTGTGCTGGACGCGGGAGCGACAAGCTGTTACCTTATACTTTCATCGATGGCGGACTCCATTAAGAGCCTGCTGCATTAACAGCAATACATCAACGTAAGCGTATTTACTCCTCCCGTAAAACCTTAAGCTTATGGGTGGTACGGGGTCCCCGGCAAGACGCGAGGCTTGCTGGGGTGTGTCGGGGTTCCCAAAAAGTCATGAGGCTTTTTGGGAGTAAAAGCGGCATTTGCCGTGCCGGGAAAGCGGCAGCAAAGCGGCACAAGTCTGATCAGGCTATAGAATACGGCAGTGCTTTTCCGGAATGATAATCCTCCTTAATTAATTTATTTTTAATCAACTGAATTCTGATACGGCCGTCACCGACGGCTTTTTTCTTTTACACCGATAATAACCGGACGCTAAACAGGCATTCTTATGTCCTAAACAGGCGTTCTTTTGTACTAGATAAATGTGGTATAATAAAAAGCACATTAACGGCTTGGGCAAGGGGGAACGGAAATGGCATATGCGGGGCTGATACTTGCGGCCGGATATTCGTCAAGAATGAGAGAGATGAAAGCACTTCTGCCTTTCGGGGGAGAAACGCTTGTTGTGCGACAGATAAACTGTTTCATATCGGCAGGTATAAGCGATATTTATATCGTTGTGGGGCATAAAGCGGAAGAGATAACAAAGGCCGTAGGCTCGCTGCCTGTCAATATCGTATACAACGAAAACTACCCGGGCGGCATGTTTGCCTCCATTCAGGCGGGCGTGCGCGCCGTAAATAACGATATTTACACCCCGTCAAGCCTCACGGCTTGTCAGGGGCCCCGTACAATGGGCGTCTTTTTGCTGCCAGTGGATTACGCGCTCGCGCAGCCGTTCACTATCGAAGTGCTGAAAGACAGGTTTGAGAAAGGCAACGCTAAAATACTGTATCCGTGTTTTAAAGACAGAAAAGGGCATCCTCCGCTTTTCACATCTGAGCTTATTGACGAGATGCTTTCTTCGCCGCTTGACGGCGGGCTTAAAGGCGTGTTTGAGAGACATAAGGAAGAAGCGGAATATGTTGATATGGGAAACGAGACGTGCCTTATTGATATAGATTCTAAGCAGGATTACTATAAGGCGCTTGACTATCTTGAAACGCATATCGCGCCGGATCTTGAGGAATGCGACTATATATACAGGCACTATAACGTTTCCGAAAAGGTAAGGGCGCACTGCGCCAAAGTCGCCGGCATAGCGCAAACAATAGCAAAGGCGCTAATGGAAAAGGGCTATGACGTTGACCCGGAGCTCGTCTTCTCAAGCGGTTTGCTGCACGACATAAAAAAGGGCGAGCGTGGCCATGCCTTAAAGGCGGCGCAGGCATTATCGTCTATGGGTTACCCGAAAGCCGCGGCGCTGATAGCGAATCATATGGATTTAAGCGCGGAATACGCGCGCAGAATCTGCAACGAATCGATACTCTATTTCGCGGATAAAGTAACCGGGCAAACGGACATAGTGGATATACGTCAGCGCATGTCGCAGCTTACTAATAAGTACGGCGAGGGCGAACGCATGCGCCGCGCGAGTGAACGCCTTAATACGGCTATGGATATACAGCATATGATTCAGGCCGCGCTGGGAGAAGACGTTATGCGTCTGATAATGCAGGCGGAGTAAAGCGCGGCTTCATTAATAACAGGGGATTTATTCTCAGGAAACAGGGCAATATGCCTGCGCTAACGACGGGTATATGCATATAGGCAACATTAGCAAGACGTAAAAGGAGGGCAACATGGACATTGCAAAACGGGCTTTTGAATTGGGGTTGCAGGGATATTGCTGCGCTCAGGTCATAGTGAAGATAGGCCTGGAGTACAAAGAATCCGAAAACGTAGAGCTTATAAAGGCAATGCGCGGGCTTTGCCGCGGACTGCATACGCAGGACGCGTGCGGGGCCTTGAGCGGCGGGGCATGCCTTCTCGCGCTTTTCAGCGATAAAGACGCACCGCGGCTTGTACATGAGCTTACGCAATGGTTTGAACAGTCGTTCGGCACGTTAACCTGCGCCGGATTGATTGGCGAAGGCGGGAGCGACCCTCAGAAATGCAGGGATATAACAGGCCGAACGTGCGAATACTGCTTCGGGCTGCTGGAACAGGAAGGGCTGCTGGACGCCTGAAGCACGCTATAATGCTTTAGTTATATGATATGAACAATAACTCGCTTATGACTGCGTTTAAAAATAAAGGCTTGATACCGGTAACACCTCTTGAAGGTTGGATAAGCCGGAGGATTCACGGGACCTCGGGGCCGCCGCTTACAAGGGAGGATATTACGCGGTATCAGATAAAGCGCGTCAACGAGACGATAGAAAGAGTAAAGCGCCACAGCCGTTTTTACCGCGAGCGTTTAAAGCATATACCGGACAACCCGATAAAGCACCTTGGCGATATAGCGATGCTGCCGTTTACAACGTTTGAGGATATAGCAAACGACCCTATGGCGTTTTCCTGCGTATCGCAGACTAAGATATCCCGCGTGACCAGCATACCTACGTCGGGTACGACGGGCGGCCAGAAACGCATATTCTTTACCCCTGAAGACCAGGAGGCCACGACGGATTTCTTTCATCACGGAATGGCAAACCTCGCTGACTTAGGAGACAGGGTGCTTATACTGCTGCCGGGAGAACTACCGGGAAGCGTGGGCGACCTGCTCTCTGCGGCGCTTGCAAGGCTGGGAGCTCACGGCTATAAATACGGATTCGTGGATGACCCGGAGCGGGTGATAGCGGCAATAAACGAATATGACGCCAATGTGCTGGTAGGCGTGCCCGTTCAAGTGCTTTCGCTTGTAAGGGGCTGCAAAGCAAAGCCCAAACGCCGCATAAAAAGCGTGCTGCTTACTACCGATTACGTGCCGGCGGCGATATCGCGGGCGGTGGAGGAGGCATGGGGCTGCCGCGTATTCAACCATTACGGCGCAACGGAGATGGGTTTAGGAGGCGGCGTGCAGTGCAAGGCTTTTTGCGGCTACCACCTGCGCGAAGCGGACATGCTGTTTGAAATTGTTGACCCTGACACCGGCGAGATTGTTCCGGACAACGAATACGGCGAAGTCGTATTCACGTCGCTTACAGCTTTGGGTACTCCGTTTGTGCGTTACCGGACGGGAGACATAAGCAGAATCATTAAAGAGCCTTGTCCGTGCGGCACCGTGCTTAAAACGCTGGATATCGTTTCAGGCAGGATAGCGGGCAGGCATGCGCTGCCGGGCGGTCATGTAATGATGCGCGACTTTGACGAAGCGCTGTTTGCGCTCGATAATGTGCTCGATTTTGAGGTGAATCTAATAGGGCGGCATGAAGACGCGATTATTGATATCGGGCTGAAGCTTACGCCTAATACGGAGGATATGGAGCCCGTTTACGAAGCGCTTTACGGCATAAAACCTGTAAAAGATGGGATTTGCGTGGGAAATGTTAACCTAAGTTTACATGCGATTGACAGTATAAAAAGAAACGGCGCGGCAAAGCGCATAATATTTGACCGGCGGGAAAGCGCAGTAAAAAAGCGGCCGGAAGGAGTAACAACATGAAGAATATTTATGAGCTTGTCAACCAATTCATAAGCGGCGGAGAAAGCGTCGTGCTTGCGTGCATAATCGACCATTCGGGTTCGACGCCGAGAGAACTGGGCTCTAAGATGATAATAAGAGAAAGCGGGCGCATCGAAGGGAGCATAGGCGGCGGCTTGCTTGAAGCGCTGGTGCAAAAGCTTGCGGCCGGCGTATTTCAAAGCAGGCGGTCGATCATAAAGGAATTCTGCCTTAACAAGGAAGAAGTCGCCGGTATAGGCATGGCATGCGGCGGCAACGTGTCCGTGTACCTTAAGTATATAGACTCCGCCGACAGGGAGACGAGGGAAACGTTCGCGGCCGCCGAAGAAATATGGCGCGAACGGAACAAGGCGTGGATGATAACGATAATCGAGCCGGACGGCACATTCCGCCTCGTATTGCATTCGGAAAGCGGCAAGGCTTCGGGGCAGTTAAGCGAGAGCGATTTAGACGCCGTCAAAGCGTATTTGGATTACAGGAGCCGTTACATAGACGCCGGCGACAGAAAATATATGGTGGATCCGCTCGTATGCAGCAAGGCGTTTATATTCGGCGGCGGGCATATAGGCTATGAGATGGCCGCGCTGCTGGAGCGCCTGGAATTTCACATAACTGTTATAGACGACCGCGAGGAATTCGTGACAAAAGAGCGTTTCCCGCAGGCCGACAGGCTGGTAGTATGCCCGTTCGAGGGCGCGCTGGAAAAGCTGGACGTCGACGCAAACAGCTACATAATAATAGTCACAAGAGGGCACATGCACGACCAGACAGTGCTTGAACAGGCGCTTGGGACAGATGCGGGATATATAGGCATGATAGGAAGCAGGACAAAGAGGGACGCGTCGTATAAGAGCCTGTTGGAAAAAGGCTTTACGCAGAGCGATATAAGCCGGGTGCATTCGCCGATAGGCCTTAACATAGGGGCTCATACGCCCGCCGAGATAGCCGTAAGCATAGCCGCGGAGATGATACAGATCCGCGCGGGCGGGCAGCGCTGACCTATGGCTGAACGCATCATACTGCTAATGCGCCATGGAAATACTCAGCTGAGCTCCGGCAAACGGCTCATTGGCCGGTGCGACGTGGAACTGAGCGCGGAAGGGCTGGCGCTTTGCCATCGCGCAGGAGAAGCGCTTAAGCGATTTAATATAAGCCATGTGTTTTCCAGCGGACTTATGCGCGCGAAGCAAACGGCGCAGATAATATGCTCATATACGGGTACGGAAGCAAGCGTGGTTGAAGCGCTAGGCGAGATAAGCCTCGGGGAATGGGACGGGCGCTTTGTGGACGATATAAAGAACGAATACCCCGAAGAATACGCTCTGCGCGGCTGCGATATAGTAAACTTCAGGCCTCCCGGCGGCGAGAACCTTATCGATGTAAAGGGCCGCGTGGCGCCTGCGTTCCGCGACTTGCTGAAAAACCAAGGCAACATGCTGATAGTCGCGCATACGTCAGTAAACAGGGCGATACTCGCTAGTTTTACGGGAATTCCTTTGGGCAGCCTGATGAAAATACCCCAAGACTACGGCGCTTGCCATATACTGCTGCAGCGCGGCGAAGAGTTTTTTATTGACGCGTTAAACCGCATAATGTGAAGCCGGGTTTAACAATAAGCCTGCTATGTCGGGCTTTTTTATTTTGCGGTAAAGGCGTATAATAAAGCTTGCTGTGTTGCTTTTGACAGGAGGTTTCTTTAAATATGTCCAATGATGAAACGGCGGAACGCAACGCCGCCCCGAAAAACAGTGAGGTGGGGGCTCCGAAAAGCCGTGAGACTTTTAGGGGTGAAAATCCGTTAGCGACAGAAAAAATCAATAAGCTGATACCGAAATTCGCGATACCTTCCATTATAAGCTTTTTAGTCAATTCGTTATACAATATCGTAGACCAGATATTTATTGGACAGGGCGTAGGAATGTACGGCAACGGGGCTACAAACGTGGCGTTTCCCCTTGTTACCGTCAGCACCTCTATTGCGCTTTTGCTGGGCATAGGAAGTGCGTCGAATTTCAGCCTGCGTATGGGCGAGGGAAGAAAAGAAAAAGCGGGCCGCATAGTATGCACCGGCATACTTTTACTTGCTGTATTCGGAACGGCGCTGGGCGCAGCGATGATGATATTTCTAAAGCCGCTGCTGCATGCCTTCGGCGCGACGGAAAACGTAATGCCGTACGCCACGGTTTACACGAGCATAACTGCGCTCGGCATCCCCCTGGTTACCTTTTCCGCGGGGGCGAGCCACCTAGTCCGCGCGGACGGCAGCCCGACGTATTCCATGATATGCGTGCTTTCGGGCGCTATACTCAACACGATACTTGACCCGATTTTCATATTCGTATTTGATATGGGCATAGCGGGCGCAGCGTGGGCAACAGTTATAGGGCAGGCCGTGTCCGCAGCACTTGTGATAAGATATCTGTTCAGGTTTAAGTCGGTAAAGTTTTCAAAAAGCTATTTTAAGCCGTCGTTTCAGAACTTTAAGGCTATAGTGTCGCTCGGCTGCGCGTCGTTCTTTAACCAGATCGCAATGGCCGCGGTACAGATAACAATGAACAACACGCTCACGCATTACGGCGCGGCGTCTCAATACGGAAGCGATATACCTTTGGCGTGCGTAGGGGTTATTTCAAAAGTCAATATGCTTTTTCTCGGGTTCACGATAGGCATAGCCCAAGGGTGCCAGCCGATAAACGGGTATAACTACGGCGCTAAGAATTACGGCAGGGTAAAAGAAACATACACAAAGGCGATAATCGCCGCAACGGGAATTTCGGTTATAGCGTTTCTGGCGTTTCAGATAATCCCGAGGGAGATAGTCAGCATATTCGGACAGGGCAGCGAAACATACTATAAATTCGCCGAGAGATACTTTCGCATATTCATGCTGATGACGTTTGTAAACGGCGTGCAGCCTGTCACGGCAAACTTCTTTACGTCGATAGGCAAAGCAAGAGTCGGCCTTTTGATATCGCTGACGCGCCAGATACTGTTCCTGCTGCCGCTGGTAATCATACTGCCGTTGTTTTTTGGCATCGACGGCGTGATGTACGCAGGGCCGATTGCCGACGCGAGCGCCGCAGTTTTGGCCGCTGCGTTCATAATAAGGGAAATGAGGTTGTTGACGCGTGCCGGGCTTGCACAGGAACGCGGCATTGAAACGGCGAAATAATACTAAAAACTCAGTAATGGTTTAAGACTTCTGGAGTGCTAATTTGTCAACAATCAGTAATAAATACGAAAAACAATAAAGGATAAAAAATATGAGCGACTATGCAAACAAGCTAATAGAATTCAAAGAATACCTCAAGGATATTGAATACTTATCAAGCGCTATCGGCGCGCTGCAATGGGACTCGAGGGTCAATATGCCCAAAAAAGGAGCGGAGTATAGGGGAGAGGTATTGGGATACCTGTCTAATCACCTTTATAAGCTGCAGACTTCGGAGGCGCTCAAAAGCTATATCGACTATTTCAGCGGCAATGAGTGGGACGACGTGGTTAAGGGTATCGTTGAAAAGCAGAAAAGGGAATACAGCCGCACCGTGAAGATTCCCGAAGATAGATACAGGGAGTACGTCATCGCGGCTTCGATAGCCGAATCGGCATGGGAGGAAGCAAAGGCGAAGTCGGATTATTCGCTGTTTAAGCCGCACTTAAAAAAGCTCATAGAGTTTAAAAGGGAGTTTATTGAATACTGGGGCTACAGCGGCAGCAGGTACGACGTGCTGCTCGACTATTTTGAGCCGGGTATAAAGACGGCGAAGCTAGACGATGTGTTCGGCGAGCTTAAAGACGCCATATTAAGCCTTTTGGGAAAGATAAAGAGCAGCAGTGTAAAAACAGACACGTCATTTTTCAACCGACAGTTTCCGGCTGCCGACCAGAAGAGCTTCAGTGAATATATACTTAAGCGCATGGGCTTTGATTTTCAGGCAGGGCGGCTCGATACAAGCGTGCATCCTTTTACCGCTGAGCTTGGCAACAGGGACGTAAGAATAACCGCCAACTATAACGAACGCGAGTTCAGGACGGCGCTGTTTGCCTGCATACACGAGGGCGGGCACGCTATTTATGAGCAGGGCATACCCGACGAACTGAAGGGCACGACGCTGGCAACGGGCGTTTCGATGGGCGTACATGAATCCCAGTCGAGGTTTTACGAGAACATAATAGGCAGGAGCAGGCCGTTTTGGGAGTTCTTCTTACCGGAAGCGAAAAAGAGGTTCCCGCAGCTCGGGGACGTTTCGCTCGACGACTTCTATAGGGGCGTCAACGACGTAAAGCCTTCGCTGATAAGGATAGAGGCGGACGAGCTCACGTACAGCCTTCATATAATAATACGTTACGAAATAGAAAAGGCGATATTTGAGGACGGCGCGGACGTAAGCGAGCTGCCTTCTATGTGGAACCAAAAGTACAGGGATTACCTTGGAGTAGAGCCCGCAAACGACGCGGAGGGCATACTTCAGGACGTGCATTGGTCCGGCGGCGATTTCGGTTATTTCCCGAGCTACGCGCTCGGCAATCTGTACGGCGCACAGTTCCTCGGCGCGCTTAAAAAAGACGTGCCGGATCTGGATATGAGGATTGGGCAGGGCGACCTTGACGTAATACACTCGTGGCTCAAAGACAATATACATAAACACGGCTCCGTATATAAGCCCGAGGAACTTATAAAGATGGTAACGGGGGAAGAGCTTACGGCAAAGCACTATATTGACTATATAAACAAAAAGTACGGCGAAATTTACGAGCTTTAAGGCCGCAATATGCCGCGTAAAAAGGATATAATAAGGGGTGCTTGGAGCATGCGCTTTGCGCCGCGGCTATTTTTGGGAGTAATAATATGAAAAGCGTGCTTTTTTTAGCGACGGGCGGCACAATAGCCGCGCGTAGCAGTGAATGCGGCATGAAGCCCGCGCTTAACGCCAAAGAACTGCTGGGTTATCTTTCCGAACTGAGCGGCCACTTTGATATAACAGCGAAGGATATACTCAGTATGGACAGCTCAAACATACAGGCGGAAGAGTGGCAGATTATAGCGCGCTGTGTAATGGATAGCCTTGACGATTACGACGGCATAATCATCACGCACGGTACGGATACAATGGCATATACCGCCTCGATGCTGAGCTTCATGCTGCAAAACCTTAAAAAGCCGGTAGTGTTAACGGGCGCGCAGATGCCTATAGACAATATGCTGACGGACGCGCGGAACAATCTTTATACCGCGTTTGAGGCTGTGGACAAAGGAATACCCGGCGTCAGCATAGCGTTCCACTACAAGGTGATGAGCGGCTGCCGCGCCGTTAAGGTGCGCACGATGGGCTTCGAAGCATTTGAAAGCGTTAACGCTCCCTACTTAGGTGAAGTATACGCAAACGGCCTGCACGTGAATACCGACTGCCGCAAGAACGCGATAAGCGAAGCGCCGACTGTGCTCAAAGAAAAGATATCCACCGACGTTTTTCTGTTGAAGCTGATACCGGGCACTAACCCGGATATATTCGATATGCTGCTTAAAATGAACTGCCGGGGCGTAGTGCTTGAAGCGTTCGGCACGGGAGGCTTGCATATTGTGCGCCGTAACCTGCTTCCCAAAATAAAGATGCTTATAGACAACGGCATCGCGGTAGTGGTATGCAGCCAATGCGTATATGAGCCGAGCGACTTTTCTATTTGCGAAGTGGGTGCAAGGTTTCTTTCTTACGGCGTAATACAGGGCATAGATATGACGACGGAAGCGGTGGTCACAAAGCTGATGTGGGCGCTCGGGCAGACGAATTCGCTCAACGAGATACGCCGCATATTCAATACCTGCTACGCCGGGGAGATAACTTTGCCCGAGCAATGCAATATTTAAACGCTACGCCGACGGCTGTATGGCGCGTAGGGGCGGTCTTTGACCGCCAGAAACGTAATGGGCGGGCGGGCGGGTATACCCTTTCAGGGTGCCCCTACGAACGGAATAGCAACATCGGCGTGTGTAGGGGAGGGCTTCCGCGCTCTCCCGCAATGCATCCATGGCCTCACGAAGGAATGCACGCCCTCTCAAGTTGAATCATTGGGCGTCCGTAGGACGTCCAAACGATATGAAAGAACCGTCAGCGTGTGTTGGGGCGACCTGTGGTCGCCTGAATGTGGAGCAGAAGGGCAGCCCCCCTATCAGTGCGTTGCGCCGTTTGCCTTGCCGGGGTCCTCGGCGAACATAGCCCGTTGGGGTGAGTGAGAGGGGAAGCTACCGATACGGCCTGTAATGCCTCCCTCGTACGAGGGAGGTGGTTCGAAGTGCCGGAAGGAGTGACCGGTTTTACGCTGTGTTCTCTATACAGCTACCGGTCAGTTCTTCAAACCGGCCATTTCAAGAGCTTTTAACCCTATCGTCCAGCACTTAATTGATAGCCTTTTCACACTGATGGGGTGGTAAACGGGGCTCCCAGCAAATCGTGAGATTTGATAGGAAAGAGTTCTATTCCCGCTGGACCGTGCCGCTGTTGTTTGCGAATTTTATTAGCGGTATTTCGGAGCTTAAGCTGCCCGCGCTGTCAGCGACAGCCATGCCTCCCTTGGGTATGCCATACCCTATAGCGCCGGAGCCTTGCAGCCGAAGCGCCGTTTTAAGCTCTTTCCAGTCCTCGTCCTCCGCGTGTGTGTCCAGCGTCGTAGGTACGAACCCGAGACAGTCAAACAGCTCCGCGGTCAGATCGTCTTTGGGGTCTTCCCAGCGCGCCCAGTGGGCGCCCATCATTATGCTGCCCGCAGAAAGCCCGATAAACAGCTTTCCCCGCTCGTACAGCTCACGAAGAAAACCGGCGAGCCCGTGGAATTCGAGCCAGCGCATACCGTCGTCCACTTCGCCGCCCGATATGAATATTGCGTCCGCCCTCTCAAGCGCCTGCTGCGCGGCGGACAGGTCTATATTGTTTTTAGCCAGCTTTACCAAATATGTTTTCGCCGCTCCCGCCTCTTTTAATAGAGACCTCATCATGCTAAAAAATATAACGTTATCGCCGCTCGCGGTGCCTATGTACGCGACGTGCGGCTTATCGCCGCATTCACCAAGAGCGCGCTTAAGCAGGGGCAGCATGCTTCTCGTGTTGCCGAAATTGCCGCCCGCAAGCAGATACAGCGGCTTTGTTTCGCTCATACGAACAGTCCCTTCTGGTCAAACTTAAAATTAGCCTGAGTGCGGCGGTACTTGCCCGCGGGTCCGGGGAATATGCCAGGAACAACCCTAAACGAATACTCGCCGTCCCGGCCATACAAAGACATAAGCGCTTCGCGCACCCTGTCAAGTACGCTTTGAGACTTGTCGGTAAGCATCAACTCCAGCTCATACTTTGTGGGTGTATGCTGCTCAAGATGATAATCGCGTATTTCGGGGATATCGGCAAGCCGTTTGTCAAGAGCCATAGTAGTCACAAGGTCGCCGGACGTAGTGAACGTCGCGTTGGCCGCCCGCCCTTCGACTGCTTCCGCTATCAGGCCTTCATGCCTGCCGCACGAACATTCTCCAGCAGGGTGCAGGCGTATAAGGTCGCCCATATCGAACCTGAGTATGCAAGCCCATGGGTTGTTAAAAGTCGAAACGAGTATGCGTCCAAGCTCCGGCCCGCCGTGCCGCTCGGCAAGCGGATAGAAATCTATCCTGCAGAAGTCCGTATTCTGATGGAACAGCCCGTCTTCGCACTGCATAAGCACAAAACCGGTCTCCGTGCTGCCGTAAGAGCTGATAAGAGGCGATGAAAACACCCGTTTTATCGCGGCCAGATGAATGCAGGAAGGATACTCGTATGTGAATATTATCGCGGCGGGGGAATAGAGCTCTTTGCCGTTATCCCATGCCCACCACGCGAGCCGAGCCAGCAGCGACGGGTTGGCTTCCAGCACGGCGGGCTTGAAAACGTTAAGTTCGTGCGCCATGCGCTCCAGGTGCCGCGTCTGCCACGATATCACGTTTATCTTTTCGTTAAGATACAAATGGCTGCCGAGTATGCGGTGGCTCATAGGCAGGTCTTCTTCGCAGTGTATGCCAATGTTAAGCGAACTGGCCAGTTTCGCATCGCTTTGCGGATAATCAAGCACCGCCGTATGGGCGTTAAGCTTCCACGAAGCCGCTTCGGAGGCGTACCACCATTCCTGATTCCAGAGGTTTATCACCTTTTCCCCCGTAGTGCCGCTTGTAAAAGTATACTCTATTTCGTCCCTTTCGAGGCCTTCCTCGACGTTGCGGCCGTTCGGGACAAGGCCCTGCGGAAAGTGTTCTCTCATGGCTTTCTTTGTCAGCTCCGGCAGCGATGTGTACCGCTCGTCTATATCGGCGTCCGGACCGGGATCGAACGCTCTCCAGCTTTTATACAGCGGAGCCGTCCCCAAAGCGGTATCAAGCGCTTCTAGGGATTTTTCATAATACTTTGCCGGGTAATTATACCTTTTTTGAATGACCATTTGCTATCCCCTTAATAATGTTGCATAAATGCAGATTTCCATACTTTACCCATTATAAGACAGAAAGGGATATCGTACAAGTGTTCTATATGATTTTATTATGATTTTACAGAAGACTAACGCCCCAGCAGTATGCGCCGCCACAAATATACCGATAAGCCGAGATGTTCTCTTAAGCGCTTTTCGAGCGAGGCGCTGAATTCGCACATCTTTTCCACATCCGCGTCGCTTGGCTCTTCGAGCCGGAAGCGCATTTTAATTACTGGAATGCACGCAGCCGTCATTTCTTCCGATCGAAGGTACTCATCGACGCGCCGCGCAAAGCTCGTTATCGTATCGCCGGTTTTCTGCCGCAAGCCGAGGAAAGAAACCTGACGCAGTATTTTAGAGTAGCAGGCATTAAGCCTTTCGCCTGCCGTAGAATATTTGCGGCAAAGCCTCCTGTAATATCCGGAGCCCGTCAGCAGAAGTACGCGAATAGCCGTAAACAGCCCGAGCGCAGCGGCAATGCACGTTATAGCTATCAGCGCCGCTTTAAACTCAGCGGACATGCCGCCGCCATCGGCAGCATCGGCGTCATTTTCAGATAACACGTCGGATGTCGGTGCGGGCGTTGGAGTAGTTACCTGCCCTCCGGTAGTGTTTTGGTCTATCACAGCGTTTTCGTCGAAGTTCCATCCCGAAGCGTCGAACGTGAGCCACCCTATACCCTTGAAATAGATTTCAGTCCATGCGTGCGCGGTGGAGTTGGTGGCAAGGAATGAATTACCGGCGGTGGTAGCCGGATTTCTCTTAAGCGCGTAGCCGGTAACGAAGCGGGCGGGAAGGCCCTCGGCGCGCGCAAGTACAGTCATTGCGCTTGCAAAATAGACGCAATACCCTTCGCGCTTTTGAAGGAAATATTCCACAAAGTCCATGTTCTCCGGCGGAGTACCAGGGGTTAGCGTATATCTGCAATTCATTGCGAGCCAGTCCTCTATGGCCTTTGCTTTTTCGTATGGCGTTTTGCAGTCTCTTGTAATTTGCGCCGCTGTCTCGTATACGCTGCTTGGCATAGATTCTGGGAGCTGCAAGTATTCTGAACATATTCCGTCCCAGCTGCTGTCGGGTTCGTTTTCCGTAAGCGACTCGAGCGCCGTCATATTGGCGTCGAAGTCCTCCAGGTTTCTGTTGAATATTACGGTATTGATAATATAGCGCATCGACCTGTGGGGAACCGAAGTGAAAAGCTCGGACTGCCTGTTAAAGAACACGCCGGATATGTCCATTGTCCTGCTCTCAAGAGATTGCAGCTGTCCCGCGGAAAAAAGTGTCCTGCCGCGCTCAGAATACGCTATACTGAGTTTTGCGGAGTGCGTTAGCTTGTCAAGCAGCTTTTTCGCTTCACCGCCTGCCGTCTTGGGAAGGCCGAACACTTCGCCACGCGTAGTCTGCCATATTGAACTTGTAAGCCTGAACCTGCGCAATTTAGCCGCGTCATACCACCTCTGTCCGTCGTAAGCGTCGTATACGGCGCCTTTGAGGCGCATAGGCGAGTTGGTTATTACCGTCATAACCACTTCGTTGCTTGGCGTTACGTTTCCGCCCAAGCGGTTTTCCAGCGGAGAAAAGCCCGATACGCCTATATTGAAGCTTCCCTGTACCGGATCGCTGCTGTCTCCCCAGCCGAAATAGTCGCTTATGTCTTCGACCATGTTGAAAAGCCCTTTAGACTGCCACTCTCCGTCATTTTTAGGGCTTATCACGACCGACAGGAAAATGACTACGGGCACTATTACTATGGCTGTCATAACGAGCAGCGCGCTTGAAATGCCGTCTTCCTTGGGCAGCTTCTTATTTATACGGTTGCCCGTAGCCTTTGCAATCGATAAAAAGACTACGGCAAGAAGCATATAGAATGCGGGCCAGAATGCCGGGGAGTTGGCCGAATGCGCCCATATCAGCAGCCCGAGCGCAGCGAGCGGCAGAGCGGGAAAGAAAAACAGCTTGCGGAAGTAAAGGTACGAAACGGCGGCAGCGGGAAAGGCCACGGCAAGCTCGACGAAAACTATGCTGCCATTCGTCGAATAAGGCGAGGTTGGGGGGTAAGACGAGGCGCACCAGCGAACGAAACCGTCTATGTATTCCCAGAGCTCCCGATTTTGATCGAGTATGGTCGATATGAGCAGCGTCAATACTATAACGGCACCAGCCAGGGAGGGGAACACCCACCATCTGCGCGTAAACAATACAATCAGCCCGAGGCAGGCCATGGTCAGCAAAATGCAGTCGCCGTAGCCTACGGCAAATCCCGCGGACGGCAGAAAAATCGAGCAGACGGAAGCACCGAGCATTACGCAGCAGAACATATCCGTAAGGAAAGCGGCGAGTTTTGACTTTAAAAACTTCATCGGTCCCTCCCAAACTAGAACAGGCTCTGCAGCGACTCCGCGGCGTTTGCGCCCGCATCGACATAAAGCGTGTGTAAGCGCCCGCCGGGCTTTACCCCGCCAACGGCTACCAGCGTTACCGAATGGCAGGGCGCAAGCGCTTTTTCAAGCTTCAGCATGCTATCTTTGTCGGCTACTCTGGTTAGTACAAAAAGCGCGTGGGCGGTAAAATCACGGCCGGATCTTGCAAGCATGCCGTAAAGGTCGGATTTATCGCCAAAAGGCAGTACCGCAAGATACCTGCGGACGCGCTCAAAATCCGCAAGGCTTGCGCATTCTGCCGGCCTTGAAAAATCGGCGCTGTTTACAACTTGCACGCTGCGGTTCTGGGACAGGTTGTGCAGCGCTATGCACGCGGCGCATTCGCAAACCGTATCGGCATATATAAGAACGTCTTCGCCGGTAAGCCCGTGCGTGCTGGTGTCTACGAATATCAGCACGCGCTCCTTTTCCGGGTACTCATATTGCTTAATAAATATCTCGCCCTGCTGCGCGCTCTTTTTCCAATGCACGCGCCGCAGAGAATCGCCCGGGTGATAAAGGCGTACGCCCGAAACGCTGTCGCCCTGCTCCGCCTGCTTGAGGTAAGCGTCTCCAAACAGTTTGGTGTCGGGTATGTCGTACGATACCGCCGCGGGCATCTGCGCCTTTGGTAGCACAATAAGCTCGGGCATGCGGTAATACGAGAACCAGCGCATATCAAATGGAAAAGAAATAAGACCGAATATATCGGTTATCTTGAGCTTTGTCATGCCTACGTTATACCGCCCGCGGTAAGGCGTAACTATGGGTATATTAAACGTCCTGCCCGAGTAAGGCGCAACGCTGAATACGAGCTGCACGTTTTCGCCGTATGATACGACGTCTACATGCACTTCGATAAGCGACAGCGGAAAAGGCCTTTCATTGGCGATCTCAAGCTGCAGCGTTACCTCTTCGCCCTTTACGCAGCTTTTATGTGAAAGCTCCTGCCTGAATTTGAACGTCTTAACCGTCCAAAGACTTATTGCGAGCACGGATAATACGGTTAATAGCTGCGTTAAAAAGACAATGAAAAATACACGCAGGCCGGAGTATATGCCCGCAATGAAGACTATAGCCATAAACGAATAGTATATCCATCTGAAAAGCTTCATGACACCCCAGGCACCTTTATGCCGCGCAGTATCGTTTCCAGCAGCGTTTCCGGCGTCTCCTTGTCCTGATTAGCCTGCAGATTGAGTATTATACGGTGCGCGAGCACAGGCTCGGCCATATATTGAATGTCGTCGGGAAGCGTATAGTCGCGCCCATTTAGCATTGCGTTTGCCATTGCGGCGTTCATCAGCGCTAATGAACCGCGGGGGCTTACGCCCAGTGAGATTTTAGGGTTGCCGCGCGTCGCTTCGGCTATCGAAACGATATACGACAATACAGGCTCGGCGCATTTTATACCGGCGTGAAGCTCCCTTAAACGCATTACGTCTTCTCCGCTTGCCACGGCGGTAAGCGCTTCTATTGGCTTTGAGCCCTTGTTGCGCTTTAATATGTCAAGCTCTTCGCTGCGCTTAGGGTAGCCCATAGAGATTTTCAGCAGGAAGCGGTCAAGCTGGGCTTCGGGCAGCGGATACGTGCCTACATGCTCCACCGGGTTTTGAGTGGCGAGCACTATAAACGGCTGCGGCACGCTGTAGCACACTCCGTCTATGGTGACTTGGCCTTCCTGCATTACCTCCAGCAGGCTGGACTGTGTTTTAGGGCTCGTGCGGTTTATTTCGTCGGCAAGCACTACCTGCGCCATCACGCCGCCGAAGTTTACCTCCCGCTCGCCCGTTTTCAAATTGAAGCTCGTAAAGCCGGTTACGTCGGAAGGCAGCACGTCGGGCGTGAACTGTATACGCTTGAAGCTGCAATTAAGCGAACGCGCGAGCGCCGAAACTAAAGTAGTCTTGCCGAGGCCGGGAGCGTCTTCTATCAATACATGCCCGCCGCAGATAAGAGCGCAGAGTACGAGCTCGATTGCGCGCTCCTTGCCGACGATGACTTTTGCTATATTATCTTTTATGCGCCGTATTAAATCGAGGGTTTCGTTTATTTCGGTCATAGCCGCTATAGTCCTTTCGATGCTCTGTTGATTTGTTATGAAAATGATAATGGTTTAAGCAAAGCTGAAAAATGAATGATATACGCTGAAAATACGCCATATTATAACATTATTTAGCGCCCGTTTCCATATCATTTTTTTGCCTCAATTATTTTACCTTTGCCATAATGTTCGTTTTAAAAGCGGCGTAATTGTATATGGACGTGCTAAATCGCTTTTTGGTATAATATCGCTGCATGAATAACAGCAAAAGGAGAACAAACCACTGGACATTATAAAAACGCTTTCCGAAGATTTCAAAACCCCTCCTCAGTATGTAAAGAACATAGTTTCGCTCGTGGACGGCGGAAATACCATACCGTTCATAGCCCGCTACCGCAAAGAGATGACCGGCTCAATGGACGACCAGGTACTGCGCGAGCTTACAGGGAGGCTTGGTTATCTTCGCAATCTTGAAAAACGCAAGGAAGAAGTTGCAGCCTCTATAACGGAAGCCGGAAAATGGACGGACGAGCTTTCAAAAGCTCTGGAGAACGCAAAGACGTTGGCGGAAGTCGAGGACATCTACAGGCCGTATAAGCCAAAGCGCAAGACGCGCGCTTCCGTTGCTAGGGAAAAGGGCTTGGAGCCTCTCGCCGAAGCTATACTTTTACAGGACGCCTCATTAAGTCTTCTTAATGAAGCCCAAAAGTACATAAACGAAGAAAAAGGCGTGCATTCCGCGGAAGAAGCGATGCAGGGCGCGTCGGATATAATAGCGGAGATAATAAGCGACGACGCCGATTTAAGAAAGACTTTCAGGGAATATATCTGGCGCAACGGGGACGTCGTAGTTTCCTCCGACTGCGAAGAGGACAGCCTTTACGCCATGTACAGGGACTTCTCCGAGCCAGTTTACAGGATAGCGGGCCACAGGGTGCTCGCGATAGACAGGGGCGAACGCGAGGGAATACTGAAAGTCAAGGTGCAGGCCGATAAGGAAAGGCTGCTTGTGTTTTTAAACAAAGCGTATATAAAAGGCACGAGCGAGAGTTCAACGCTTGTGCAGACTGCGGGCGAGGACGCGCTCTCGCGGCTGATACTGCCTGCGCTGGAACGCGAAATAAGGGCCGCGCTTACCGAAAAAGCCGACGAGAAAGCGATAAAAGTATTTGCATCAAACTTAAAGAACCTGCTTATGCAGCCTCCCGTAAAGGGGAAAAACGTGCTCGGGCTCGACCCTGCGTACCGCACCGGCTGCAAGCTCGCGGTAGTGGACGAAACGGGCAAAGTGCTGCACACGGCCGTAATATATCCTACGCCGCCGCAGAATAAGGTGGCCGAAGCCGCCGAAATTCTCAAAGGCCTGATAAAAAGGTTTAACATAACCGCCATCTCGATAGGCAACGGCACGGCTTCACGGGAGTCGGAAGAGTTTGTGGCGTCCGTTTTAAAGGACATGGGCTATCCCGCATCATATATGGTGGTCAGCGAGGCGGGGGCGTCGGTCTATTCGGCTTCGAAGCTTGCCGCCGAGGAGTTTCCCGAATACGACGTTTCGCTGCGCAGCGCCGTGTCGATAGCGCGGAGGCTGCAAGACCCGCTCGCCGAGCTTGTGAAGATCGACCCCAAAGCGATAGGCGTAGGGCAGTACCAGCACGACATGCCTGAGAACCTGCTGGAAGAGGCGCTGGGAGCCGTCGTGGAAGACTGCGTGAACGCGGTGGGCGTAGACCTAAATACCGCGTCGCATTCGCTGCTTTCGCATATCGCGGGCATCAACAACCAGACGGCGAAGAATATCGTTGCGTACCGCGAGCAAAAAGGGCATTTTAAAAGCCGCGAGGAATTGACTAACGTTCCCAAACTGGGAAAGAAGGCGTTCGAGCAGTGCGCGGGGTTCCTGCGTGTGGCGGAGAGCGACAATGTGCTTGATAATACCGCCGTTCATCCGGAAAGCTACGGCGCGGCATTGAAGCTGTTGTCCATAAGCGGGCTTTCGCTGGAAGATGTGAGAAAGAAAAAGCTTTCCATACTGCCGTTAAAGCTCAAAGCCGCCGGCGCGGAAGCGTTGGCCGAGCAGATAGGTGTGGGAGTGCCTACGCTGCTGGATATCGTGGACGAGCTTCAGCGGCCGGGCCGCGACCCGAGAGAAAGCCTGCCTCAGCCCATGCTGCGCAAAGACGTGCTTAAGCTGGAGGATTTAAAGCCGGGAATGGAGCTGAAAGGCACGGTGCGCAACGTAATTGACTTCGGGGCATTTGTGGACATTGGCGTACACGAAGACGGCCTTGTGCACATATCGCAGATGGCCGACAGGTTTATAAAGCACCCTTCCGAGGTAGTCAAGGTAGGAGATATCGTAAACGTAAGAGTGCTGGATGTGGACTTTAAAAGAAAGCGCATCGCGCTTACGATGAAAAGCGAAAAGAAGCCGTGACAGCGGGCTGATATACAATCAACAGAAGATATGAACGGAAAGGCTACCAATCTTGTGGGGCCTTTCTTTTTTTATGCCTTGAAACATCGCGTCGAAAAGCTTAAAGGCAGGCGTTTTGCTTGACAGCTTGCTGCATGAGTGCTATATTTTGAGCATAAATAATATTTTGGCAACCAAAAAAAATTTGTAACTCAATTATTTCAACTCTTCACGAACAGCGAAACATTAAACCGCAAAATTGATTTATAGGCAACAGCGTCATTTTACTAAAAGGAGCATACATACAATGGCAATTCTCGAGAAAAGCGAAATTCCCTGGAGCGAAATAAAACGTAAAGCGCAGAGCTACGAGTCTCAGATGACGCGTTTTTTGCGCGACCTCATAGCCATACCGGGCGAGAGCTGCGGCGAGAGAAACGTTATCGAGCGCATAAAAAAAGAAATGCAGGCTGTGGGGTTTGATAAGGTTGAAATCGACCCGATGGGAAACATACTGGGCACTATGGTCGGTGGCCCGAAAATAATAGCATTCGACGCGCACATAGACACGGTGAGCATAGGCAACAGGAGCAACTGGACTTTTGACCCTTATGAAGGCTATGAGACGGACACCGAGATAGGCGGGCGGGGCGCTTCCGATCAGCTGGGCGGCATCGTGAGCGCGGTTTACGGCGCGAAGATAATGAAAGAGCTGGGCTTATTAGCGGGTTATACTGTGCTTGTAACCGGCACGGTGCAGGAAGAAGACTGCGACGGCCTTTGCTGGCAGTACATAATAAACGAGGACGGTATCAAACCTGAGTTCGTGGTAATCACCGAACCCACGGACGGACATATATACCGCGGGCAGCGCGGAAGGATGGAGATACGCGTTGAAGTGCAGGGAGTATCCTGCCACGGCTCCGCGCCCGAGCGCGGCGACAACGCGATATACAAGATGGCGGAAATACTGCTGGAAGTACGCGCGCTGGGCGACAAGCTAAAGTACGACGAATTCTTAGGCAAAGGGACGCTTGCGGTATCAGAAATATTCTTCACGTCGCCGTCGCGTTGCGCCGTGGCGGACAGCTGCGCGATCTCTATAGACAGGCGGCTGACGGACGGAGAGACGTACGAATCCGCATTGGAGGAGATAAGGCGGCTGCCGTCGGTGAAAAAATACAACGCGCAGGTATCGATGTACAAATACGACCGGCCGTCGTATACGAACCTTGTATATCCTACCGACTGTTACTTCCCGACATGGGTAATACCGGCAGACCACAGCGCTACCATGGCTATGGTCAACGCGTTTTCAGGGCTTTACGGCGAACCCGTCGTAGACAAATGGACGTTCTCAACGAACGGCGTATCGATTATGGGCAGGTTCGGCATACCCTGCATTGGCCTCGGACCGGGCAAAGAGGCGCAGGCGCACGCGCCCAACGAAAAGACGTGGAAGGCTGACCTTGTAAAATGCGCCGCCGTTTATGCTGCGCTGCCAACATGCTACAGGCAGCTCGACAAATAAAAAAGGGGAGACTATATGAGCACATTTGAACAACTTATAGAGCAGATAAAACGCCTTGACTTAAAGGGCATGTACAACGGCGACTTCTTCCTTACGTGGGAGAAGACGGACGACGAGATAAAAGGAGTTTTCGCCGTTGCCGACGCATTGCGCGCGCTGCGCGAAAACAACATTTCCTGCAGGATATTCGACAGCGGACTCGGCATATCAATGTTCAGAGACAACTCTACGCGCACGCGCTTCAGCTTCGCTTCGGCGTGCAACTTGCTGGGGCTCTCCGTGCAGGATTTCGACGAGGGCAAGTCGCAGATAGCGCATGGCGAGACGGTGCGCGAGACGGCTAACATGATATCGTTCATGGCGGACGTTATTGGTATACGCGACGATATGTACATAGGTAAAGGCAATAAGTTCATGCACGATATCGTCGATTATGTAAGCGAAGGGTACAGCGAAGGGGTACTGCCGCAAAAGCCGACGCTTGTAAACCTGCAGTGCGACATAGACCATCCTACGCAGGCCATGGCAGATATGCTGCATATAATACATCATTTCGGAGGGGCGGAGAACTTGCGCGGCAAGAAGGTGGCTATGTCATGGGCGTATTCGCCTTCTTACGGAAAACCGCTTTCGGTGCCGCAGGGCGTAATAGGACTGTTTACCAGGTTCGGCATGGACGTGACGCTGGCGCATCCCGAGGGCTACGAAGTGATGAGCAGCGTAGAAGACGTTGCAAAAAAGAACGCCGCAGCCTCGGGCGGGAACTTTACTAAGACTAACAGCATGAGCGAGGCGTTCCGCGACGCCGACATAGTGTACCCTAAGAGCTGGGCGCCATACGCCGCCATGGAAAAGCGCACGCAGCTTTACGCAGACGGCGACATGGACGGAATAAAAGAGCTCGAAAAGGAGATGCTTGCGCACAACGCGCTGCATAAGGATTGGGAGTGCACAGAAGACATGATGAAGCTCACCAAAGGCGGCAGCGCGCTTTACCTGCACTGCCTGCCCGCCGATATCACCGGCGTTTCCTGCCGCGAGGGCGAAGTGGCTTCAAGCGTATTCGACAGGTACAGGGTTCCGCTTTATAAGGAAGCGGGCTTTAAACCGTATATAATTGCGGCGATGATTTTCCTAGCGAAGGTAAGCGACCCGGCCGCGAAGCTTGATGAGCTTAATAAAAAGGGCTCAATAAGATGGAACGGATGATATGAGCAAAAAAAGGATCGTTATCGCGCTCGGCGGCAACGCGCTCGGCAGAACGCTGCACGAACAGATGGAGGCCATACAAAAGACGAGCCGCTATATCGTCGCGCTGATAAAGGAAGGCCATGAGATAGTGCTGACGCACGGCAACGGCCCGCAGGTCGGTCTTGTTATGGACTGCTTTGACAGCTATAAGATAGACCACGACATAGACGCGTTCCCTATGTCGGTGTGCGTCAGTATAACCCAAGGGTATATAGGCTACGACCTGCAGAACGTGATGCGCGAGGAGATACTCAACCAGGGGCTGCACGTTCCGGTATCCACCGTAATCACCCAGGTCATCGTGGACGCTGACGATCCGGCGTTTTCGGAGCCCACAAAGCCGATAGGCCTTTACCTTACCAAAGAACAGTTGGAAAACCGCAGCATAGCAGGCGAAACGTTTGTTGATTTCGGCGAAAAGGGATACCGCCAGGTAGTAGCTTCGCCTAAGCCAAAGCATATCGTAGAATGGGAGACGATAAAGACGCTGCTCGAGGCGGGGCAGCTTGTCGTAGCGTGCGGCGGCGGCGGCATACCGGTTATACAGCAGGGCAACCACTTGAAAGGCGCGCAGGCCGTTGTAGATAAGGACCTCTCGAGCGCGCTGCTTGCGGGGCTGATACACGCGGATTACCTGGTGATACTTACAGCCGTGGAGAAGGTTGCGCTCAATTACGGCAAGCCGAATGAAATACTGCTCGACAGAATGAACATTGAAGAGGCGCGGCAGTATATGGAAGAAGGACATTTCGGCAAAGGCTCTATGCAGCCTAAAGTGGAGGCCGCGATACTCGCAGCCACGCAGAACCCGAATTGCAGGACTTTGATTACTTCGATAGAAAAACTTGCGGACGGTTTCAAAGGGATCACGGGTACGGTTATTGAAAAGTAACGTGCGGCTTTTTAGAGCGTGCCGTTAAGTTTTATACGACGTCAGGAAAACGAGGTCTTGAATATGTTATGTGTAGGTAACGGAATACTTATAACGCGCGACAAGCAAAACCCGATAATGGAAGACGGCTGCGTCGCCGTGGACGGCAACAAGATAGCCGACGTCGGGGCGCCCAAAGTTTTGCGTGAGAAATACGCGGACGCCGAATTCCACGACGCAAAAGGCAATATCATAATGCCGGGGCTTATAAACGCGCACGGGCATATCTACAGCGCGCTTGCGCGGGGAATGGCGCTTAAGGACTCAAAGCCCTCTCATTCGTTCAAAGACATACTTGAAAACCTGTGGTGGCGCGTGGACAGGAGCCTGGGGTTACCCGAGATAAAATACAGCGCGTACACGACATACATAGACAGCATTAAAAACGGGGTTACTACGTTTTTTGACCATCACGCGAGCGCCGGGCACGTTAAGGACAGCTTGTTTGCCATAGCTGACATAGCAGCGGAGCTGGGCGTAAGGACGTCGCTGTGCTACGAAGTGTCCGACAGGGACGGAGAAAGCATAGCCAGCGAAGGCATAGCGGAAAACGCCGCGTTTATAGAATACGCAAATAAGCAGGGCGGCGATATGCTAAAAGGCATGTTCGGGCTGCACGCTTCGTTTACGCTTTCCGACAGTACGCTTGAAAAGTGCGTCAGCGCCGCGGGCGGAGCGGGCTTTCACGTGCACGTCGCCGAAGGAATAGAGGACTTAAACGACAGCCAAAACAAATACGGCAAGCGCGTGGTCGAAAGGCTATCGGGCTTTGGCATACTCGGCAGCCGTTCGATAGCGGTGCACTGTATACATATCGACGAGCATGAAATGGATATGCTGAAGCAAAACGATACTATAGTTGTGCACAACCCCGAATCGAATATGGGTAACGCGGTGGGTTATTCCGCCGCCGTGAGCATGCTTAAAAAAGGCATACTCGTAGGCCTCGGCACGGACGGCTATACGACGGATATGCTAGAGTCGCTTAAAGTCGCAAATATACTTCACAAGCACGAACTCCGCGACCCGAACGCCGCGTGGGCGGAAGCTCCGCAGATGTTGTTTGAAAACAATGCTGCCATTTGCGCGCGCTATTTTGACAGCCCCGTCGGTGTAATAAAAAAAGGCGCGCTTGCGGACATAATCGTCGTGGACTACCAGGCGCCTACGCCCGTTACAGCGTCGAATTACAATTCGCATATATTGTTCGGCATGATGGGCAGGAACGTAATTTCAACGATGATAGACGGCAGGTTCATAATGAAGGACAGGGAGATTCTAACCGCCGACGAAGAGAGTATATACGCCGAGTCCCGCGAGACGGCGCGAAAGTTCTGGGAAAGAGTTTAATAATGAGGAGATAAAGCGTGAGCGAGATAATGACCCCGATACCGTTTGACCGGCTCATACGCTGGATGACGGAGGAGTACAAGACCAAAGGCAGCGTGTTCGGTATCAAAAAGGAGAAGATCTATAAGAAATCGGGCAACAGATACCGGATATTCGGCAGGGAAATGGGCAGCCCATTAGGCGCTGCTGCAGGCCCTAACACGCAGCTCGCGCAGAATATAGTCGCGGGGTATGTTTCAGGCTTGCGGTTTATGGAGCTTAAGACCGTGCAGACGATGGACGGGGAGGAGATGCGAAAGTGCATCGCACGCCCTTGCATATACGCGCAGGACGAGGGCTACAACGTCGAATGGTCTACCGAGCTTACGGTCGGGCAGGCGTTTGACGAGTACGTAAAGGCCTGGTTCGCGCTGTACGTAGCCGCACGCGAGTTCGGCATTAGCGAAACTCCCGACTTCGTGTTCAACATGAGCGTCGGCTATACGTACGAAGGCATAATGTCAAAGAAGATAGACGATTTTATCAGCGATATGACGGACGCGAAGAATACGGCGATATTCAATGAATGCAGTGAATACCTTCTTTCGCATATCGATATGTTCTCCAACATAGACAGGGAATACATAGAAGCGATAAGCAGCCGTATCTCGGAGTCCATCACGCTTTCTACATTGCACGGCTGTCCTCCAGAAGAGATAGAAAAAATAGCGAATCACTTTCTTACGGTAAAGAAGCTGCATACATACGTAAAATGCAACCCGACGCTGCTGGGCTACGAGTTCGTGAGAAACATACTCGACGATATGGGATACGGCTATGTGTCGTTTGACCGCCGCCATTTTGACGCAGATTTGAAATTCCATGACGCGGTCGCGCTGATAGGGCGGCTGCGCAAGACCGCCGCTGACAGCGGACTTGAATTTGGCGTCAAGCTGACCAACACATTCCCGGTGCAGATAAAGGAGGGCGAGCTGCCCGGAGAATTCATGTACATGTCGGGCCGCGCGCTGTTCCCATTAAGCATAAACGTAGCGCTGAAATTAAGCGAAGCGTTTCAAGGCTCGCTGCCCGTTTCGTTCTCGGGCGGCGCGGATTATTTCAACATAGACAGCATAATCAAGACAGGCATAGCGCCCGTCACGGTGGCGACGACTATTCTAAAGCCCGGCGGAAACGCCCGCGCAAAACAGATGAGCGAAAAAGTTGAGCCGCTTGCCGGCGAGTTTAAAGGCATCGACATTCCGGCGCTTAAAAAACTCGCGGAACAGGTAAAAGGCGATAAGCACCATCTGAAATGGTCGAGGGAAGTAAGGTCAAGAAAGATAAACGCTTCTTTGCCGCTGTTTGACTGTTTTACCGCGCCCTGCAGCGAAGGCGGATGTCCCATACGCCAGCAGATACCGCAGTACCTCGCGCTGGTGGCAAAAGGGGAGTACTATAAAGCGTTTGAGGTAATAGCCATAGACAACGCGCTGCCCGCCGTAACGTCGGAAATATGCAGCCACGCGTGCCAGACGAAGTGCACGCGGATAGACTATGACGAATCGCTTAAGATACGGAGCGCAAAGAACTTAGCGGTACGGAACGCGCAGCGGAGTTATATAGAGCGTACAATGCAAATGCCGCTGCGTACCGATAAAAGAGTCGCCGTAATAGGCGCGGGGCCAGCCGGATTGTCGGCAGGACTGTACTTAAGGCGCAACGGCGTGGCTGTTACGGTGTTTGAAAAGCTTGACAAACCTTTCGGCATAGTGCAATACGTGATACCCGCGTTCAGGGTAAGCGAAGAAGCGCTCCGTCTGGACTACGATATGGCGGTGAAGACGGGCGTAGAATTCAGGTTCGGCGTCGATGAGAATTATGATATAGAATCGCTGAGACGGGAGTTTGATTACGTAATTATTGCGACGGGTGCATGGAGTAAGGGTGCGTGCCCCGTTAAAGAAGGAGCGGACAAACTACTTGACGCGCTTGCGTTCCTTAAGCAGTCAAAGCTTAATGATTGCAAAGTAAAACTCGGCAAATATGTCGCGGTGATAGGCGGAGGGGACGTGGCAATGGACTGCGCGCGAGCCGCGAAACGCGTGCCCGGCGTGGAAAGCGTAGACATAATATACCGCAGGACAAGGGAGTATATGCCATCGTCGAGGGAGGAGCAGGAGCTTGCGCTTTTAGACGGCGTGAAGTTTTACGAGCTGCTGTCGCCCGTAAGCTACGACGGAAAGAATCTCGTCGTTGAGCATATGGAATTGGGCAAAAAGGCAGCCGACGGCCGGCGCTCGTTTGTGCCGACGGGAAAGTTTGAAACGCTTGCGTATGATGCCGTAATCGGCGCCGTGGGCTCGAGGCCAGACGCAACGGCGCTTAAGCGCAACGGCATATGCACGATCGACACATACCCCGTGCTTAACGAAAACAACGAGACAAGCATTGATGGCGTATACATAGCGGGGGATTGCGGCCGCGGCCCGGCTACGATAGTGCAGGCAATGGCGGACAGCAAAACGATAGCTTTGGATATACTGAACGGTCTCGGATTGCCAAACGATTTTCGCAGAACCGAAGCGGATACTGATGCATGTGAAATATATGAGCGCAAAGCGGTGCTGTGCGAATCCAAAGAAGGCGAATGCGACGCCGCGCGGTGTTTAAGCTGCGGCCAAATCTGCGAGGTATGCTGCGAGGTGTGCCCGAACCGGGCCAATATAAGCCTTCACGTAGATGGAAAGCCGCAGATACTGCATATTGACGGCATGTGCAACGAGTGCGGCAACTGCGCTGTGTTCTGCCCGTATGAAGGCGCGCCGTACCGGGATAAAATAACGCTTTTCGGCAGCAGGGAAGAGTTTTTGGCAAGCGAAAACAAAGGCTTTGTATTTCTTGACGACGGTTTGATGCTTGTAAGGGACGAGCAAGGCGAGTACGAGTGCGGCGCGGAAGACGAAAAGCTGCCGCCAAAGTTTTTATCAGTAATACGCGCGATACGCGGCGCGTACCGGTATATTGTATAGTTCGAGCCGCATAACTGAGGCGGTTAAGGGGTGTAATATATGTCAAGATTCATGCTTAACGGGAACTGTATTGAAACGGACGCCGACAAAAACCTGCTGTCTTTTTTAAGAGACGACATGGGTATTAAGTCCGCAAAGGACGGCTGCAGCGAAGGCGCGTGCGGGGCATGCAGCGTTATAGTAGACGGCGTATCGCGCCGGGCGTGTACGCTCAGCGTACAAAAGCTTGACGGAAAGAGCGTGCTTACAATAGAAGGTTTCAGCGATTATGAAAGGCAGGTTTTTGCGTACTGCTTTGCCAAGGCCGGGGCCGTACAGTGCGGATTCTGCATACCCGGCATGGTAATAAGCGCAAAAGCGCTGCTCGATAAAAACAACGCGCCTACAAGGGACGAGATAAAAAAAGCGCTCAACGGCAACATCTGCCGCTGCACCGGATATATAAAGATATTTGAAGCCATCGAAATGGCGGCGGAGTTTTTCCGCGAAAACAGGCCCGTGCCGCATTTCGGCTCGGAAGGCAGGATAGGGCATGATGTAGTGCGCATAGACGCAGTGGAGAAGACGCTGGGCACAGCCGAATACACCGACGACATTTCGATGCCGGGCATGGCGTTTGCGAGTGCCGTGCGCAGCAAGTACCCGCGCGCAGTGGTGGAAGACATCGACATATCAAAAGCAATAAAGCACCCTGATGCCGTCGCGGTAATAACGGCGGAGGACATACCGGGCAGCAATGTATCGGGGCATATTGTACAGGACTGGGATACTCTGATACCAAAGGGAGGCACTACGCGGTATATAGGCGACGCGATAGTGCTCGTCGTTTCGAATAAAGAGGAGAGCCTCGAGGAAATAAAAAACCTCGTTGAAATTACGTATACGCCGCTTGAACCGGTAACGTCTCCGCGTATGGCGCTGGCAGACGGCGCGCCGCTTATACACGAAAAGGGAAACGTGCTGCGGCGGGACCGCGTAAAGCGCGGTGAAGATGTGGACGTTGTATTCGCGCGCTCCAAGTATGTGGTGAGCCACGTCTATAAAACGCCGCCGACCGAGCACGCGTTTATGGAGCCGGAGTGCGCCGTATGCGTTAACGAGGACGGCAAGCTTACGCTTTACACTTCGGGGCAGAGCGTATACGACGAACACCGCGAGATAACGCATATACTCGGCATAGCTCCCGAAAAGCTCCGCGTGATAAGCAAATACGTAGGCGGAGGTTTCGGCGGTAAGGAAGACATGAGCGTGCAGCACTACGCCGCGCTCGCTTCTTACATTACGGGCAGGACGGTAAAGGCGAAGCTAAGCCGTCAGGAGAGCATAAACGTACACCCGAAGCGCCACGCCACCGAGATAGAGATGACTACGGCGTGCGACGAAAACGGGCGGTTGACTGCCATGCGCGCCCGCCTTATTTCCGACACCGGCGCTTACGCGTCGCTCGGCGGGCCGGTGATACAGCGCGCATGCACCCACGCGGCCGGGCCGTATAAGTATGAAAGCGTAGATATTGAGGGAATGGCGGTTTACACTAATAACCCGCCGGGAGGAGCTTTCAGGGGGTTCGGAGTAACACAGAGCTGTTTTGCCACAGAGTGCAACTTGAACGAGCTTGCGGCGCTGGTTGGCATATCGCCTTGGGAAATAAGGTATCGCAACGCCGTAGAGCCGGGGGACATATTGCCCAACGGCCAGATAGCTGATAATTCCACGGCTTTCAAGCAATGCCTGCTCGCGGTGAAGGACGCGTTTGAGAGTAGCCCGTATGCGGGCATAGCGGGTGCGTTTAAAAATAGCGGGAAGGGCGTGGCCGTACACGATACGGGCAGGTGCATAGCTTCGGTGGAACAGGGAAAAGTGCATATACGCACGAGCGCCGCATGTATGGGCCAGGGGTTCGCAACGGTGGCGATGCAGATTGCCTGCCATACGCTGGGGATTTCCCCCGATCTCATAGTGGTTGAGCCGCCGGATACATTGCGCACTCCCGATTCGGGCACGTCCACGGCGTCAAGGCAGACAGTGTTTTCGGGAGAAGCAGTTAGGCGCGCATGCGCAAAGCTGAAACAAGAGTTAGATAAGGCAAACACGCTGGAGCAGCTTGAAGGCAGGGAATTCTACGGGGAGTTCACATGCATAACCGACCCTATAGATACTGACAAGGAGCATCCGTTCAGCCATCTGACATACGGCTTTGCTACGCAGGTCGTAATACTCGACGAGGAAGGTAAAGTTAATAAAGTTGTAGCGGCCTATGACGTCGGGCAGGTCATAAATCCCAAGAGCGCGGAGGGACAGACGGAAGGCGGAATAGTGATGGGCTTAGGGTACGCCCTTACCGAGGATTACCCGCTCAAGGACTGCATACCGCAGGCTAAATACGGCACGTTGGGGCTGTGGCGCTCATCGCAGGCGCCGGAATTGGAAGTGAAATTCGTATCTACGGATTATAAGTCGGATATTTCCTACGGTTCGAAGGGAATGGGCGAGATATCCGTAATACCGACGGCTCCCGCCGTTGCGGGCGCGTATTTTAAGCTGGACGGCAAGTTCCGCACGGAGCTGCCTTTAAGGGAAACCGCTTATAGAAAGTAGGCGTTTGTTTTGGTAATCAAGAACGGTATTGTGGTAACTGAAGACGGCGCGGGCATTAAGGATGTGCTTATAAAGGACGGAGTAATAGCCGCAGTGGGCGAAAACCTTAATGACGCTGATATTATCGACGCAACGGGCAAGTACGTGCTGCCCGGCGGTATAGACGTTCATACGCATATGGACTTGGACGTCGGCATAGCCGTAGCGCAAGACGATTTTTATACGGGCACCGTCGCCGCCGCCTGCGGGGGGGCGACGACTATAGTAGATCATCCTGCGTTCGGCCCGAAAGGCTGCGGCCTCGGGCACCAGATAAACCGTTACCACGAGCTTGCTAAGGGTAAGGCGGTAATAGACTATTCGTTTCACGGCGTAATACAGCATGTGAACGAAGATGTTCTTGACGACATGGAAGCGCTCGCAGACGAGGGGATAACGAGCTTTAAGATATACATGACGTATGACTACAGGATTGACGACGCCGGCATTTACGCGGTGCTTAAACGCGCGAAAGAGCTGGGCGTAATGATAGCCGTACACCCGGAAAACGACGGGGTTGTCGCTTCAAGACGCAAAGAACTGATAGCGCAGGGCATGGGCGCGCCTATATACCACGAACGCAGCCGCCCCGCTGAGTGCGAAGCCGAGGCAATTAACCGCGTGATTATGATATCAAAAACGGCGGGCGACGCACCGCTTTATATCGTACACCTGTCGGCGCATCTAGGTATGGAATATATCAAGCTTGCCAGGCGCGGCGGCCTTGGCAACGTATTCGTGGAGACATGCCCGCAGTATATTATGCTGGACGAGTCGTACTACCTGCGCGAGGACGGAGTTAAGTTCATATTGAGCCCGCCGCTCAGGGATAAAAGCAACAACGCGCTGCTGTGGGAGGACATAAAAAGCGGCCTTATCGATACAATAGCGACCGACCACTGCCCGTTCGACTACACGCTTAAAGCAAAGCTCGGCGGAAGCGATTTCACAAAATGCCCCAACGGCCTGCCGGGCGTGGAGCTTAGGTACCCTTTGATGTTTTCGGAGGGCGTGCTTAAGAATAGAATACCCGCGGAAGCGTGCGCGAAGCTTTGCGCAACCAACCCGGCCAAGCTGTTCGGGCTGTACCCCAAAAAGGGCGCGATAAGAAAAGGCGGCGATGCGGATATTGTAATAATCGATCCGAGCGGCAAGCATACGATTACCCATGCCGGCCTGCATGAAAACGTGGACTACACGCCGTACGAGGGCATGGAGCTTCTGTGCTCCGTCGACACGGTTCTGTCCCGCGGGGAAGTCATAGTGCGGGGCAATGAATATATAGGCGCTAAGGCAAGGGGGCGTTTTATAAAACGCAGCCGGCCAATGTTGGATTTATGATCAATTTA
>JAEZIZ010000119.1 GCA_023415915.1 Bacillota bacterium | reverse complement strand
ACGCTTGTGTCGGTCGCGGACGCGTTCGGCATAAGGGTAAGCAGCCTGCTTGCCGCCAACAGGGACTTTAAGCCGAGCGAGTTCGTGCCCGGAGTAGTGCTGCGCATACCCGTCAGATAGTTGACTTAGAATCCCTCTGACTGTAAAATAAAGCGAAAGCCCTTACAAAGGAGAAAGTATGGTACTGATTAACGAGAACTATCTGCAGCTTCGGGGAAGCTACCTTTTCTCAGAGATGGCGAAGCGTATTGCCGCGCATAACAGGAAAGACATAATAAAGCTCGGCATCGGCGACGTTACGCGCCCGCTGCCCAAAGACGTTACCGACGCTATGAAAGACGCCGTGGACGATATGGCGACAAGCGAGGGTTTTCACGGCTACGGCCCCGAGCAGGGGTATGAGTGGCTGCGCGAAGCGATAGCCGCAAACGACTATGCCGGGCTGGGCATAGGTCCCGACGAGATATTCGTATCGGACGGCGCTAAATGCGATACCGGCAACATACAGGAGCTTTTCTCGCCTATGTGCGATATCGCGGTACTCGATCCGGTGTATCCCGTGTATGTGGACACAAACGTAATGGCGGGCCGCTCGGGCGATTTCGACGAAGCGAGAGGAGCGTACGAAAACATAACTTACCTGCCCTGTACGGCAGAGAACGGCTTTAAACCTGCGCTGCCACAAAAAAGGGTGGATATTATATACCTTTGCTACCCGAACAACCCGACGGGCACGGTGCTCAAAACGGCGGAGCTGAAGATTTGGGTGGATTACGCGAAAAAAACGGGTGCGCTGATACTTTTTGACGCCGCGTACGAAGCGTTCATACGCGAGGACGACGTGCCGCACAGCATATTCGAGATAGAAGGCGCAAAGGAAGTTGCTATAGAGTTCAGGAGCTTCTCTAAGACTGCGGGCTTTACGGGCGCGAGGTGCGCTTTCACCGTAATACCCAAAGAGCTTTACGGTATGGACAGCGACGGTAATGTCCATTCCATAGGCGCTATGTGGAACAGGCGGCATACTACGAAGTTCAACGGCGTGCCGTACGTGACTCAGAAGGGCGCGCTTGCCTGCTATTCACAGGAAGGCCAGGCGCAGATAAAAGAGACGATAGATTTTTATCTCGGCAACGCAAAAATTATTGCCGACGGGCTAAAAGCGCTGGGGTATGAGTGTTTCGGAGGCGTAAACTCGCCGTACATATGGCTGAAAGTTCCGGGCGGAATATCGTCGTGGGAGTTCTTTGACCGCCTGCTCGACTCGGGCGTGGCGGGCACGCCGGGCGCGGGCTTCGGCAAGGCCGGCGAAGGGTACTTCCGCTTAACCGCGTTCAACACTCGCGAGAACACCGAGAAGGCTATGGAGCGGTTCGCGTCGGTAAAGATTTAACAAGCAAATAAAAGAGGCTGTGCGGATAACCCGCGCAGCTTTTTTATACTGGATATTAAAGCCGTTGAGGCTTTCCGGAGTATAATTACCTTTGTATTCATTTCTCTAAAGAAAAAATTAAAATATAATGAAAAATAAAGTGAGCTTGTGTTGTTATATAAGTAAAGGAGATAATGTGAACGCTTTTGCAGAGTATAGCGAAGGAATAGCGGATATTGTACAAACGTACAGCGCCAGCATATTAAGGCTTGCTTACGCATTCCTTAAAAACCGCGCCGACACCGAGGACATAGCTCAGGAAGTGTTCATCGCGTATCTGAAAAAGCGTCCCCGTTTTGACAGCGAGGCAAAGAGGAAATCGTGGATGCTCAAAGTTACCGCCAACAAGTGCAGGAACGTGCTGAAGTCGTCATGGAACAGGCGGACCGAGATGCCGGACAACCTTCCCTGCATGCCCGAGGAAGACAAAAAGACACTCACCGCACTGCTGGCGCTCGAAGAAAAGTACCGCATACCCATGCACCTGCATTATTACGAGGGCTATGCGATAAGCGAGATAGCGGCGCTGCTTAATACGAAGCCCGCGACGGTAGGCACATGGCTTGCAAGGGGCAGATCGCTGTTGAGAACAGCGCTGGAGGATGGGAAAGATGACTGACAACGCTTATAAACGCGCTATGGAACGCCTTGAGTTCGATAAAGCTTTTGAAGAAAGAACGCTTGCGCTTCTCGAAGAAGAATCGCGAAAGCGCCGCAGAAACCGTAGAACAGCAGCGTATGCATGCTGCTGCGCCGTTGCGGCATGCGCGGTGTTGGCTATTATTCTGTGGGGAGCGCCGGATAATAAAGCCAGGCTTGCGCAAGTCACGCAGCCGTCCGCAGCCCTAATTGCTGACAACGTGGCTGAAAGCGCGGTTGTCACAGCCAGCCGCAGGGTCGTGGTTTCGTCGCAGTACGGCATCGGAGAGTCTTCGTACACGGCGCCGAAGGCGGGAGAAGTGCTGATAACGGAAGGGGTCAGAAAAGCGATAGAGGACGAAAAAAACGAGGATGCGTACTTTTTTGTGCAAATATATGTGATTACGCCCGAACAGTACGCCAACAGTTTCAGCGAGTATGTATACAACGGGCGCACCATAGCGGAGTGGAGCGAGCTTGCATCCCTTTGCGAGGGTGAATACCCGTACCCGGAGTACAATATGGATCATGGCGGAAACATCACCGAAGAGCAATTTAAAGAGCTTGAGCGGCAGGCAAAAAAGCTGGATGCGGGGAAGAATTTAGCCTCCGCCAGAGAGGCGTATGACACGATAATAACCCCGATGCTGAACGAAGCCCGCCAGGAGCGCAAGGCTGCGGAGTCCGTGCGCCTTAAAAACCTCGGGTACGACGTATTTTTAGCGGACACATGGACATATAAGGGTGAAGGGGAGAAGCAGCCATATAAGATACTGGCGGGTGTGCTTTCAAAAGCGCAGATAACGAGATTTATTGCGGACGATACGTGCGGCTATATGATAGAGTGGGTACATAATGGCGACGGCGTGGTTGAGTGGGACTAATACCGGACGGAGGCCGGAAAATAGACATACAATATACTTTTACGGGCTGCCGCAATATGGGCGGCCTTTTATATTGGTGTTTATTTTGCCGTTCATTGAAAACGCCCACCCTGCATGTTAAACTATATTTATACAATAACACCGCAATTCGTATTATACGGAGGCAGGCATGAGAATACTGCACACATCCGACTGGCATATCGGGCATGCGCTGTATGGCAGAAAGCGCAACGACGAGCATGAGAAGTTCCTAAAATGGCTGACGGCCGAGATAAAGCAAAAGGACATAGGCGCGCTTATAGTAGCGGGCGACGTTTTTGATACGAACGCGCCGGGTAGCACGGCTCAGGGGCTTTATTACGGTTTTCTGACGTCGCTGCTCGGCTCGTGCTGCAGTACGGTTGTGATAGTTGCGGGCAACCACGACTCCCCGGGGTTCCTCGAAGCGCCTGCAGACATACTCAAACAGCTGAAAATATACACAATAGGACTGGCCTCCGAGCCCAAAAGGCATGTCGTGGTTATGCACGGCAAGGACGGAACCCCCGAGGCAATATGCTGCGCCGTGCCTTACCTGCGCAAAAACGAAATGGTGAAGCTGGAAGACGAGACTTCAGACTCGGACGATAAGATAGTCGCGGCGACGGCGGCGTTTTACAGGGATGTCGCTGCCGAAGCGGTAAGCTTAAGAGAAGCGCTGGGGACGGATATACCGATTATAGCGACGGGGCATCTTTTTGTGCAGGGCGCGGCGCGTTCGGAGGGTGACGGCGTAAGGGAGCTTTACGTAGGCAGCCTCGGGCAGGTGGGTGCGGACATATTCGCAGAAGCGCTTGATTATCTGGCGTTAGGGCACATACACGGTGAGCAGCGCGTAATGGGCAGCGAGCGAATACGCTATTGCGGCTCGCCGCTGCATATGAGCTTTTCGGAGCTCAATAAAAAGAAGTACGTGCTTGAGATTGATACCGAAAGCATGAACATTGACAGGGTTGAAGTGCCCGTGTTCCGTAGCATGAAGGCAATAAGCGGCGACTATGCGGAATTGATGCGGCAGCTTGAGCAATCGGACGAGGACGTGTGGCTGGAGGTTACTTACACCGGCAAGGATATTATACCGTCGCTCTCCGCCGACATATTCGCGGCGGTGAAGGGCAAAAGCGCGGAAGTGTTAAGCATAAGGAACGACGCCGTGCTCTCGAGCATACTCGAAGCGGCTTCGGGCGAGACGCTCGAAACGCTTAAAGTGCAGGACGTGTTCCTGCGCTGCATCGACGGCAACGATATAAGCGACGAGCACAGAAAAGAGCTTATTGACTGCTTTAATGAGATAGTCGCGGAAATAGAGGAGGCTGTCTGATGCGGATTGAGAGCGTTTTGATAAAGAACATAAACTCTCTCGCGGGAACGTACGAGATAGATTTTACGGACAGCCGGTATTCGGAAGGGCTGTTTGCGATAGTCGGGCCGTCGGGCGCCGGCAAAACGACGATACTCGACGCGATATGCCTTGCGCTGTACGGCAAGACGCCGAGGATAGAAACTATAAGCGAGACGCAGGACGAGATAATGACTAAGAACTGCCAGGACTGCGCCGCCGAAACGGTATTCACATCGCACGGCAAGCGGTATAAGGCTACGTTCTCGCACCACCGCTCAAAGGGCGAAAAGCCGTTCCGGCAGGTGAAAAGAGAGATATGGGAGTCCGTGGAAGGAAAATGGAGCATAATAGCCTCGATGATAAAAGACGCGAACGAAAAGATAGTCGAGATAACGGGGCTTACCTACAGCCAGTTCACGCGCTCTATAATGCTCGCACAGTTTAGGTTCGCCGAGTTTTTAAAGGCGGACTCCAACGAGCGTGCGGCTATACTCGAGAAGATATCCGACATGAACATATACCGCGACATATCGGCCGCTGTGTACGAGCGGGCGAAGCGGGAGAAGGCGGCGCTTAACGATATTGAAGCGAGAATGCAGGCGCTTAAAGTGCTGGACGAAGAGCAGAAAAAAGCGTATGAAGACGAGGCGAAGGGTCTTAGCGCTTCGATAGCGCTGCATAACAAGCTGCGCGAGCGCTTTGCTGCGTGCCGGCTGGCTGCGGACAACATTAAAAAGTACCGCGGCGAACTTGAAAAATATAACGAAAGCGAGCCTATGCTTGCGCAGCGGTGCGCCGAGCAGACGAAGCTTTTTGAGCAGGCAGCGCGCGAGGAGAGCGAACTGCGCGCGGCGCTCGACGAGCTGCAGAAAACGCTGAAAACCGTGCGGGAACTCGACAATCACATAGCGGCGCAGAAAAAGGACTTAGAGCGCCTTAATGCGGAGATCGAGGCTAATAAGGAAAAGGTAGGGGCGCAGAAGCGCGCAAT
>JAEZIZ010000082.1 GCA_023415915.1 Bacillota bacterium | reverse complement strand
GCCTTACCTGCGCATCGAAATACCGGCCCGCGAACGAATATACCTTCCCTGGCAGCGCAACGAACGCCAACGCTGCCGCTCCTGCTTCTATCAGCGAAAGATACCACGTATCGCTGTTTCTGAACGCGAGTATGAACAGCAGGTTTACAATAAGGAACCCTGCCGCCGTACCCGGTTTTTTCAGCTTCCTCACCGTCCCCGCGACCAGCCCCGAAACGCCCAGCATGCCCGTATACATTGCGGACGCCGGCAACCCGAGGCAAAGAGCCATGCCAAGCGCAAGCCCTACTCCTGCGCCCAGCGCGGCTCCTCCCGTATATGCGGCGCACAGTACGAGAAACAGCGCTGCGATATTTGCGATATATACTCCGTAGATATTAACAGGCCCGAACATGCAGATTATGATAAGCGCCGCGAGCGTTAAGCTTATTGTCTCTTCGGGTGAAAAAACGTTCCTTTTTCTGGTGCCGGTCATTATCTGTATTACGGTCTGCAGCGCGTAGACGCTTACAAGTGCAATGAGGCATTCCAGTACCGCTGTCATAAAAGTCTCTACATCCTGCGTCTTAAATACCGCGGAGCTCACCGAGTAAGCGCACGCCGCAGACATCAAAACCATCCAGCGTTTTATTCTGCCCAGTATAAACAATACGCCGCAAATAAGCAGCGTTACAGTCACTATATGGAGCGTATCCGTTATAAGCAACGCTCCGAGGCATACACCCGCCGCCGCGAAAAGCGTTTCCTTGCGCCTTAAAAGAAAACAGGCTGCCACAAACGCCGGCCCGAATGGGCTCATAGCCGATAAAAGCTCTACCCTTCCCAGCAGAAAGCCTGCCGCGGTAAATATTATAACGTCCAGAATTTTTCTTGCAGTGGATTCGCTTATTGCAGCCATATCGGCAGCGTCTGTTGTCATATATTCTCCTCCTTGACTGTTATCCAAGAAGTCTTAATACTTTCCGGGATACGTATATTGTGTGGTAACCCCTATTATAGGAACGCCGCTTCGTAAAGATTGTCAGACCACGCCGCCGCCGCGAGGATAATTTGCCGATACGCCTTAAGAATTATTGCTTTGTGTGTATATTTTTTAGCGTTTTTGCGTATACTGATAAGTTGGCTTTAAACCGCTTAGAACTTAAAAAAAAGATGAGCTTTTAACATAAAAAACATATTGACAGAAGCGTCAGCCGCTGCTATTATATGAATGAATTATTTTTTATTCATTCAGTTAAGAGGTTATATTCAGTGCTGAAAGTGACAGTATTTATAGGAAGCGAACGCAAAAAAGCCACATACCAGTCCGCCGTGGAGTTTGGAAAATGCCTTAAAACATACGACGACGTTGATATAGAATACATTTTTCTCTGCGATTATAAACTTGATTTTTGCAGAGGCTGCAAGCTCTGTTTTGACAAGGGGGAAGAATTCTGCCCGTTAAGCGATGACAGAGATTTTTTGCTCGAAAAGATGGAACGCTCTGATGGCGTAGTATTTGCCACTCCCAATTACGGCTTTCAGGTCTCCGCGCGTATGAAGTGCTTTATAGACAGGCTCTGCTTTGTAATGCACCGCCCAAGGTTCTTCGGCAAGGCGTTTACAGCCATTGTTACTCAGGGAGTTTTCGGAGGAAAGGATATTCAAAAATATATCGAGTCTACAGGCGAAAACCTGGGGTTCAATGTAATTCGGGGAAGCTGCGTAACGACGCTGGAGCCTATGACGGAGAAGCAGAAGCAAAACATGGCAAGAGAGATGAAATGCGCTTCGGAAAGGTTCTATAAAGGCCTTATCAGTAAAACGGCGCCTGCGCCTGCGCTTTTAAGGCTGCTTGTGTTCAGGCTTACGCGCACCTGCCTTAAAAACGCTGAGCTAAAATTCCGCGACTATTACTACTATAGGGAAAAAGGCTGGCTTGAGTCGGACTATTACAACGTCGCATCATTAGGGCCTGTCAAAAAACTGGCGGGCAGGCTGTTTGACTTTATGGGCCGTATAATGGTAAAACACATTTAATACTTTAAGTAAAGAGGCGTTACATGACAGATAAAAAGCAGGAGATTTTTAGATGCGGCAAGGAGCTTTTCAGCTCGCGCGGATTCCGGGATACAAACGTCGCGGATATAACAAAAGCCGCCGGCGTAGCCGCAGGCACCTTCTACCTCTACTATACTTCAAAGGACAGCCTGTTTATGGAGATATTTATAGAGGAAAACGAAAAATTAAAAAAGAGAATAATGGAAGCCGTAGATTTAAACGGCGATCCCTTAAGCGTCATCAATAAAATGATTCAAATGAATTATGAAGGTATGAATGCTAATCCCATATTAAAGGAGTGGTACAACAGAGACGTTTTCAGCCGCATAGAAAAAAAGTTTCGTGAAGAAACCGGCGACAGCGGCGGTTTCATGTATGACATATTCCTAGAAGCCATACGTAAATGGCAGCATGAAGGAAAAATGCGAAGCGATATAGACAGCAAAATGATAATGGCAATGTTCGCCGCTTTAATAAATATCGATACCCACAAGGAAGAGATAGGCCTTCAGTATTTTCCGCAGGTGATGAACTATATTGCGGAATTCATATTAAAAGGCCTGACCACCGCATAGAAAAAGATCGCTACAATATAAAGGGTTTTGTCGCTATACCCGCTTTGCGGTTTAAAGCGCCCAAAGCCCTTTTTTGCCGCACCGTTAAAATAACGATAAAACAGCCTTAAAATGGTTTGATTTTCTCCGTTTTGCTGATATAATCTGTTATAATGCATCAGTACAAAATATATATGCTTTAACAATGCAAATATAGATGTATATGTTAAAAAATTCACATAGGGGGAAATTCAAATGCAGTATTCCAGAGAAGTGGAAGAAATGGTATGCGTAAAAAAAGGCCCTAAACACGGCCCCGCTCCCATTCCCGAAGAAGGCAGGTGGGTAAAGTCCAAGCAGATAACCGATATCTCGGGGCTTACGCACGGCGTAGGCTGGTGCGCGCCACAGCAGGGCGCCTGCAAGCTGACGCTTAACGTAAAGCAAGGCATAATAGAGGAAGCGCTCGTCGAGACGATTGGTTGCAGCGGCATGACGCACAGCGCCGCTATGGCGGCAGAGATACTGCCCGGCAAGACGATACTCGAGGCGCTCAATTCCGACCTCGTGTGCGACGCCATCAACACGGCAATGAGAGAGCTGTTTTTGCAGATAGCGTACGGCAGGTCGCAGACGGCGTTCTCGGAGGACGGGCTGCCCATTGGCGCAGGCCTTGAGGATTTGGGCAAAGGCCTTCGTTCCCAGATAGGGACGATGTACGGCACAAATGAAAAAGGCGTACGTTACCTTGAAATGGCGGAAGGCTACGTCACCGAGCTGGCGCTCAATTCGGACGACGAAGTCATAGGTTACAAGTTCGTCAACTTGGGCAAGATGATGGAGGCCATACGCAAGGGCGAGGATCCCAAAACCGCGCTCGAGAAGACGACGGGAACATACGGACAGTTCGATAATGCGGCCAAATACATTGACCCGCGCGCGAAATAGGAGGAGCGAACGATGATACGTTTTGAAGGATATGAGAGAAGAATAAAGGGCATAGAAGCCTGCATGAAAGAATACGGATTTTCGAGCCTCGAAGACGTTGAAAGCTGCTGCCGTGAGCGCGGTATCGATGTCGGCAAGATAGTCAGGGGCGTACAGCCTATAGCGTTCGACAACGCCGTATGGGCGTACACGCTCGGAGCAGCGATAGCGATAAAGAAGGGCTGCAAGATAGCCGCCGACGCCGCGGAGGTGATAGGGATAGGACTGCAGGCATTCTGCATACCGGGCAGCGTAGCCGACCAGAGGCAGGTAGGTCTTGGACACGGCAACCTCGCCGCAATGCTGCTGCGCGATGAGACGGATTGCTTCTGCTTCCTCGCGGGCCACGAGTCGTTCGCGGCCGCCGAAGGCGCGATAGGCATAGCGAAGACTGCCAACAAGGTAAGAAAAAAACCGCTGCGCATAATACTCAACGGCCTCGGCAAAGACGCGGCGTACATAATCTCGCGCATCAACGGCTTTACCTATGTAGAGACGGAATACGACTACTCAACCGGCGAATTGAAAATAGCCTTTGAGAAAGCTTTCTCGGAAGGCGAGCGCGCAAAGGTTAAATGCTACGGCGCGGACGACGTAAGCGAAGGCGTCGCTATAATGCGCCACGAGGGCGTCGACGTATCGATTACGGGCAACTCTACCAACCCCACAAGGTTCCAGCACCCCGTTGCGGGCACGTATAAGAAATGGGCCATTGAAAACGGCAAGAAGTACTTCTCCGTAGCGTCGGGCGGCGGCACGGGCCGCACGCTTCACCCCGACAACATGGCCGCGGGCCCCGCTTCTTACGGCATGACGGATACTATGGGCAGAATGCACGGCGACGCGCAGTTCGCGGGCTCGTCCTCAGTGCCGGCGCACGTTGAAATGATGGGCCTTATAGGCATGGGCAACAACCCGATGGTGGGCGCTTCGGTAGCGGTAGCCGTCGCGGTAGCGCAGGCGCTGTAATAAGCCTCTTAAACAATCAGAGCTAAAAGCCGCAGCTTGACTGCGGCTTTATTATTTACTTTAAAAAGACTGCCTGAAAATAACCTTTATGAATGCGGTACGCTACATCTCGGAGTCTACTAGCTTTTCGAGCGCTTCTATCGCCTCGTCTTCGTCCTTGCCGTTAGCGAATATGAATATTTTTTCGCCCTGTTTTACGCCGAGCGACAGCACGCCCATTATGCTCTTCGCGTTTATCTTCTTGTTGCCCTTCTCCACAAAAATGAGCGATGAATACCTGCTAGCTACCTGAACAAACATGGCCGCGCGCGACGCCCGAAGCCCGTCTTCATTCTTGATTACGAGTTCTTTTGCCTGCATGATACTACCCCCTTGTAGTTTTTAGTTGCTGCGCGATACTGTTAAGCTTTCTTAACTTATGGTTTACTCCCGATTTTGAAGGGGCTCCAAGATAAGCGGCGAGTTCTTCCAGCGTTGCGTCGGGGTTGTTCATCCTTGCTTCCGCGACCTCCCGCAGCCCCGAAGAGAGCTTATCAAGCCCTAAATGTGTCTGTATGTATTCTATGCTTTCCCGTTGCCTAAGTGACGCGTTGACTGTTTTTGAAAGATTGCCCGTCTCGCAGTTGACTTTCCTGTTGACCGTGTTTCTGACGCTCTTCATTATGCGGATGTTCTCTATGCTGAGTATCGAAGAATGTGCGCCCATCATCGTGAGCAGTGTAACGATAGGGTCCCCTTCTTTTAGATACACCACGAACGTCCTGCCGCGGGGTATCATTTTCGCCGTTACACCCAACTCTTTAATAATATTCAACAGACCCGATGCAAATTCCTTTTGTCCGCAAACAAATTCCATATGATACCGCTTTTCGGGGTTGGTTATCGACCCGCCTCCCAAAAAAGCCCCGCGTAAAAAAGCCACCTTGCAGCAGCGGTTCTTTACAAACGACGAGTCTGCGGCAAAGTTTAAACCGTCCTCGCCTATAAGGCGCGCGTCCAGCGCTACCATGCGCGCGTTTGCCTCGTCTATAAACAGCGAATATATATGGTTGCCTTTAAGCGGATTAGAATGCATCTCCATGCGGGCGTGTATGCCGTACATGCGCTTTATTAGCAAAAACGCCCGGCGCGCAACCGCCGCGTTCTCGGTATCGAGCCGCAGCGTAAACATGCCGCCCGATATGTTTATCGACCCGGCCGTATGCAGCATCGCGGAGAGCTCTGCGAGTTCGCAGCATTCATCGCCCGGCTCGACTTTGCATATTTCAGCTTTGGCGATCGATGAAAAAGACATTATTCCTCCCTTATCACCGATTCTTTCTGTATGTCCCTGTGCTCTATGTTTACGCGGTAGCCCTGCGATTTGAATATGCTGTAAAGCTCTTCCGCTACCACCACGCTCCTGTGTATGCCGCCCGTACACCCTATGGCTATTACGAGCTGTTTTTTATCCTGCTCGAGGTAATAAGGCGCTATATAGTTTACGAGCTCGCTTACCTTTTCTATGAACACTTTCGTCCTCGGGAACGACAGCACGTAATCGCGCACCACCTTTTCCCTGCCGTTGTGCTCGCGCAGCTCCTCCTGATAAAACGGGTTTGGTATAAACCTCATGTCGAAAACAAGGTCGGCGTCTATAGGTATGCCCCTTTTATACCCGAACGTAGTCACTGTGATGAGTATGCCGGTTTCGCCTTCGTCGCTGAAGAGCTTGTCCATTACCTCGCCGAGCTTTTTGACGGAGTATGTGGACGTGTCTATCGTGGTATTCGCCATGTCCTTAAGGCTTCTTAGCTTGCCGCGCTCCAGCGTAATTCCCGTTGTCACCATTCCGTCTTTGGACATAGGATGCCTGCGGCGCGTCTCTTTGAACCTCTTAACTATCGCTTCGTCGTTCGCGTCGAGGAACAGTATGCTGAGTTCTACGTTTTTCATATCCTTAAGGGCTTTTATAGCGTCGAATATGTCCTCGAACATATCGCCCATGCGGGTGTCCACAACGGTAGCGGCCTTTGCTATATGCTCGTTTCCTACGCACATCCTGGCAAATCCGGGTATAAGCTTGGGAGGCATGTTGTCCACGCAGAAATAGCCCATGTCCTCAAGACGCTTGAGCGCCTGGGACCTGCCCGCGCCTGAAAGCCCTGTTACTATTATGAATTTCATGTCATCCCTCCCGGGCGTTCGCAATCTGCCTTACGTTAAGCCCCGCTTTCTTTGCAAGCGCGAGCGCCCTTGTAACTTTTCCTACGTCCTGCGGCTGGTGCGCGTCGCTCGAAATTACAAACCTTGCGCCCTCCGAAGCCGCCGCGTTTATATCTTCCGCCGAAAGGTCGGGGTGTTTCTCGTTTATCTCAAACAGCGTGCCGTAATCGGCACACGCCCTTCCTAACATCCTGTAATCTACCGGAACGCCGTAGCCCGGATGCGATATTATGTCTATGCGCCGCTTCTGTATCGCAAGCATATAGGCGTCCGTTATCGCTTTTATATGCCCGAAACACTTTCCGGTAAAAAAAGTCCACGCAGTTTTTATGTCTATCGGAAGCGCAGACTTGTGGAACCCGAGTATCAGTATGTCAAACTTGTAGCCTTTCGGTATATCGGCGCTGCCGTCAAGGCCGGTAAGGTTCAACTCCAGCCCCGACTTTATATCGATACGGCCGGCATACCGCTTTTTCGCGGCTTCTATCGTTTCAATATACTGCCCGAGCCGTCCCTTTTTAATGCCGTACGCCAGGTTCGCCGTGGAGTGGTCCGTTATGCCGACTGTGCCAAGCCCCGCTTTAAGCGCCGCTTTAACGTTGTCGTCTACGCCGCCCGTACCGTGGCTGAACACCGTATGCGTATGATAATCCGCAAAAAGTTTCATAGCTCGCCCACTACCTTTACTTCCGGCTCCAGGGCGACGCCGCAGTAGTCATACACCTCTTTGCGCACTTTTTCTATAAGCGCGAGTATGTCTTCCGGCGCGGCTCCCCCTGTATTTATTATAAACCCCGCGTGCTTCTCTGAAACCTGTGCGCCGCCTATTGTAAGCCCTTTTAAGCCCGCCTGCTCTATAAGCGCTCCCGCATAGCACCCTTTTGGGCGCTTGAACGTGCTGCCTGCGCTCGGGTATTCGAGAGGCTGCTTCTCTCTGCGCCGCCTGTTGAACTCTGCGAGCTTTTTTAAGCTTTCTTCCATATTACACGGCTTTAGCTTAAGCTTTACGCCCGTAACGATGTACGTCGTTTTTCCGAGCATGCTGCACCTGTATCCGAACCCCATGTCGCACTTCTTTACCGCAATCTCTTCGTCTCCCGACACAAGGTATACTTCTTCCACCAAATCGCCCGTCTCACCTTCGTACGCGCCCGCGTTCATGTATACGGCGCCGCCCAATGTGCCGGGTATTCCGCCCAGGAATTCCGCTCCGCCCAGCCCGTGGTCTATCGCTTCCCTTACCAGCGACGCGAGCGGCATGCCGCTTTTAGCTGTAATATATTCGCCCTCAAACTCAGCGCCCGCAAAGTTGTCCGCAAGCTTTAATACGACTCCGCGTATGCCTTTGCTCGTAACAAGCAGGTTCGTGCCCCTGCCCATAACGAACAGCGGGCAGCCATGCTCCGCCGTCACGGCGAGCGCGTGCTTTATCTCGTCCGCGCTATTTGGCAGCACCATTATATCAGCGGGCCCGCCCGCCTTGAACGACGTATGCAGCGCCATGCTTTCGCCCAGCCGGACGTCTTTTATTTTTTCTGATAACGCTTTCGCTATTCTGCCGGTCTCCATACATCCCCCGGAAATTTCTGCAATTACAGTCTACAATACGGCAAGGCAATTTACAACACTCAAGGCTATTCGCCGCGGTCAGCCTCGAAGTATTCCACGACCGCCCTTGCCGAGCGCACGTCCATGCCCTCTACGCTCACTATTTCGTCAAAACCCGCTTCCTTTATGTCCCCTATAGTTTCAAAATGTTTAAGCAGCGCCTTCGCCCGCGCTTCGCCCACATACGGTATCTTCAGCAGCACTGAATCTTCCACCTTTTTCAGCCGCAGCCCACGGTGGTACGTAATAGCGAATCTGTGCGCCTCGTCCCTTATGCGCGTTAAAAGCTTCAGCGCGTTGCTGTCCCTGTCCAGTATTATGGGGTCGCTTCTGCCCGGCACGAACACTTCTTCTTCCCTCTTCGCAAGGCTTATAATCGGCATATCCTCGAGCCCTAACGAGGCAAGCGCGTCGTACGCCGCGTTAAGCTGACCTTTGCCGCCGTCCACGACTATAAGCGTAGGCATTGTCTCAAACCCTTCCGACTGCTGCAGGCCGCGCTTTAATCTTCTGGTAAGCACCTCGTTCATAGAAGCGAAATCATCCGCGCCCTCCACGGTCTTTATCTTGAAACGCCGGTATTCCCTCTTGTCGGGTTTACCGTCCGTAAACACTACCATAGACGCCACGGAGTCCGTCCCCTGTATATTCGATATATCGTAGCACTCCATACGGTTTATGCCGCTCTCCATGCCGAGCGCTTCTTTCAGCTCCAAAAGCGCGCCTTTTGTTGCGTCGTACTCGCGCTGCGCCCTTGTAAGCCTTCGTGTAAGCGCTTCTTTTGCGTTGGAGAGCGCCATATCGACAAGCTTTTTGTTGTCTCCCTTCTCGGGCACGCGCAGCTGCACCTTGCTTCCGCGCTTCTCGGTCAGCCACCGCTCTATCAGCTCTTTTTCGGCCGGCTCGACGTTTACGTAAACCTGTTTCGCTATGCCGCTCACCGACGAATAATACTGCTTTATCAGGTAAGAGAGCACGTCGCTTTCGCCTTCGCCCGCGCACTTCATGAAAAAACGCTCCATATAGTTAAGCTCGCCCTTGCGCACGAGAAACATCTGCACTACCGCCTCGTCGTCCTGCTCGTACACTGCGAAAACGTCCTTGTCATTAAGGTCGGGGAAGCCCGCTTTTTGCTTCTCGAACAGCGTGTGCAGCCACCTTATCCTGTCGCGTATCACCGCCGCTTTTTCGTACTCCATGTTGCGGGAGGCCTCATTCATCTCCTCCTCGAGCTGCTTTTCCAACCCCTTGTAGCGCCCCGAGAGAAAATCGGCTATCTCGTCTACCATGCGTTTGTATTCATACTCCGAGACTTTTCCGGCGCACGGCGCGAGGCATCTGCCCATCTCGTAGTTTAAGCACGGCCTTGACTTCTCCGTTCCCGTTATGTCCTTTTTACATGTGCGTATGGGGAACATTTTCGTAACGGTGTCGAGTATTTCATGCAGCATATGCGACGCTATATAAGGCCCGTAATATTTCGCGCCGTCGTTCTTTACGCGCCTTGTCACGTACACCCGCGGAAACCTCTCATTATAGTCTATTCTGATGTACGGATAATGCTTATCATCGCGCAGTAATATATTGTAGTACGGGCTGTAGCGCTTTATCATATTGCATTCGAGTATCAGCGCCTCTATCTCCGTATCGCACAATATATATTCAAAATCCGCGACTTCCGAGATCATTGCTGCGGTTTTGGGGTCTTTTCTGTTCGGGCTGTGGAAATACTGGCTTACCCTGTTTTTAAGCGCTATCGCCTTGCCTACGTATATTACCTTGCCCGACGAGTTCTTCATCATGTAAACGCCGGGCGTCTTGGGAAGGTTTTTAAGCTTGTCCTGTATTATTTCATTCATGTCAATACCCGAGGTCTATTGCTCTGGCTAATACGCTCTTCGCTGCGGGCGCGGCGTTTGAGCTTCCCGCTCCCGCCCTCTCCATCACTACCGCGATGGCAAGAGGGTGCTCGTCCTCCTCTATGAAACCTACGAACCATGCGTTTTCACCGATTTCGCCGTTTTCGAGCTGCACCTGAGCGGTGCCCGTCTTGCCCGCTACCGTAACGCCCTTTATTCTCGCCTTTTTGCCCGTGCCGCTCTTTACGACGTTTACCATCATGCTCTTAAGCTTATCCGTATTGTCGAGCGGAGTCGCCGCGACGCTGGGAGTAAGGCTGTATGTCGCCGTCCCTCCGTTTGATACACTAAGCAGCAGCTTTGGCTCCATCATCACGCCGTCGTTTGCTATGCACGCAGCTATCATGCACGACTGAAGCGGAGTTATCAGGTCGTGGTGCTGGCCGACTGCCGACCACGCGAACTCGTTGTCGCTGCCGCCCGTTTCGTATACGCTGTCTTTCATTACGACTTCGCTGAACATCGTCTTCTTATTATAAAGAAACTTTTCCGCCTCGGCAGCAAGCGTTCCCTTGCCCACAACATGTGCCGCTTCCGCGAAGTAAACGTTGCATGAGTGCACGAGCGCGCTCTCCAAGTCGACGTCGCCGTGCTCGCCGGTACACGCTATGTTTTTGCCGCCTATTTCGGTGCCGCCCTTGCACGTCGTCTTGAAGCCCTCGTTGCCGCTCTCAATAAGCGCCGCGGAGGTTATCAGCTTGAAAGTGCTACCCGGAGCGTACAACCCTGAAAACGCTCTGTTCACAAGCTCGCTGGTGCCGCCGCCCTCCTGGAACTCCTTCATGTCCGCCGGATCAAAAGACGGAGACGACACGCTGGCGATTATCTCGCCCGTCTTGTAGTTCATAACGACTACCGCGCCGTCGTGGCCGCCAAGCGCGTCCATAGCCTTTTGGCAAAGCTTTGAATCAATGGTCAGCTTTACGTCGCCGCCCTTGCGCTGTTCGCCTGAAAGCAGCTGCGTAATCTGTGTTATCGTATCCAGCCCCTGGCCGTAGAGGTATTTTGAATATATGGTCTGCGCGCCGTAGGAAAGCCCGTATTCGTCGCCTATAATATGAGCTATCGATTCGCGCAGCTTCCTGCCTTCTATGTATTCGCGCTTGCCGTCCTTGGTAAAAAGCAGCTTGCACCCCGTCCTGTCCAATATGTCGCCCGCCGCGACATTCGTTTTCATGTTCTGTATGCGCGGATTATAAGGCGTAGCGAACCAGCGCTCGCCGTACACGACGTTGACATATCCCAAGTAAACGATGAGCCCGGAAAACATGATTATGAATACTATGAGCAGCGCCATTATGTTCCTGCGCAGCACATTCTTCTTTTGTTTCATAGCACTTCGCCTCCGGCAGCCGTTATCTTTCGCTCGTCGCGCTCTCCGTTTTTAACGGCGACGCCCTCTATCATGCCCACAAGGCAAAAGCACGCAATAAGCGAGCTGCCGCCCGCGCTTACAAACGGCAGCGTTATGCCGGTAAGCGGTATCAGCTTTATTACGCCGCCTATTATTATGAAACACTGCAGCGACAGCATGCAAGTTGCGCCGAACACAAGCAGCGCATGGAATCTGCTGCTCGCGTTCATAGCTATAAGCATGCCGCGTATTATAAAAGCAAGATATAAAAGTATTATGATTATGCCGAATATTATGCCGAATTCCTCGCACAGCGCCGCGAATATGAAGTCGCTGGCGTTGACGGGCACGACTTCAGGGTATCCAAGCCCCAGCCCCGCGCCGAACGCGCCGCCCGCCGCTATCGCGATGAGCCCCTGCACAATCTGGTACCCTTTTGTCGTATAATGCGCCCACGGGTCCTGCCATAGTACGACCCTTGCTTTAACGTGCGGAATTATAAAATAGCTTGCCACCGCGCCCGCGCCCGCTACGCCCAGCCCGGCTAAGGTGAGCAGCGTTCTGCCCGTGCCCGCGAAGAACATAACAAGGAACGTGCCCGCGAACAGCAGCGCGCCTCCCAAATCGTTGGACAGAACAAGCACTATTACGCAGAGCCCCACGTATACCGCGTAAACGGCGGAGGCAAAGCGCTTCCTCTTTTCCGCGAAAAAGTAAGCCGAGGCTATTATGAACAGCACTTTGGCTATCTCGCTCGGCTGGAAAGACACCGGGCCCAGCTTGACCCAGTTCTTCGCGCCGCCCACCGGAGACGCGAACAGGAACGTAAACACCAGCAGCCCCAGCGATAATGCCATGAACACGTAGTTTAGCTTTCCGAAGTTATGCGAGCTCTTTATCACGGCCACCGCTATAAACAGCGCTGCGCAGCCTATCGAGAGCCAAATGAGCTGCTGCACCGCTTCCTCCATGTTGAGCCGCGAGAGCATCACCAGCCCCACGCTCACTAAGAAAAGGCAGATGACGAGCGTTATCCTGTCCACATGGCGGAATATTATCGCCATAAGGTTGTATGCGAGCAGTTCGAGTAGCGTAGCCCCCGCGCCGAGCGCTAAAACGTCGGCGTTAAGCGCGCCGTCTTTAAACGCCAGCAGCCCGCAGCCGGACAGCAGGAAAAGTATCGTAAATACGAGGAGCGCCCCCGCCCCTTTTCTTTCGAGTACCATCAGTCTTCCTCTTTCAGGTGCAGCCTTGTCACGATGTTGCCGAAACAGATTATGTCCCCCGTCTCAACCCTCACGGGCGACGAAATGGGCAAGCCGTTAACGGTGACTTCCCCCTTGCCCAGCCTGTTTACATACACGTCTCCGTCCACGCTGTATACCTGTGAATGCGCCTTCATTATGCTGGGGTCTTTAAGAACGATGTCTGCGTTCCTTGCCCTGCCTATAGTGTTTTCGCGCATCAGCTGTATGTTTGCATTGAATATATCTTCGGGGCCTGAAACGACGTGAATATACCCTATACTGTTTTGGGCAACGCTAAGCACCAGACGTTTCTCCCTGTATTCCTTTATCGATATGCCCGTAACGCTGAGCAGTACGATCGCCGCCGCCGCGAGAAACCAATACCTCATGGCGAGAGAGACAGCCTCATATACTGCCATTTACAATCACCTCAATAATGATTGTATCATATTTAATGTAAAGTTAACCCCATAAGTTTGTAAATGATATATAAATATATGTTAAACAATATTACTGCCCGAAAATGAACATATGAAAGCTGCGCCAGTATTTTGGCGCAGCGCAAAAATTTTCTCTTATCTTATGTTGCGCTCATATCGCGTATGACGCCGCAGCCTATGCGCTTCCCCGAGTCGCCGGCCGGCTGGGACGTGTAGTCGTCTCGCATTTCGTGTACTACAACAGAGCGCCCTATTATGTCCTTTACGGTAAACCTCTGCGTGATGAACGAAAGCCACGCTTTGCCCTGGCGCGTTCCCAGCAGCATCGGGAAATCCCCCGCATGCATCGGATGTGCCGTATGCCCCGGATTATAGTGTCCTCCGGCATCCGAAAAATCGGGCCGCGAGCAGCTGCCGTTTTCATGCATATGGAACCCGTAAAAGCCCGTATTGTTAGGCGGCAGCCCCGAAACATACGCGTCCACTCTTACCCCTTCCTCCGTGTCATAAAACCAGACGACGCCTTTTAATTGCGGCGCAGCCGAGCCGCCTCTTATCTCCGCAGCCGCCGACGATCTGTCAAAACTTATGTCCGTTGCAGACCCCTCCTTTTCCGCCCTAAAAAGCTGTTCAATCAGCTGAAAAACCGCTTCAGAATAAATGTTTTTTTGGGCTTTTCATAGCTTAAACATATATACTATTACATATGCTTACTGTTAATTAATAGTGCAAAAAGGCTAACGTTTACCGTTAGTTCATTTGACAAAAGCCCATCTCCTGCTATATCATATATTGTAGGGAGGATTCGATGTTTAAGGAGGGTGACAAAATTTCATATCCGATGCACGGCGCAGGCTATATCGAGTGCATTCAGGAAAAAAATTTTCTGAATGAGAAGAAAAGCTATTACGTTCTCAAGTTTTCGGAGGGCGATATTAAAGTTAACGTGCCTGTCGAGAGCGCGGAAAAAGCAGGGCTTCGCAAGATAATATCTCGCGACGAATACAACAGGGTCATAGAATCCTTTAAAGATTCGGGCGATCCCGAAGAGTCTTCCAACTGGAACCGGCGCAACCGCGAAAATCTGGAAAAAATGAAATCCGGCAATGTCTTTGAGATAGCTAATGTTATAAAAAGCCTATTAAAGCGCGAGGTAAAAAAGAGCCTTTCGTCGAGCGAAAAAAAGATGCTCGGCACGTCGATGCAGATACTCGTATCAGAGCTTGCTCTTGCGAGCAATAAAAAGGACGAGGAAGTAAAAAAAATAATCACGCAGATGCTTTAATTTACTATAGTCTACAGCGCAATATGCACTCCCCAAATCGTAAAATAAGAGGTGAATGATGGGCAGAAAAATTGCACGCCTTTTTATCATTATAGTGGGCCTGTTTGTCGGCCCGGGCCTTACCGCACTTGTTTTTGAATTATTACATACTTTTAACATCGTAAATGCGTATACTGCGCTCGCGCAATACGCTTTTTTGATATATATAGCGGCAGGCGTCGCATCCGGAATACTATTTATTTTTCTTTCCAAACCCATTGTCGACGCCATTTTAAATACTGCTAAAAAAGCCGACAAACGGCTGGCGAGGCTGCCCGCAAACATAGTGCTTCCCGCCGTTATAGGCCTTATTCTGGGACTTGTAGTCGCCTATCTGCTGTCAAGGCTTATTGACAGCATAATACTCATAGACTGGATAGCCGGCATAGTGATAGTTATTGCATATATAGTCTGCGCATACCTTGGCATATCGATATTCGTGCGCCACAGGCCTGAGCTCGAAACAGGTATATTCAAAAGGCACAGGGATGCAGACAAATCCAAAGACACTTCGGCCGCGCGGCCAAAGCTTCTCGATACGAGCGTAATAATAGACGGCCGTATATTCGATATATGCAACACCGGCATAATAGAAGGAGCGCTTATTATACCCGAATTCGTACTCGACGAACTGCGCCATATTGCCGATTCTTCGGACGACTTAAAGCGCAACAGGGGAAGAAGGGGCCTTGACGTATTAAAACGCATTCAGACCGAGCTCGACCTGCCCGTTAAAATAGTGCACGCAGAAATAGACGAGGCGGCAGACGTCGATTCAAAGCTGCTCTACCTCGCCAAAGATATGAACGGCATCGTTGTCACCAATGACTACAACCTCAATAAAGTCGCGGCGGTAAAAAACGTTCAGGTGCTAAACATAAACGAACTTGCCAACGCTGTAAAACCCGTCGTACTTCCGGGGGAAGAGATGAAAGTGACCATAGTCAAAGAAGGCAAAGAACCCGGGCAGGGAATCGCTTACCTTGACGATGGGACGATGATTGTTGTAGAAGGCGGCAGAAACGAACAGAATAAGCCATTAACAGTTGTGGTTACGAGCGTTCTTCAGACAGCGGCAGGCAGGATGATATTTGCCAGAATTAAGTAATAACATTAAGCAATAGACCCGCATTAAATCGGGCGGCAACACCTGATTTGCACCAATTACATCTGGAAAGAGGCGTATCCTTCGTCGTCCGGCAAACTTTCAAACTTCTCAAGTATCGCGTTTTGTATCATCGCGCGAGCTTCAGAGTTGATAGGATGCGCGATGTCCTTATACTCTCCGTTTGATGTTCTTCTCGACGGCATCGCAATGAAATAACCGTTTTGTCCTTCAATGATCTTCATGTCGTGAATAGCAAACATGTCATCAAAGGTCACAGACACCACAGCCTTAAGCTTGCCGATCGTTTCGATCCTTCTGATACGAATGTCCGTGATATCCATAAGTAACCCTCCTAAATAGACTACCGATATGTGGTGTTTGTTAGTTCGATACAGAAACCAGTTTTTCCTTCTTTTGTGGATTTTTCCGACTAGAAAACCCACAATATTTCAACAAACGACAAAAAATACATCAGTTACATACTGAATCTGAGTATAGATCGTTAGTTGCTTTCAATGAGTCAGTATATGTTTGTTAATATGAAAAGCGCGCTAAAAAGTTCAATCATTCAATCGCTGCAGGCATTTTTCCAAAGTGCACACCACCATCTTTGTGCATTTACTATAAAAACCCTCAATGTAACGAATTATACCAAACATATTTCAAATTGTCCAGTATTTTCTTTCGTTTTTTCATTGCCTGATCATATCATAACTGTATTCATAGTTTACCGCTATGTGCCGGATAAAAACACATTTGCCACATACGGCGTTTGCCGTTATAATACTATAGTGAAAAGAAAGGGAATTACTATGACAAATGTTTACGATGTGCTTTTAGAGCGAGGTTTTATAAAGCAGGTCACGCACGAAGGGCTAAAGGAAATGCTTGGCCGCGAGAGCGTGACGTTCTATATCGGTTTCGACCCCACGGCCGACAGCCTTCACGTGGGGCATTACGTACAGCTCATGGCCATGGCGCACATGCAGCGCTTCGGGCACAGGCCGATAGCGCTTATAGGCGGAGGGACGACGATGGTGGGCGACCCTTCGGGGCGCGCCGACCTACGCAGGATGCTTACAAAGGAAGATATATCCGCAAATGCCGAGAAGTTTAAAAAGCAGATAAGCCGCTTCCTTGACTTCGGCGAAGGCAAGGCGATGATGGTAGATAACGCCGATTGGCTGCTTAAGCTCAACTATGTAGATTTTCTGCGCGACATAGGCGTGCATTTCTCAGTTAATAAGATGCTGACCGCGGAGTGCTATAAGACGCGCATGGAGAAGGGCTTAACGTTCCTGGAGTTCAACTACATGCTTATGCAGTCTTACGACTTCCTTGTTTTAAACAGGGATTACGGCTGCAAGCTGCAGCTGGGCGGCGACGACCAGTGGTCCAATATACTATCGGGCGCCGACCTCATACGCAGGAAAGAGCGCAAAGAGGCGTACGGTATGACTTTCGCGCTGCTGCTCACCAGCGACGGGCGCAAGATGGGCAAGACGGCGAAGGGCGCGGTGTGGCTCGACGCTTCCAAGACGTCGCCGTATGAATTTTACCAGTACTGGAGGAACGTCGCAGACAGCGACGTCGAGAACTGCTTAAAGCTGCTCACGTTCATGCCTGTTGATGAGATAAGGGAACTGTGCAAATACAGCGACGAACGCATAAACGACGCTAAAATAGCGCTCGCCTACGCTGTCACAAGCCAGGTGCACGGCAAAGAGGAGGCCGACAAAGCAAAAGCCGCGGCGGAAGCGCTGTTCTCCGGCGGCGCCGAAGGCGGTTCGATACCCGAGACAGCCGTCGGCGACATATCTAATATGCTGATTACCGACCTGCTGGTTGCGTGCAGGCTCGCGCCTTCAAAAAGCGAAGCGAGAAGGCTTATAAAGCAGGGCGGCATATCGGTAAACGGCGAGAAAGTTACTGACGAATTCATGCCCGTTACCGGTCTTTTTACCGGCGGCGAAATGATGATAAAAAAGGGTAAAAAGGTTTACCACAAAGCAGTGCTTAAATAATGTTTTAGGAGCGATTTGGTTGCCGGATATATACGACAGGTTGACAATAGAGCGGTGCTCCGACATAGAGCTGCTCTCCCGGCTTTTCTGTGAGCTCGCAGAAGACGAGAGATCCGACGTAAAGCGTACGGAAGACGATTACCGCCAAGAGATGTCAAGGCTACTTGGCCGCGGAGAGCTTGCCTATTTTTTCAGCGCGGAAGGCTGCCCAGCCGGCTATGCGCTCGTCGACCCTTTCCGCAAGCCTTATTACCTCCGTCACTTCTATATCTGCCGCGGGCAGCGCCTGAAAGGGTACGGCAAAGCAGCTTTCCGGCTGCTGCTTGATGCCCTCGAGATCAGCGAAATTGACCTTGACGTATTCGACTGGAACGAGCGCGGCAAGGCGTTCTGGAACTCGCTCGGATTTAAGCCGAGGGCAATAATTATGCGATACTCTTCCTCTGATAAGTCATGATCACAATAAAAGGCGCTGCCGAAACAAGCTTCGAAGTCAAGAAATCCAGGTTTATAGGCCTTGCTTTAAGAGTCGGGAGCGAACCCGAGGCGCAGTCGGAAATCGAGAAACGCAAGAAACAGCACTATAACGCGACGCACAACTGCTTTGCTTATGTGCTGGAAAACGGCATATTGCGCTATTCGGACGACGGCGAGCCTCAAGGCACGGCCGGACTTCCCATGCTGGAGGTTATAAAGCGCTCGATGCTCACCGACGTGCTTGTTATATGCACGCGCTATTTTGGCGGCACGCTGCTCGGCGCGGGTGGACTGGTGCGCGCGTACACAAAAAGCGCCGCCGATACGCTGGGAGCGGCGCAAAGGGTAGAGCTTATACCCTGCAGTGTGTATGCATGCGCGTTCCCGTACAACGTGTGGGTAAAAGCCGAAAAAAGCATCTCCGCTTCCGGTTATACAGCAGAAAATATCAGGTACGGCGAACAAGTATCCGCCGACATATGCGTAAACGAAGGACGTGAAGAAGCGTTTCTCGAATATATTAACAGCGTTTCTCTGGGAAAGGTTCATCCCGTGTTCGTGGAGCGAAGGCTTGTAGAGCGGCAAATCGTTTGAATTGTTCTTATACAGTATTAAAGCCGGGATACCCCGGCTTTAAATAGCTTATTAAGTTTAACCTTTGAAAATTACCATTTTCCTCTGCCCATATGGCCTGCTACTTCCGCCTTGCTCCTCTGTTTGATTATCCAGGCCTCGTCCTTTGCCTTTGTAAACACAGAAACGCAGGGAGGGTCAAGATTTATCGCTATTCCTTCTTTAGCGAGCTCTATTATCTTTGCGGCGAGCTGCGCTATCTCCATATGCAAATCATTCGTGCGGTCGGATTTGTATATCTTTTCCGCGTCCTCTTCAGATAGCCTTTCTAGTCTCTCCGCCGGGGCTCCGCATTTCGGGCATTCATTCGGCGGGCTGTCGCCCTCTACTGTCATACCGCATATCGAACACTTCCATAACATTTTACGGCCCTCCTTTTATTAATGATTATTGATATTATACGTTTTATCCGCGCAATAAACAATACGGAACACTAAAGCTATTTAATTAACTTTTCATCGAGCTCTTTTAACTCGACCATTCTTTCTTTGAGCGTTTTGACTATTCTTTCCCTCTCGTCTTTTCCTTTCGGGTCGTACGTAACCCCTTCCCCTATGCGCAGCGCCCGTGTCTGTTTGCTCGCGTACACCGGGTAAAACGTGACGCATTTCTTTGCGGCCCTGTAATACATGCGTCCAAGGCTCGCGAATCCCGAATAGAACTCGTTTATCCTGTCGCCGTAATTCTCCTCCGGATTCTCGGGGAACAGCAGTATGCTGTCGCCCGAGTTAAGACACTCCACCGACAGCGTAAACGTCTTTATTACATTTCTGGTTGCTCCCCTGTAAACGGGTATCGGGTCGAACGAATGCAGCCCCCATATTATAACGGGGCTGAGCGCTTTCGCGATGAACTTTTTGAAAAACGCGGGCAGCCATTTTATTTTACCGAACGTGCCGTCGTATATATGCTTTGTAATCTCGTTTTTGTCTATCATCTTGTTGAGTATCCACGGCCGTATATCGTACGGCATAAACACGACCGCCGCTATCGGCCCGTATACCTCGCCGTGATTGAACACGAACACACCCGGCAGATCTTTTACATGCTCTTTTCCCGTCACGGTATGGAACATTATGCCTTTTAAAAAAGCGCGTATGATATGCACGCCTATGCGCTTCTTGTACCTTTTGATAAGCACGTTTTTCAGCCGCTTTTCCATGTCGGGATTCTGCTTGCCTTCCATAGTTATCTTCTCGTAAGCTTTAAGCCTTCTGCCGAATTTTTTTGTCAGCGGCTGCTTCATCGAATATATCAGTGACATAAAAAGAAAGAACGTTGGTATTACCGCGATACTGCTGCCTACATACGGAGCGTATTCTATATAATCTCCTACGTCCATCATATAAAACAGCGGGTTGGTTATTATGACCAGAAGCACGAGCAGGAATATTGCCTCGGATAACAGTGAAGTCCATACCTCGAGCCGCGCGGTACGCTGCCCCAAAGCGTTCTCGTCCACATCCGGGTCTGCGAGCTTTAAAACGAGCAGTACGTCTTCTTTAAGCCCCAATGTTGCCGTCATCTGCAGCACGATTCCGAACAAAAGCAAAACAGTCTGTACCGATATGGCCAGCACGCCCTGGAACCAACTGTCGCGGAACACGTATACTGCGAATATCGAAACAGCCGTCCCCAGCACGAACGCGGCGTTTTTGCCTATCTTCTGTATCAGCGGAGCGTTTACCACCCTGTATGTCGCGATGTAAATGGAGGTAAACACCAGCGCAAGCCCTCCAAATACCACATAGAAGTCCAGAAAAAAGTTGTGCGGTATAGAGAGCATTATGAAAAGTATATACGTAAACGCAAATATGTTGAGCGCCGCGCCCGACGTCATCACCATGCCGTCGTAAAGCTTCGCGCTTCTCGCCTGAATGCTGCCCGCAGGCCTTGGGTATTCGTCCTCAAAGTCGCGGTATATATACTGGCGGAAGAAGTTGAAAGCCATTCCCAAAACCATAGACGCCAAAACGAGAGTAAACGCCCCCAAGCCGGCAATAAGAGATATAAGCCCCACGGCCGCCGTGAATGCGAGCTCAATAGGGAGTATGATTTTTGCAATATCCGCTTTTTCGAGCTCTTTGGTTTTTGCCTTACTGCGCAGCAGCATGTTCTCGGCCGCGCGCTCCAAAAACGGCAGCACTATTATGCCTATCGCGTAAGCCGTCTGCTGATACCTGAACAGGAACGGATAAAGCACAATTATATATACAGTGCAAATCACAAAGAATACGGCTATCGCCGTTTTGACAAAGCGGAGCCAGCGCGGGTCGAACGCTGTACGCAGCGAAAATCCCAGTATCCTCGAAAACGCGGAAAGCGAAAAGAATAATGCCGCTCCGTAAGTTATTGTCATTGAAAACCGCTGGGCTGTAAACATCGAAAAAAAACAGAAGTACACATAAACGACCTTATTGTACAACTGTTTTCTGTCAGGTATGTTCATTTACCTAATTAAAACCTCTGTTTTGGCGCGAAATTGTACCCTTCCTTATCCCAGACGCTTATCCAGCTCTTGAGCCTCTCGAAGAAGTCCGCGTTTGTCGCAGTCTTTGCGAGCATGGATATAAGCTGTTCCGTAACGTCGGCGGTGTTGCCGTTTGCCATCACCTTTCTTATCGTCCAGATGCCGTCCAGTTCTTTCTTGGAAAGCAGCAGCTCTTCGCGCCTCGTGCTCGATTTATTAAGGTCGATAGCGGGGAATATACGCTTCTCGGACAGGCGGCGGTCGAGGTGTATCTCCATGTTGCCCGTGCCCTTGAACTCCTCGTAAATTATCTCGTCCATCCTCGACCCGGTGTCTACCAGCGCGGTGGCTATTATCGTCAGGCTTCCGCCGAACTCTATGTTCCTCGCGGCTCCGAAGAAGCGCTTCGGCTTATAAAGCGAGCCCGGGTCAAGTCCGCCCGAGAGCGTCCTGCCCGTGGGCGGTATAATTAGGTTATAGGCCCTTGCGAGCCTCGTAATACTGTCGAGCAGCACGACGACGTCCTTGCCCTGCTCGACAAGGCGTTTTGCCCTCTCTATTACCATTTCGGAAACTCTGGTATGGTTTTCCGGCTTCTCGTCAAAAGTGGAATACACGACCTCGCCCGACGTGGAGCGCTGCATGTCGGTAACCTCTTCCGGCCGCTCGTCTATCAGCAGCACTATAAGGTGCACATCGGGATAATTCGCGGTTATACTGTTGGCTATCTTTTTAAGCAGTATCGTCTTGCCGGCCTTGGGCGGGGAGACCACAAGTCCCCTTTGCCCCTTGCCTATAGGCGCTATTAGGTCGATAAGGCGTATTGCCAGGTCTTTCGAAGAGTCGGGGCGCTCCAGCGTGAACCTCTTTTCCGGGTGTATGGGCGTAAGCTCCTCAAACGGCCTTCTTTTAAGGCACTTATCCACCGAATCGTCGTTTACCTGCTCAATATAAAGAAGGGCGTTGAGCTTTTCAGCCTCTTTTGCCGGACGCGTCTTGCCCTTTATCTTGTCCCCCGTCTTTAAATTGAATTTCCTTATCTGCGCCATAGAGACGTATACGTCCTTATTGCCGGGCAGATAGTTTTCGCTGCGCAGAAATCCGTACCCTTCGGGCAGCACTTCGAGTATTCCCATAGCGTCGCCGCAGTCGCCTTTATTCAGCAGCTCGTTTACTGCGTCGTTGCCCAAAACGTACTCTATAATCTTCTTGTCCTCGCCCTTTTGCTCCCTCTCAGGTTCCTCATATTCCTCGCCGGAATCGTATGCCTCGGCCTCTTCCTCCTCGCGCTGCTCGATTATATCCTGCTGATATGCCGGTATGTTTGATTCCTCTTCCTCTTCTTCCTGACGCATGCGCGCCTTTCTGTCAAGGTCGTAAAGCATGTCGAGAAGCTCGCCTTTTCTGTATTTTGTGACAGATTTAATTCCGGCCATTTTTGCGATTTCCCGCAAATCCATAAGGCTTTTTTCTTTCAACAAACTGATATCCAATTGAACTATCTCTCCTTAAAGTTATATAAATATATAAATTGAACTCTTTTGAACAATAAAAACGCTTTCCAGTATATTCAAGCAGATCAGGGAAAAACGCACTTAAAGAAATTCCGCCATAGACTTAAGTAATTATATAATCTGCTCAATACTGTTGTCAATACTTTAAGTCCGTCTAATATAATATTACCCATTAAAAATTAAATTAGACTTTTTTGAAAATAATGTTTCAATTTTTTTGGTTGGTGGTATAATATTATCAAGTAAAAAGCTTTTATAGCGATAACGGCAAACCCGGCGAAAACCGGGGGCGCAAAGCTAAGGGGTCTAAATCCGGCGCATTAGCAGGACAGGACAGCCCGGCTGCCGAACATAGAAGTTTTTATTTTGCGCCTAAGCCCTGATCCGCAGGGTTTATATAAAGGGGATGCAGTTTGCAGCACCATTTACACCAAAGCTGCCACCCAGATTCACACTAAAAATAGCAATATGGTTTATAGAAACATACGCATGTTACTTGAAGAATAAACCATCCCCTGCATATAAGTTTTATGCCGAAAAGGCGGAGGAAGCCACAGCTAACGCTGTGGTTTTCCTCTTTACCCGCAAACTCCACAAAACTTGAGGTTTTGCCGTTAAATATTGCTTTTAGCTGGCAACATGTGTATAGTAATGTTATTAAACTCATGTATTGCAGGGAGGTTCGTTATGGCTGAGGAAATCTTAAACGGTATTTATACAATGGGTCTTGACACGACGACAATAATAGTAATATGTGCTTTTGCCGCAGTGATGCTGCTGTTGGCAATTCTCGCTATAGTAGCTCTGTTCCGTCAGAAAGCCGCTTTGGCGAAAATAAACGATACGCTGATGCGCATGGCCGCTCCCGCCGCCCCCGCCGCGCCTGCGTATATGCCGCCGCCCGCGCCCAACGCCTGCCCGAAGTGCGGGGCTCCGTATTCTCCGGATTCGGCGTTTTGCCAGAACTGCGGCTCGGCATTATGAATTTTCGCGTAACAAAGAGCTCCCGGTTTGTTTATCGGGAGTTTTTTTGATACGGGGTACTAAAAAAGTCATACTTTTTAGGATGTTTATGTTTATCGCGCCCGTTATTTCGGCCTGTATGTATTGCAGTTGCACACGTTGGAGTCGTGCGGGTCGTCTATCTCCACGCCCCGCGCTTTGCAGCGGAACGCCTTGTTGTAAACGCAAGTGGCTGCCGTGCAGGAAATGCGCGGCGCGTCAATGTCCGCGCCGAACTCAGCGTCCTGCGCGCTTTCCCCAATGTGCGGCATCTTTCCGGCCTGGTCCGCCACAAACGAGTCTCCCTTGGTGTACGTATCGCAGTACGTATCCTGTCGCGTATAATTTACCTGTATAACGTTGGCGCTGCATCTGCGGCTGTCGTTGTATATGCAGTCCGCAGCCTCGCAAACGAGTGTCTGCATGCTTTTTGCCCCCTTTTTATTTTATTATGTCCTTAAAATGCGGAAAATTTCCGAACAAAATGACAAAACAACAAAACTAATTTCGTGTTTATTCTTCCAAAGATCAGTTGCTGCGGTTATAATAGTACAAATACACTTCGAATGAGGATTCTCTAATGGAGCTTTTGAAAGAACGCATTTTAAGGGACGGCAGGGTAAAGGGCGGCCACATCATAAAAGTGGACAGCTTTATAAACCATCAGGTCGATATTGAGCTTTTAGGAGAGATAGGCAAGGAATTCAAGCGCCTGTTCGGTGGTGAAAACATTACAAAGATAATCACTATTGAAGCGAGCGGCATAGCAATAGCCTGCGTCACCGCCCAGCATTTCGGCGTGCCTATAGTTTTTGCAAAAAAATCCGAAAGCAAGAACATAGACGGCGACGTTTACACAACAACAGTCACCAGCTATACCCGCGGCAAAGATTATACCGTCATTCTTGAAAAGCGTTTTTTGGGCCCCGACGACAGAATATTGATTATAGACGATATACTTGCCACCGGCAAGGCGCAGCTAGGGCTTCTTGACATCAGCGCTCAGGCTGGCGCTACCGTCGCCGGTATAGGCGTGGTAATTGAAAAAGGTTTCCAAGGCGGCGGCGACAAGCTTCGTAAAGCCGGATATAATCTTAAAAGCCTCGCTATAATAGAAAGCATGGATAACCAAACGGTGGTATTTCGCGAATAAGCGCCATTCATCTTTGCTAAACTTATATATGTAAACTCCGCCGCGCGCGTCAGCGTAAAAACCATGTCGGCCCGTATTTGAATACGGCTTGTTTATGCTGTACCTTGGTAGTATAATTGATACCTGTATTTATAGTTTATTACAGTTCACCAAAAGGGAGATTGCTATGAAAGCAATATCGGTTTTGTTTCTGTCGGTTGTTATTGCCGTATTGTTTTGTGCGTGTGGTTCGCCGGACCCCAGCGAAAGCAGCGCAAACATTACCAGGGAACAGGCCATACAAAAAATTGAGTCGGTCAGCAGCAGTTCGGGCGATGTAGATATAAACTCGTATCCGGACTTGGACAAGGTAGTGGATAACTTAAGATACTACTTCATACAGGTCGTTTTTCCCAACAGGATGGCAGCCGAATACTATGTCGATTCAAATGAAGGCAACATATTTGTCGCTATGGGCGGCGAACTCGATACAAGCAATCCCTTGTCCGTCGAATCCATTGCGTCTTATGAGCGTTCTGCGCAAGAAGACGGTATAGCTGTGATAACGGCGCCTGAAACCTCTATTATAAAAGACATATTTGATTCGATAGACATGACCGCGCAAGAATTGGAAGATAAATTCGGAAGCGGTTACAGCAAAGTATCTGTCGACTATAACGGCTATATGAAAGCTTATCTTTACAGCGAACAGGGTTTTACGGCGGCTTTTAACAAAGACGGTAAAGTGGCGCGTATATACTGCGGCGAAAAAATAGAGATCGGCGGCGCCAGGTCGGGAATGGATTTTGCGCAGATACAGGATAAACTCGGCAAAACAAGCTTCCGCCAGACATGGATAGAAACGCCGATAAACGCGGCTTATGAGCTCGAATACAGGTACAACGGAAGAGCCGTGGTCTTTTTCTCCCGTCAGGACAAAGGCGCCAATTCTATAATGAGTATTTATTAAGCCTTTAATACACAATTCACCAGGTTTAAACTTTTTAACAGACTTTCATATTCTACGCGAAACGATTGACAAATGTAATAACAAATGTTATTATCCAATTGCTATCACTTATGTTACTCATTCATCATTATACCTGCAATCACTTTTTAAACCTGTCTTTAAGACATTTTGGAGGTACGAAAACATGGTTGAGGTAATAAACCTTACCAAAAAGTACGGCAATAAGATCGGCGTCAAAAACATAAGCTTTACCGCGGAAAAAGGCGAAATACTGGGGTTTCTCGGGCCTAACGGCGCGGGCAAGTCTACCACCATGAATGTGATTACCGGTTACCGTCCTCCTACCGAAGGGAAGGTTTTGATTGGCGGGTATGATATTGCCGAGAAACCGCTTGATGCAAAGAGGAAGCTCGGTTATCTTCCTGAAATCCCGCCGCTTTACCCCGAGCTGAAAGTTAAATCATATTTGAAATTCATATGCGATCTCAAAGGTTACCCGAGGCAGAAAAGGGAGTCGCATATAAACGAAATAATGGATCTCGTAAAAATAACAGATGTTAAGGACAGATTGATAAAAAACCTGTCTAAAGGCTACCGTCAAAGGGTCGGGCTTGCGCAGGCGCTCGTTTCCAGCCCCGACGTGCTTATCTTAGACGAGCCAACAGTCGGTCTTGATCCCAAGCAGATACAGGAGATGCGCTCGCTTATAAAGAGCCTTGGTAAGGAGCATACGATAATACTGAGCTCCCATATACTGGCCGAAGTCAGCATGATCTGCGACAAGGTGATTATAATCAAGAAAGGCGAAATAGCCGCCATCGATACCCCCGAAAACCTTGCAAAGAATATGGCAGCCGCCGAATGCTTCCAGACAAAAATAAACGGCCCGGGAGAAAAGGTGGCAGATATCATCAGAGGAATAGACGGCGTGATAAGCGTAAAGCAAAGCCGGGACAAAAACGATATAAAGACGGGCCTATTCAGTTACCTGATAGAAAACAAAAAATCAGTTGACGTAAGAACCCCGCTGTTCTTCAAAATGGCGGAATTGGGCTATCCGATACATGAAATAAAATCAGTCGCCGTCAATCTGGAAGATATATTCCTGCAGCTTACTGCAGAAGAAGACGAGAACACGGAGGTGGAATAAGCCATGCTGGCAGTGTTTAAAAAAGAGGTGTCCGTTTATTTTCTTACCCCATTCGGCTATGTGTTCATGGGGCTCTTTCTGCTGCTCTCGGGCATTGTATTTTCGATATACAACTTATGGGGCGCAAGAGGCGACATATACGGCATGTTTGGCGTATTGAACTTCGTGTCCATTGTAATATTCCCGGTGCTTACCATGAAGCTGCTCGCTGAAGAAAAGAGGATGTCCACCGACCAGATACTGTTTACCTCCCCCGTCACTATTACCTCGATAATACTCGGCAAGTATTTTGCCGCGCTGTTCGTATATCTTGTTACTCTATGCGGCACAGGGATTTTCGCCGCATTTATAATGATTTTCGGACAGACTTCCCTTGGAGCAATAATAGGCTCATACGTCGGATTCGCGCTGCTGGGAGCGGCGTATATAGCGATATGCCTGTTTGCCTCCTCGCTTACCGACAGCCAGGTTACGTCAGCCATCATAGGTTTCGGTTTTCTATTCGGCTTTATGATAGTCGGGCTGCTCACCAACGCCATTCCTTTTCTCTTTTTAAAGCGCATAGTCTCGTGGTTTGCGATATTAAGCAAGTATGAGGAGTTTGCCAACGGAATACTGAAAATCGGGCCTCTAGTATACTATCTGAGCTTTGCGGTCGGGTTTGTGTTCCTGACAATAGTGGTGGTAAAAGGAAGGCTGCAGGAAAAAGGAGGCATTAAGCATGGAAAAGGCTGAAACAAAGAAATTCGATAACGTCAAAGCCGTACTGAAAAAGCTTAATTCCGCCTTTATCGTGCTGGCGGTTATCGCAATTCTTATCATTGCCAACATATTGGCGGACATGCTCCCATGGACTTACGACATGACCACCGAAAAGATATTCACTCTTTCTGAACAAACTAAGGACGTTCTTGGCGGCCTAAAGAGCGAAGTGAATGTAATTGCTTTCTCCGAGGAAGGAGCGGAAGACCAGACTATAAAAGCGCTTTTGGAAGAGTACAGGAAGTACTCGGGAGGCAAACTCAAAATAGAATTCGTTGACGCCGATAAAAACCCCGCTGTCGTAAGAAAGTACGACGTAAAAGACGAGGGCATTTCCAACGGCACTATAGTGTTTGAAAGCAACGGAACGATACGGAAAGTAAAGAACTCGGATATATATTTGCTGCAGGATTACGCATACGGCAAAGCGTTCAACGGCGAGCAGCAGTTTACGGGAGCTATTATACATGTAACCTCCGGGAATCTACCTAAACTATACTTTCTAGAAGGCCACAAAGAGTCGGATATAAATACCGATCTAACCAAGCTGAAGGCAAGAATAGAGGGCGAAGCGCATGTAGTTAAAAGCCTTAACATACTGAAAACCGGTGCGATTCCCGACGATGCGGATACAATTATCGTTGTGTCTCCCAAGAAGGATCTTGAAGACAGCGAAAAGGAAATATTAAAGGAGTTCCTGATAAGAGGCGGAAGAGCATTATTTCTGTTTGATATTCTTGCCGAGGGCGAGCAGCTGCCTAACTTCAACAGCCTTTTATTGAACTACGGTATACAGTTTACCAATAATTTTATCGTGGAAGAGGACAGCAACAGCTTTTATGCAAATAACAAGATGTATCTTATCCCCTACTATACGCAGCACAGCGTGGTGGAAAAACTGAACGACGACCGGTTGTTTGTACTCTTCCCCTTCTGCAGCAACATAGAAATCGGCAGCGATGTTGACAGAACCGTGACGGTGGAAAAGCTTTTGCAGACTTCGGATGAATCGTGGATCAGATATAACATAGACGACTCAACGCCCACAAAAACCGGCGAGGACAAAGACGGGCCCGCGGTACTGGCGGCGGCGGCAACCAAGGATAATACCGACTTAAGATACGACAAGACAAAGATAATAGTAACAGGCAACGCAATGTTCACAGGCGACGACTATATCGACACCCAAGGGAACTTCGACTTTTTTATGAACGCTGTCAACTGGGTAAGAGACCGGGACGAATCAATAGCGATAAGGCCTAAGCTGATGAACGCCAACATGATGTTCGTCAAGGGGGAAATTTATATCATAGTTATGGCAGCGTCGGTGCTGCTAATACCCTTGCTTGCGTTCTTAGCGGGATTCATTGTCTGGATAAAAAGGAGACATCTATGAGAAGGGTCATAATCGCTCTCGTACTACTGGTTGTAATAGCAGGCGCCACGTGGCTGGTGATTTACCTCAACAAGGAGGAGCCTTTCAAGCAGGATAGGACATTATACAGCTATGAGGACAGATCGGTTGAGGAAATAAGCATAGTTTCGGGAACAAGCGAACTAAGCTTCGTAAAAAAGCCGGAGGGTTGGGCGATGGTAAAGCCTAAGCCCTATAAGATAGACGCCGGTACCGTCGGCTCTCTCGAAAACAGGCTGAAGGACTTCCTTGCCGCAAGAGTGCTGGAGGAAGAGTCTTATGACCTTAAAACATACGGGCTTGACGAGCCAAAGGCTACGATAACTTTCAAGCTCGACGACGGCACGCAGAACACTCTTTTTATAGGCGAGATGACAGCGTCAAAGGTGCAGTATTACGCAAAGGACTCCGCAAGGGAACAGATATATATACTTGGGTCCTATGACGTAGAAAACTTCCTGCGTCCCGTCAATGAATTCAGGGACAGGACAATACTTAAGGTAGACCCGGCTTCATTAAGCTCGATTGGCTTAGATATATCGGGCAAGCGCGACTTTAAGCTTGTCACAGACGGCTCAGGTACATGGGAACTCACCGAGCCTTTAAGAATCGCAGCAAGGGGCGACGCCGTGGCCGAGATGACGAACGACATTCAGGAGCTTAAAATAAAGGACTTTATCGAAGCCAGTGGAAGTCTTGAAAAATACGGGCTTGAAAATCCGGCCTTCACGCTCGAACTCGCAGACAGTCGCAACGCACAGAAGATTTACTTTGGAAACGTCGACGAAAATAATCAAATCATATATATAAAGAACGATAACTCTGATGAAATCTGCGCACTGTCTTTGGAGGCGTTTGACCCGCGAAGGTTCAAAATTGCGGAGTTTCTCAATGAAGCCCCTTTGAGCGTGAGCATAGGAGATGTAAACAAGGTCGTAATTATCGAAAACAGTTCTACCGTTGAGTTTTTAAGAGACGCCACAAAAGCTGAAGACTCTTTTACATGCGACGGCAAGGCTGTGAACATGGAGCAGTTTACTACCCTTTACGTAGACATAATGGCTCTCACCGCCGAAGGATATGATCCTAGTAATACGGGCGGCGTTCCCGAACTTACGGTAATGCTTGAACTTAAAGACAGTTCCGAAACAATAAAAGCGGAGTTCGTAAAACGGGACGAATTATCCTATTATATGGTATTAAACGGCGAGCCCAGGCCGTTCTTCATCGGCGAGAGAAAGATAGATTTAATAAGGCGGTGGAGTGACATAATATTGGAAGGTATATAATATTCCTCTCCCCCCGGCAGTTATACTTACCTGATACTCTATATTACGCGTTTGCTTGATTTCGCTGTATATATATTCATTGACTGCGGCATATTTTTGCCTGCAGAACGCCTATTCGACTTATAAACGCCCTTCATCGTCCATACTTTTTTTGCCGTAAACCGCTTTTTAAGGCGCTGCCGTTATTTTATAAAACTATTGAAAGATGTATTGACATATTCCATAAATTATTCTATAATGCCTTTAACAAATGTTATAAATTTTGTTTACGTACTGCAAAACGCTCTGATGTTACCGTTAAAGCTAGACAATTAAAAGCATGTTATTGCAGGGAAGAGGTATTCAAATGCATTGAACACATTATGAATACAACGGAGCCTGATAAGCTCAGTCTAGCTATAAACATCAGCGGCGCTATTTCAAAAAGATCACTATTACTGAATACTGTTTGAAGAGACTCAAAAGCCCTTTCTTTGTATATTTCACGCAGTATATTTAACGCAACCCAAGCGGCAATAATCGTTCTATAACGATTTGCATAAATAACGTTTTATGGAGGAAACCTAACATGAAAGGATTGAAAATGAAGGTAGTCGTTATGCTGCTGGTTGTGGTGTTTGCAGCCTCTGTCGTGGGCGGGTGCAGCGGTACTGATGCCAACAAACCAGCGGCAGCGGCAGCGGGGAATGAAGTCAAGGAGTTCAAAGGCTCGCCCGACGAAACGTACTACATGAACGTGATGGTGTCAGGAGTTGAATACTGGTTCCCCGTTTACGAGATGTTCAAACAGTGCGGACAGCAGCTGGGCGTTAAAACTGTATACGGCGGAACGCCCGAATACGATGTTAACCTTCAGATTGCAAGCTTCGAGCAGGTTCTTGCAATGAAGCCCGCCGGCATCTATGTTCACCCGATGAACGCAGACGCTTTTATAGAGCCTATCAACAAGGCCATTGATTCGGGCGTAGCTATAGCAACCTTTGCGGCCGACTCCCCGAAGAGCAAGCGCAGAGTATACATCACTTCCGACAACGTAAACGAAGGCAATGTTGCGAGCGACATAGTATGCAACGAAATAGGCAAGCAGGGCGATATCGCATGCACCGAAAACCCGGGGCAGAGCAACCATGACCTCTACATAAAGTCGTTTATTGCCAACGTTGAAAAGAACTACCCCGACGTAGAGATCGTAAACCGCACGGCTACCAACCAGGATACGGCGAAGGCTTACGAGGCGGCTCTCGCAACGCTGCAGGCAAACCCGAACCTTAAGGCTTACATAACCCCCGAGGCTCCTTCGGCCCAGGGCGTCGCGCAGGCGGTTAAAGAGAAGGGCGCGGATGTAATGGTTCTTACAAGAGACCTTAACATCACCATTCTTGACGCTATAAAAGCAGGAGAAATCTGGGGCGCCGTCAATCCTGACCAGGGCACTCAAGGATACATGGGCATGCTCACGCTGTTCCTCTTAAAGCACAGCGACATGATCGATCCTATGAGCGATTATGAAATGAAGGGCGTCAGCCCGCTCAACCTCCCGTTCGTTGATAACGGAATGAACATGGTTACCAAAGAAAACGCGGATGCTTTCTACTGGGATAAATACCTTGCTTCCCGTCCGTGGTCAAAGGGCATCGAAGAATAATCGCAGTTTAAACAAACTAAGTTTCATAAAAGAGCGGCGGTATTCTATAGATAACCGCCGCTCTGTGAAACGTCTAATAATATGCAATCTATACGTTAGGTGGTGTTTCCTTTGATTGAACGGCAGACAGTACTTGAGGTAAAAGGAATCGAGAAAAGTTTCGGGGCGACCAGGGCGCTGCGCGGAGTAGACTTTTCACTTAGAAAAGGAGAAATACACGCGCTTGTCGGTGAAAACGGCGCTGGCAAGTCGACTCTTATGAATATAATCGACGGCGTTCTTTTGGCGGACGCGGGAGAAATATTCATTGAAGGCAAACGTGTGCAGATAAAAAACCCGCATGAGGCACAAGAGCTGGGAATAGGCTTTGTACATCAGGAAATAGCGCTCTGCCCTCACGTAACAGTTGCGGAAAACATATTCATGTCGGAAATCAACAACAGCAGGAAGTTTACCGTTAACTACAAGCAGCTGTATGAAAGGGCTGCCGAGGTGCTTAAGCCGCTATCCAGTATAGACCCTCAAAAAATCGTCAGCGATTTAAGCGTATCAAACCAGCAGGTAGTTGAAATCGCAAAGGCTATATCTATGCACTGCAAAATATTGATACTGGATGAGCCTACTTCCACACTGACCGAAAGCGAATCCGTTGCGCTGTTCAATATAATGAAAAAATTGAAAGAACAGGGCATAGGGATTATATATATAACCCACAGAATGGCCGAAGTCTTCGGAGAGTGCGACCGGGTTTCAATACTCCGCGACGGGTCTTATATTGGAACGTACGATGTTTCAGCGACGAACCCGAAGGAAGTCGTAAGCAAAATGGTCGGAAGAGAAATCGGCGATATGTATCCGCAAAAAAGCGGTAGCCCCGAAAACGGTTCGGCATTATTTGAGGTTAAGGGCTTTTCCGACGGCGAGCGTTTTCAAGATATAAGCTTTGAGCTTAAGGAAGGCGAAATACTGGGGCTTGCCGGCCTTGTCGGCGCCGGAAGGAGCGAAGTCGCGCAGGCTATTTGCGGTTTTCGTAAGAAAACAGCGGGCGAAGTCTATTACAAGGGAGAAAAAATCGTTATAAACCGCCCAAAAGACGCAATAGACAACGGCATCGTATACCTTACGGAAGACAGGAAGTCTTTAGGGCTGTTCCTTGAGTTAAACGTCAAGACAAATATCTCGGCCATGAAAATCCAGAACGTTTCAAAGCGCGGGCTTGTTGTAAAAGCGCTCGAAGACGAGCAAGGCAACGCTTATGCTGAAATGCTCGGCATAAAGTGCAGCAGCATCGATACGCTTGTGTCTTCATTAAGCGGCGGGAACCAGCAGAAAATACTGCTGTCCAAGCTTTTGACGGTAAAACCGAAGGTTATAATAATGGACGAGCCGACGCGCGGCATCGACGTAGGCGCAAAGGCTGAAATCCATAAGCTGCTTAGAAAACTGGCTAATGAAGGCACGGGCGTAATTTTAATTTCGTCCGAGCTTCCGGAAATAATAGGCATGTGCGACAGGGTAGTCGTAATGCACGAAGGCGTTATTAACGGCGAGGTCGGTTCCAAAGAACTGAGCGAACGAAGAATAATACAATTGGCGTCAGGTATAAAGGAATAATGAGCATAAGGGGGAAAGAACCATGTCAGAATTGAACAGATCAAATCCAAATATCAATGCACAAGGCGCAGCCGTTAAAAGCGGCACGCCGAAAGCAAAGTTCGTTGAAAAGCTGAGGAACTTCAGGGAGCTGAATCTGATTATCATAATAGCCGTTATATTTATAATCATGTCGTTTGCGTCTCCCTACTTTCTTACGTGGGACAATATCGAAGCTGTGCTGCTTTCATTTACAACCAACGGCATAGTGGTTATCGGCATGACGGTAATGCTCATTGTAGGCGGTATCGATGTTTCGGTTGGCTATACGATGTGCCTTGCAATGTGCATCTCCGGCGCGCTATTCCTTGAGGGGTGGAATCCCTGGCTGGCAAGCCTTGTGGGGTTTGCGACGACGTCGGTGGTCGGCCTGATTATCGGCTTCTTCGTAACAAAAGTAAAGCTTAACCATCTTATCACTACGCTTTCGATGATGGGCATACTAAGAGGCCTGTGCCTTATAATAACCAAAGGAACGCCGCTGTCACTATACCATCTGCCCGACAGTTTCAAGTTTATGGGCGTCGGAAAAATATTCGGCATACCTTTTGTTATTATACTGTTCTTCATAATAGTTGTAATATGCGATTTTCTAATCAGAAGGTCCACCCTTATAAGGAAAGTATTTTATGTGGGCAGCAATGAAAAAGCCGCAATGTTTTCCGGCATAAATGTGGACAAAGTAAAGATACTCGTCGCAGTTCTCTGCTCGAGCCTTGCGGGGCTTGCGGGCGTCATTTACATGGCAAGGTTTACTTCCGCTACGCCGACATTCGGACAGGGCCTTGAAATGACGGCTATTTCTGCGGCTGTTATCGGGGGCGCGAGCCTTACCGGCGGAAAAGGCACCGTTTTAGGAGCGGTGCTTGGCATTACGCTGCTTCAGCTTGTTACAAGCTCTATGATACTCCTTAATATCAACCCGTACTGGCAGACGTTCATAATAGGGTTGATACTTCTTACTGCAATATCGCTTGACAGTTTGGGACAGATGCGGAAAGCAAAAAAATACAGCATATAAACGCTTGGTACATGCAGAAAGTCCGGGGACTAAATTGCATTCAACTTGTATTGATTATTAATAAAGCGAAACCGGCTGGGCTAGTCAGGGGCGACCATAAATCGGTCGCCTTTGGCATTTATGCGGCGTTTCCGCCGATACCCTTTAAGGCCGTCTTTATTATTGCCGTCCGTTTCTACAATTAAATATATATTCATTTCTGCAAGACTTTTTGATTAGCCGTAACTTTTCGGGGTAATTATTAATTAGGCCGTAACGGCCCGGCATTTGCAAACGTCGAACTTCTTAAAGAAAGAATTGGTCCATGAAATTATCTGCATATATCATATGTAAAGACGAAGAGGCGGTGATTGAGCGCTGTATAAAAAGTATCAGCAGCGCCGTCGATGAAATAGTAGTGGTGGATACCGGCTCAACAGATAATACGCTCAGCATAGCAGGCAGCCTTGGCGCGGCAACATATACGCTGGAATGGCGTGATGATTTTTCATACGCCCGTAATTATGCCCTTGAAAAGTGCAGCGGAGATTGGGTAATTTCGCTTGACGCTGACGAATATTTAGCCGAAGGCGATGATATAAAGGTTAAAAAGTATATAGAGGAGCTATCAAACAACCGTCACTATGACGGCCTTGCTTGCAAGCTTGTCAATATTGTTCCGGAAACAAAAAAAGAAATATCTCGAATGACAAAGATGATAGCCTTCAGAAACACCGCAGGCATCGCTTATTGCCGCCCTATACATGAAAAACTGCTTAAAAAGGGGAAGCCTCTTTCCCTCTTTTTTGCCGAAGACATAACCGTAATGCATACGGGTTATGTTCTTGATGAGACACGATATACAAAAAAGATGCAGCGTAACATAAGCCTAATAGAAAAGTCTATAAGCGAAGGCACGGCCGACGCTACCGATTATTTTCATCTTACGCAGCTTTACATGGGCATTGGCATGAACCCCGAAAAGATATACGATGCGGCTAAAAAGATGTATGACCTCGATGAAAAGGATAATAGTTTGCCTAACACGGTGGCACACAGAAAATACACGCTTCTGGCAAAAGCCATGAGGGCGCTGAATTACTCTTATAACGAGATATCGGATGTAATAGACAAGGCGGAGAAATTATATCCTGACCATCCCGAGGTGCTGGTATGCCGGGCGTACGAGCTGATGAACTCGAACCGTTTTGATCATGCGATCAAGGCGTATGAGCAGGCGCTTTGTGCCCATGCTTCGTATAAAGGAATGATGTCGAATAATTTCGAGCAACAGGCCGGAGAGGTTAACATAAAGCTTGCGGAGCTTAACCTGGTTTGCGGACAGGCGCTCCCAGCGTTTGACCGTTATTACGAGCTGCTGAAAAAGGACAAGTACAACAAGCCAGCGACGCTCGGCCTGCTGCACCTTATAAGAAATCACGACCCCGCAGATTCGGTGATGCTGCTTGATACTGTATATAACAGGAAGAACTGCGAGGACGTCGGCTATTTTCTAAACTGCTTGTCTGTAGTCTGTATTCCCAGATTGCTCATCTATTATGAAAACATCTGGAGAAACCAATTCGGCAAACGCGACGCCTCGATGATCGCTTCTTTGCTGTGCACCGGCAATTACAAAACAGCCGCAAGCATATCGCTCGAATACCTGTCACGCCAGCCGGACAGCCAAATTGCTTCGATGGCGTGCGCGGCAATTATACTTGGCAAAGCATACGCGGATTTTGAAATGACGCTGAAGAGCATCGACGAAAAAAGCGCGGCGCTGCTGGAAAACTTTCGCGGCATGCTGGCGGGAAATAAGAAAAGCTGCCCTGACGGACTTGCCAAAGTTCTGTCGGCAGTCGTACAGCCTCTCGGCGACGGGGAAGCGTGCGCTTATATCGAAAAAGCCGCGGCAATGGATGAGCAATGCTTTAAAGCCGTTGAGACCGAGCTTAAACACATCCGCCGCTATGCGCTGCTGGAAAAGCTGTACGAAACAAGAGCCGTAAAAAACGCGCTTTATAAAGGCGAGGATCTGTACTTTGCCGGCTTTTACGCAATGCTGCAGAATGAATACAAACGTGCCGGCGAACACTTCAATTCGGCAATGAAAAGCGGGTTTTATAGCGAAGGCATGCAGGAACTTAAGCGCATCAGCAAAAGCGCGGAACAAATAAACGACGTCAAGGAGCAGCAATGAAACAATCTATCATTGAGCAGGATTTGGAATATATATATAATCGTCTTCCCGAGAAGTGCGGGTTTAAAGGTTCACGCATCGTGGTCACAGGCTGTGCGGGATTTATCGGCTATACCGTGATGAACTTTTTTAACCGCTACGCGGAAGAGCTCGGAATAATAAGCATTACGGGGCTGGATAACTTCATAATGGGAAGGCCAAAGTGGCTTGACCGCATCGCAAAAAACAGCAGAATACATATAAAACATTTCGACGTTGTAAGCGACAGGCTTGACAGCATCGAGGGTTTAGACAAAGCCGATTACGTGATGCATATGGCTTCAATAGCGTCGCCTGTCTATTACAGGCAGCATCCCCTTGAAACACTTGATTCCAACGTTGCAGGACTGCGCAATCTGCTGGATTTTTACCGCGGTAAGAAGCTCAAAGGCTTGCTGTTTATGTCCAGCAGCGAAATATACGGCAACCCTGACGAAGCGCATATACCCACCTCTGAAACGTACAGCGGATATGTAGCCTCCATCGGCCCCAGAGCCTGCTATGACGAATCGAAACGTATCGGAGAAACGCTTTGCTACATATTTTCAAAGGAATACGGAATGCCGATAACGATAGTACGACCGTTCAATAACTATGGCCCGGGCACCCGTCTTAACGATAAGCGTGTTACGGCCGATTTTGTAAGCTCAATAATGGAAGGCAAAGATATCGTTATACTGTCGGACGGCACGCCAAAACGGACTTTTTGCTATATCGCCGACGCTGTTTTGGGGTATTTTAAGGCGCTGCTCTATGGCAAGTTCGATTATTTTAACATTGGCATTGAAAAGCCGGAGATAAGCGTGAATACGCTCGCCGGGCTTTACGCAAAAGCAGCGCAGAAAGTATGCGGTTATCAGGGCAAGGTGGTATACTCAAAGCCCTGCGAGGCCGATTACCTTACCGATAACCCGCAGCGAAGATGCCCCGACATGACGAAAGCCAGAAAATCGCTCAATTTCAATCCCGAAATATATATAGAGGACGGCATAGTCCGTTATCTTCGGTTTTTTATGGAAAGCCCCGAAAGCGAGTACATATGGTAGTTGCAGGAGTTAAGCCATGTTCATGGATATGATTAACAAGGGCGACGGGCGGCTTGCGGAAACGATACGCTTTTTACAGTCAAACAAAAAACCTCTCGTGCTTTTCGGAGCGAGTATTGCGGGAGAATCCATGCTTTGCGAGCTTGAAAAGCTTGGTATTGCCGTGACCTGTTTTGCCGATAACGACGAGGCAAAACGCCTGGTCCCTTTTTGCGGATACGAGGTTTTGAGTCCCAGTGAAGTTAAATACAAATATCCCGGGGCTGTAGTAATCGTATCGATAGGAACATCCGCCGCCGAGCAGGTAAAAAAGCAGCTTGACGCTATGGGTTGCTTTGAAAGTGTGCTCGGTTATTTCTACCGTGCGAGCGAGTTTTACGACTTTGAAACGTATGTAAACGCAAACGCGCAGGCATTTGAAATGCTTGGCGGGCTTCTTGCGGACGATAAATCACGGGAGGTTCTGGCCGCGCATATCAACTGTCTTATAACGGGCGAGCTTGTGTTCCCTTCGCATCTTGCGGATGAAGGCCAATATTTCGACGATGATATTATACGCTTTAAGGAAGGCGAAGTCTTTCTGGACGCGGGCAGCTACGACGGCGGCACGGCTTTGGAATTCGCAAGGCGCGCGCCTCGGTATAAGAAAATAATATGCCTCGAGCCGGAGAAGGAGAACTTTGAACGCACTGTGCAAAATACTATGCGGCTTGAACGGGTGGAATGTTTTCAGTTGGGCGCCTGGGAGCGCAGAAGCACATTCGCGTTTAAAGGCAGCGGCATTTCCTCGCGCATGTCGGACGAAGGGGATTATTCGATTGAAGTCGTATCTATCGACGATATGTTTTCAAACGAGGCAATTACGTTTATTAAAATGGATATAGAGGGCGCGGAAATAGCAGCATTAAAGGGCGCGAGAGAAACAATAGTAAAGCACAGGCCGCGCCTCGCGGTGTGCGCTTATCATAAAAGAGAGGATTTGCTCGTGATTCCTCTGCTGCTTAAAAGCTTGAACTCCGACTACCGCATATACTTCAGGCATTACGGGCCGGATATCTATGAAACGGTTTGCTATGCGGTTTAACTTTTATATGGGGTGAGAATATGATTTTGGTTATGGGGCTGGGGTTTGTCGGACTGACGACAGCGCTGGGCTTTTGCGAAAAGGGATATAAAGTTTACGGCTATGACCCTGACAAGGCCCGTATAAACTGCCTTTACAGCGGTGAAGTTCCTTTTGCAGAGCCGGATGAAGACGAGGCGCTAAAGCGCCATCTGGGCAAAAGGTTTTTTATTGCCGAGCGTATAGAGGACGCGCTGCCGGAGTGCACGTACGTATTCTTTGCGGTTGGAACGCCGTGTTCGGAAAACGGGCAGGCTGATCTTAAATACCTTTCGGGCGCCGTAAATCAGGTACTGAACACTAAAGACAGCAAGTTCCGCGTGCTGACCATAAAGTCCACCGTGCCGCCGACCACCGTCAAGGATTTGCTTAAGCCCCTGGTGGAAAGCAGAGGGTTTGTTGTCGGCAACGATATAGGCATAGCCAACAATCCGGAGTTTTTAAGGGAAGGACATTGCTGGGACGACTTTATTCATCCTGACCGCATTGTTATAGGCGCGGACGATGAGAAGAGCAGGCACCTGCTTTGCGAATTATATAAACCGTTCAATGCCCCCGTGTTCTGCGTTTCATCGAATACAGGAGAGTTTATTAAATATCTGTCCAATTCGCTGCTGGCGACTCTGATAAGCTTTTCAAATGAAATGTCCATGGTAGCGGACGCGATAGGCGATATTGATATTCCTCAGGCGTTTAGGATATTGCACAGTGACCATCGCTGGGACGGCTGCAACATGACTACTTACGTATACCCCGGATGCGGTTACGGCGGTTACTGCCTTCCGAAAGATACCAAAGCTCTGCAGGCGCTTTCCGCCGCCAAAGGTTTTAACGCAAAGATACTGGACAGCGTTATTTCCACAAACGAATCTATGCCCTCGTACGTGGCAAAAAAGGTCTGCCGCCAATTTAAGCCGGAACAGAGAATAGGCATACTGGGGCTGTCGTTTAAACCCGGCTCAGACGATGTAAGGGATTCAGCATCCGCCAAGTTGATTAACGAGCTGCTGGCGAAAGGGTACAATAAGCTGCTGGCTTACGACCCCATCAGCAACGAGAAATTCCGTGAGTATTACGGTTTACCGGTTACATATTGCAGCAGCCTCGAGGATATTGTCGAAAAGGCGGACGGGCTGGTTATCGCTACCGCATGGCGGGACTGGGAAGGCCTTCCCGAAAAATACCCCGGTAAAAAAATTGTTGACTTGCGATATATGCTGTGAGAGGAGAAATAATGAAAGCGGTTATTCTTGCAGGCGGTTTAGGTACGCGTATAAGCGAAGAATCGAACAATATGCCAAAGCCTATGATACCTATAGGCGAACAGCCTATACTCTGGCACATAATGAAGATATATTCCCACTTTGGCATAAACGAATTCATCATCTGCCTGGGCTATAAAGGAAACGTAATAAGGGACTATTTTGCAAACTACTACTACTATTCGTCGGACGTAACGTTTGATTACGCCAACGGAAACGGCATGACGATACACAGCAACGTCTCCGAGCCTTGGAAGGTAACGCTGGTGGATACAGGGCTCTACACACAAACGGGCGGCCGGCTAAAGCGCATTAAAAAATACATAGACGACACGTTCTGCATGACGTACGGAGACGGCGTCAGCGACGTGGATATAAACGCTCTGCTGGCTTACCATAAATCGAGAGGCTTGCTTGCAACGCTTGCCGCGGTGCAGCCGGGCGGCAGATACGGAGTGCTTGATCTTGCCCAGGACGACATTATCAAGCGGTTCCGTGAAAAGGTAAGCAACGGCGGATGGATAAACGCCGGATTCATGGTGCTTGAACCTGAAGTGCTTGATTATATCGACGGCGACGACACGGTATTTGAGCGCGAACCTATCTGCCGCATTGCGGCGAAAAAGCAGCTGTGCGCTTACAAGCATTACGGATTCTGGCAGTGCATGGACACACAGCGTGACAAGCTGCTGCTTGAAGAACTTTGGAGAAACCAGCCTCCCTGGAAGCTGTGGGAGTAACCGCTTTAGGGCGCTATCTCGTCCGGATATGGCAAAACTGAATTTATGCTGTATTGCAGTTTAAGCAGCGGATCGTCCGGATAGTATGACTTCGCGCCTTCGGCGAGCGCTTCCGCGTCGTCTTTCTGGCCCAATATAACTAAATACTGCAGCGTGTAGTATAACACCATCCTGTCAAGCGGACAAAGTTCGTTAAGTTCTTCGATAAGAGGCACCGCTTTTTCCCGGTTGTCACGCGTCGCTTCATAGTGCAGCTTAAGTTTTTTAACGTATACAAACGAAGACGAATCCTCGTTAAGCGCAGCAAGAGTAAGCGGCAATTCGAAAATCTCGTCGGCATGAGGCATATCTTTTTCAGCCTTTACCCTTTCGGTCAGCAGTTCTATCGCCTTGCCCTGTTCATTTGTAAATACCGCGGACACGATATCCGGATACCCGGCCATCCAGGGCTCGTATGCTTTAAGCAGCTGATGGCCTTTATATATCCGGCTGACGCTGTTTATAGCCCGCTTGCCGTACGGCCCGTCTTTGCCCGCAAGCTTAAGTAGCTTCTTCAGCGCGTTCCCGTTGTTCCCTTCCAGCATATCCTTCCTCGCGTCAGCGAGCAGCAGCGCTTCCCCATCGCGTCCGCTTTCCGCTATTTGGCGCTGTGCATCGACGATCTCGGTGTAAAATGGGCCCGCTTGCTTTAAAAATATCGCAGCCTTTCTTATGTCCTCATCATCGAGTATATCCTCAATAAACATTATGCGTTCATTGATGGGTACATCCGACGCTTCTGTCGCAAACCTAACTGATCTTTTAACGCTGCTTATAAAAACGGTGCAATTATACGCGTAGTTTCTTTCGGACAGCGTCCCTGTACTGGCGAGAAACCGGTTAGCCTCGGCGAAAATTATCTTGTCGCGCTGCAGACCATAGGGATTGAATTGTCTCGACACGGTTTTTCGGGCTTGAATATAGACATGCAGCACATACTCTGATATGGATATCACTCTGCATTGCTTCAGGTAAAGCAGACAGTAAAGCGTATCGTTTCCCGTTCCCGCGGAGAGATCGGTTTTGACAGAGCGGTATATTGAAAGCTTGAGCAGTTTCGCCCAGATAGTGCTCAGCAGGCCGAATACATCGGGCCAGATATCGCCCAGGCCTTTAAGGTCTGTTTGCGTCGTCTTGAAGCTGCGTATACCGCGGCCAAACGGCGTGTCGTACGATTCGCCCCGTGTGCCGCATGCTACGATGTCCGCTCCGGTGCGGCTTTGCTCGTCTACCATGACTTGCAGAAAATGCGGCTCGTAATAATCGTCGCTGTCGAGTATCACCAGAAATTCGCCCTTCGCTTCTTCAAGCATCAGATGCCACGCATCGTCTATAGAATTGCGCTCAAGGCGAAAAAGCCTTATCTGGTGATGTGCTTCCGCGTACTCCCGTATTATATTGCTTGTTTCATCCGTACAGCCGTTATCTATAATTATATATTCAAAATCCCGGTACGTCTGGGATATAACGCTTTCTATGGCACGCCTTATCTTATGCTCGGGCGTATTGTAAGCGCAGGTAAATACTGTAACTTTCGGTGCGTCAGTGTTTTTTTGCGCAACGCAGTACGTATTCCCGCCCGGCAGGGCGTAAAGCGCCACACGCTTCCCGTCATACCGAAGATATAAGTCATATGAGGGCCGCATAAGTTTTATGCGGTATGGAACCTGCCAGACCGCATCGAGAAAAAACGAGACGTCGGCTGCAACAACCGGCGGGCATTTTTGCATATGCCCGCGCATGCCTTCTATCGCATACAGTTCCAAGCCGTTGCTGTTTAGTATTACGCAGCTTAGCTTTTCGCTTATATCATCGTCCAGCGGTATAAAATCAGCCGTTTTTCCGTTTATGTATTTAAATTGCGCGCTTCGGTTAAACGCGCCGCGCGGGTAAGCTATAACGTTCTTAAAACGCCTCAGCCTTTTTTTCACTTGATAAAAACTGTCGACGTCGGGCTCGTAATAGTAGACTTTCTTGTCGGGGTACATGTCTGCAAACGTCAGCAAAGATTCAACATTGCCGCCGCAGTAAGCCATTGCGTCAAGCGTATCAATTTTAACGAGGGGGTTGATAATCT
>JAEZIZ010000002.1 GCA_023415915.1 Bacillota bacterium | reverse complement strand
AGGCCGACTCCCATCCAGGAAAAAACGCTGGAACTCATATTCAGCAAATGGGACATCATGGGCATAGCCCAGACGGGAACGGGCAAAACAGCGGCCTTTGCCGTGCCCATAATCGAAAAAACGTTTACCAAAAACAGTAAGACGCAGACACTTGTGCTCTGCCCTACGCGCGAACTCGCGATGCAGATAACGGGTGTATTCCGCGCGCTTTCGGCGCATACGAAGCTCCGTACCGTCAGCCTTTACGGCGGACAGGCCGCCAGCGTTCAGGTACGCGCGCTGCGGGCGGGCGCTCAGATCGTAGTTGGCACGCCGGGAAGAGTAAAGGACCTTATCGGCCGCAATGTATTGAAGCTGCAGAACATTCGTACTGTCGTGCTGGATGAGGCGGACGAGATGCTGAGCTTTGGTTTCCTGCCCGATATAACGGCAATACTTTCGCAGATCACAAACGCTCACCAAACTCTCCTGTTCTCTGCAACCATGAATAAGGCGGTGTCAGGCATTGTCAGGCAGTTTCAGCATGACCCTGTGCGTATAGAGATCAGCGGCAGCAACGAGCCTGCCGCGAACGTAAGGCAGTCGTATCTTACCGTAGGCTCACGCAATAAATATAAGATGGTGCAGAGCCTGATACGAAAGGGCAGCCCGCGGCTGGCTCTTGTTTTCTGCAATACGAAGCGGCAGGTCAAGACTCTGCAGAAGCTACTGAATGACCAGGGGCTGCCTGTAGGCTGTCTGCATGGCGATTTGAGCCAGAGCCAGCGCGATGCCGTCATGGTATCGTTCCGCGAGGGTAAAACAAGCGTGATGGTCGCTACCGACGTTGCGGCACGGGGCATTGACGTACAGGAAATCGATCTCGTTATAAACTATGACATACCCGACAATATGGATTACTATGTACACCGCATCGGCCGCACAGGACGCGCAGGACATTCAGGCCGGGCATGTACTCTTGTCAGCCCGCAGGACTGCGGACGCATTGCAGAAATCGAGCGGCATTTCCGCGTGGAGATCACCGAGGAAAAAGCAATATAAATTTAAGGAGCCGTCTTAAGCAGGCAGCTCCTTTTTTATTGAAAATAAATCGTTTCATTAATTCCGCCAGCTATAATGCTGTTATTAACCGCAGCTTTGCTTACGTATATTCGATTCGCTACTTTTGTTTTATGATGTAGCGTTTCTCAACGTATGCAACGGCTATATACATGAGCGCGGCCACAACGGCAAGTATAAGTATGCTCGCCATAACGAGGTCGAGCTTGAATACCTGCCCGCCGTATACTATTAGATATCCCAATCCTGCTTTGGATACGAGATACTCCCCTACTATTACTCCCACCCACGTCATTCCTATGTTGATTTTCAATGCCGATATTATCGACGGTACGCTGGCTGGCAAAATTACCATACGAAGTATCTGCAGCCTTTTTGCGCCGAACGTGCGCATCAGCATTATTTTTTCTTCGCTGACGTCCATAAAGCCGTTCAGCACGCTCAACACCGTCACTATTACCGAAATGAGCAGCGCCATAGTGATAATCGCGCCTTCTCCCGCGCCCACCCAGATTATGATGACTGGCCCCAGCGCTATCTTCGGCAGGCTGTTGAGCACTACAAGGTAAGGGTCGAGCGTGCGAGCCACCACCGGCGACCACCACAAAACTATCGCTATGCCTATTCCCAGCAAAGTTCCCAAAGAAAAACCCGCCACGGTTTCCCACAGCGTGACGCCTATATGCATAAACAACACTCCGTCGTTGTAAAGCGTCGCTATGGTCCTTACGATTCTTGAAGGAGAGCTCATAATAAAAGGGTCTATCCACTGTAACGCGGCAGCTGCCTCCCAAAAGCCTATTATAACTATAAGAAGGCTTATTCTGAGCAGCCGGACTTTCTTTTGCTCGTGCTTTAAGTCTTTTATATATCTTATATGTTCTTCGGTATAATTGACCTTGGGTTTTCCGTTAACTTTAGTCGACATGTACGGCCAGCTCCTTCCAGATGAAATCAAAGTACTTGCTGAAACCTTGGGCTTTTCTTTTCTCTATAGGCGACGTGCTTTCTATATTGAAGTGTATATCCACGCACGTCTTTACCGTCGCCGGCCTTTGGGACAGTACGATTATCCTGTCAGCCATGGAAATAGCCTCGGCTATGTCGTGCGTCACAAGTACGGCTGTCTTTTTCTCCGAACGGATTATGCCCGCTATCTCATCGGACAACGCAAGCCTCGTCTGGTAGTCGAGCGAGGAAAACGGCTCATCCAACAAAAGTATTTCCGGATCGACCGCGAGCGTTCTGATAAGAGCCACCTTTAGCCTCATACCGCCCGAAAGCTGATGCGGATGGTAACGCGCAAAATCGCCCAGCCCGTATTTTTTCAGCAAATCAAGAGCCTTGCTTCTCGCTTCTTTAGTGCATTTTTTTTGCACCTGCAAGCCCAGCATTATGTTTTCTTCTATTGTACGCCATTCAAAAAGGTGGTCCCTTTGCAGCATATATGCGACCGATTCGTTATAGCCGCATACTTGTTTATCCTTTATCTTTATCTCTCCGCTGGTGGGCTTTATCATACCGGCTATCAGCGATAATACGGTTGTCTTTCCGCAGCCGCTCGGCCCCACTATTGCGAGAAATTCTCCTTCAAATACGGAAAAGCTTAAATCTTTTATAACGTTGATCTCATTCTCTGCGGAATGATAATTTTTAGTTATGTTCTGTATCTTGACCAGTTCCTCCAAAACCCTTTTCTCCCCTTTACAAAAATGATATATGGATTACCCTTGGTCCCCGGCAAAGCTTAATTCTTGCCGGGGCTTATATAACGGGGCCCCCGGCAGGCCTCATGACTTTCCGGGGTGTAGCTTTACTTTCATATAGTTCAATATATTAGAGACAGCGTTCTTTAGTTCTGTTCCCCAGCGTCATCCATAAAGAATAAAGCCCCGAACCCGGGGATGCTCGGAGCTAATTGCGCTATGTTTATTATTTTTTGTTTACTGTCTCGAGGGCGTAAGATGTATCCACGACGCTTTCAAAATCGACGGCTTCGTCGAGTATGCCCGCTTGCTGTATTATCTCCTGCAGGCGGTTAAAAGCCTCTTCCTTCATAACCGGCGTGTCCATCCAGGCGTCTATCTCCTTGTAGGAGCGTGCGACCATTACAAGCGATTCGGCCGTAGTATCGGGGAAATAATCCACTATAGCTTCCGCTATCTCCCGGTCTGAGGCGTTTTGCACCCATTGCTGCGCTCTGTATATCGCTTTTAAGAAACGCTTTATTATATCGGGGTTGTTTTTGATATAGCTTTTCTTCGCCATAAAGGCCGTGTAGGGAACCTCACCGCTTTCCGCGCCTACTGCGTCCATAATATAGCCTTTGCCTTCCTGCTCAAACAGCGAAGCAGTGGGTTCAAATAATGTAACGTAATCGCCTGTGCCGCCCTCGAATGCGCCGCCCATCAGATTGAACTGTATGTTTGTAATCACTTCAACGTCCACGCCCGGCTCAAGGCCGTTTTTGCGCAGCACGTATTCAAGCGTCATCTCCGGTACTCCGCCTTCCCTGCCGCCGATAACCGTCGCGCCTCTAAGATCGCTCCACTTGAAGTTTTTATTCGGCACTCTGCCGACTAGGAAAGAGCCGTCGCGTTTTGTAAGCTGTCCGAATACAACGGCGCTGTCCTCCTTGCCTTCATTGTAAACGTATATTGCAGCTTCAGGGCCCATCAGGCCTATATCCGCCTGCCCGGATAACAGCGCCGTCATAGACTTATCCGCTCCCCCTCCGTTCACCAGCTCTATCTCGAGGCCTTCCTCCTCAAAATACCCCAGAGACATCGCCGCATACATAGGAGCATAGAATACCGAATGCGTCACTTCGTTGAGCACTATTTTTTCGCGCGCCTGGGTTTGACAGCTCAGCAGCATAAAAACGCATAGCAGGCATAGCATTGCCAATGCCAGTCTTTTTACCATCAATTAAATCCTCCTTTATACAATTTTTTCGCTCATACCATATTATTCAGCCGAAAAAAGATAGTGCAGGATAAGGGCGTGGCAGCCGCCGGCCTTACACGTATGAGCCTGCTGTTGAATCCTTTATGAAGTTGTATCAAGACTTAAGAGAAGAAGTTTTAGGCTGTTTCTAATAAGACTTTTGAACCCGGATAACATAAAAGGGCGATACGCGCCCTCATATGCTTTATAATGTTTTTCTTGCATCGACATAGCGATGCATCGACTTTTTAATCCGATACAGGAGATCTTAATACTTAAGCTTTAATGGCTTATATTCGTCAGGCAATTCTTCCTCGGATAGAAATTGAAAATCGTCGTCGCGCAGTATCGGCAGAAACGCTTCGTATGAAATCCTTGAAAACTCGCAGGCGTAACTGCTCGACCCGAACCATAGCCCGGCTTTGCTGTTCAAGTTCAAACCCCTTGCGAACTTCGTATAGTTGGAGCAGTCGTGCACTGCCAGGTCCCACTTTTCGTCGTCCGCTTTTTTCATGAACTTAAGCGTAAGTTCTCTGCTCCAAACAGGAGATATATATCCGTGCCTGCAGATATACATGTTTTCCCCGCAGTAATTGCCTATGTTGTTCGGATTAAGATGCAACTCCGCGCAGTTAATAAAGTCGGGCTTTGCTTCAAGTATCGCCTGCTTCTTATTAAAAAAATCTTCGAAAAACCGGGGAGTCATAGGCGTTTCAATGCCTGCGTATCGTATGTATTTTTTCGCGGTTCCTATGTTTTCTATAACTTTATCAGAACAATTGGAAGCGCCGAGGTTGAAACGTATCTCGTCAAGGCCTGCATCCCCCAAAGCTCTTAAAGTCTCTTCCGTGGCCAGAACGCCGTTCGTGTATAGATGCTGGTGAATACCTGCGTCGCTGAACTTCTTTATCACCGGATAGTATTTTTCTATTTCGATGAAAGGCTCCAAGTAAACGTATGCAATACCGGTGGGCTTATTATGAATGGACAGCAGCAGTTCTATGTCCTTTTCGTAAAACTTCGTGCCTCCGATTTCCCACATGCCTTCGCCCACAGGTTCAATGTCGTCCATTTTCCCGTAATCGTAACAAAACTTGCATTTAAGGTTACATCTGTTTGTCTTCCTTACCGCGCTAAGGCCTGTGCCTAAGAGGCAGGAGCGGCATCCTTTGGGGAATTTGCTATCGTCGCCTACATAAAACGTCCTGCCCTCAAGAGTTTTTAAGCCGCTTATTTGAGCCATCAGCTTTTCGTTGTTCGAGTCTACCGCCGCCTCTATCTGTGCAAATGTGGAGTATATTATCTCCTGCTGCTGGGCGCTTATCTCCTCTTCCTCAGGCAGTATAGAGAAGAATTCGAACCACATAAGCGCGTCTTTCTTTGATATTTTCATAACGTATTCCTCGTAATATTCTTATATTGCCGATTCTTTACTCCCTGTACCGGCTCGCCGGCAAAAGCATATTTATTATACAATTAATAACGGGTATTATTACAGCCATTTTTATTACCGCTTCGCCGGACAAAAAAATAAAGACATGCGCCGCGCATTTTTACGCGCAGGCGCTGCCCTTATTATCGTACTGTTTTTTGTTACTGTCCCGTAACAATCTCTACCGACTTACTGCAGCCGAATCTTTGTGCTCCCGCGGCCATAAGCTCGCGCACCTTCTCCGCGGTAGCTATGCCGCCGTCTATCTTTATGCCTATGTTGTTTCCCACTATGCCGCGCACAAAGCGCACGTCTTCAGCCAGCGCTTTTTTGCCCGTAAGAGCATTAGATATTTTGATAAAATCCGCGCCCGATTGCACCGCTATGTTAAGAGCGGCTTTTCTTTCCTCGTCGCTGTATAGCCCCTGCTCGTATATCGCTTTTACAAGAGCCTTGCCCTTTGCAACGTTCACTATCTCGCTGAGGTCGCGGAGCGCTTCGTCAATTTCCCCGTTCTTGATAGCGAGTATGTTCATTGAAACGTCGAGCTCTTCCGCACCGTTTTTAATTGCTTCCCTTGCCTCTACTACTTTAGCTGCAGTAGAAGCCGCGCCGTGAGGAAACGCAACGGGAGCGCATACCTTAACGCCGCTGCCTCTTAAGTACTCCGCTGCAAGCGATACATAGTATGGCGATACGCATACGTTGGCCATACGGTATGCCTTTGCGTCTTTGCATCCCTTTATTATCTTATCCTTCGTAATATCGGGATTCAGCAGGCTGTGTTCTATAGTATGCGCGACGTCCGCACCCGCTTCTTTCTTGATTTCGCTTTCACCGATACGCGCCAAAACTTCTTTTGTGACTCTTGCTACTATGTCCTGTATATCCACTGCGGCCACCCGCCTTTCATTCCACGTCAAAATGATCGACAACACCGCATATCGTCATATCGACGATAGCTTTCTTGTCGTCGAGTATCATAAGCGCCGCTCCGCCGTCCACGTTTACGAGCACGGTATCGCCAACCCCGGCGTCCGCGGCGTCTATTACTATCTGCCGCGCGCCGTACGGTTTGTTGTCAAGCCCTATAAGCTCTACCATCATAAGCTTGCGCCCGTGATGCGACTCGGGCTTTATTGTCGACACCACGTTGCCGACTACCTTTGCAAGCAGCATATTATTTCCCCGGCAGTATGGCTTCCACGTCGTCGTGCGGGCGCGGTATTACGTGTACCGACACAAGCTCGCCTACGCGCTTTGCGGCCGCGGCGCCCGCGTCCACCGACGCTTTAACTGCGCCTACATCTCCGCGTACCATAACGGTGACAAGACCGCTGCCTATCTTCTCCTTGCCTATCAATGTAACGTTAGCGGCTTTTACCATAGCGTCGGCCGCTTCTATAGCGCCAACCAGCCCTTTTGTTTCCACCATTCCGAGCGCCAGTTTTTCCATTTTACACATCCCCCTTTTGGTTATTCGTTGATACGGTCAATAAACCCGATTATAGAAGAGTCCACGGGTATCAGCCTGCATTCGGGAAACGGCAGGCACGCTTCCTTGCTGCCAATAAGGTACACGAAATCCCCCGGCCCCGCCTGGCGTGTGCCGTCCGCCGACACTATTATATCCGCAGGTCTGCCGTTTTCGTACTTCTGTACCACTAGCAGCTTGACGCCTTTTAGATTCGGGTCCTTAGCCGTGCTTACGACCGAGCCTATTACCTTCCCGGTATACATGTTACTCCTTCTTCGCAGCGGCTTTTGCGGGTTTTGCGGCAGGCAGTATCGCTTCCACGTCGTCGTGCGGGCGCGGTATTACGTGTACCGATACAAGCTCGCCCACGCGCTTTGCAGCCGCAGCGCCTGCGTCCACCGACGCTTTAACGGCGCCTACGTCTCCGCGTACCATAACGGTGACAAGCCCGCTGCCTATTTTCTCCTTGCCTATCAATGTAACGTTAGCGGCTTTTACCATCGCGTCGGCCGCTTCTATGGCGCCGACCAGCCCTTTTGTTTCTACCATTCCGAGTGCCTGTTTTTCCATCGGTTAGCTCCTTTTGTCATATTACAAATTTTTATATTTCCTGTGTTTATAATAAAGGCACCAAGCCTTTTCACGCTTAATAGATTGACCTCTTTAAGTCCGGATGCGGCGAGGGTATTACTACGGTGCGCGTAATCATTCCCTTTACGCCTTCGTCCGACTTTGCCGCCTCTACCGCATGGCGCACTGCCGCTACGTCTCCTGTCAGCGTAAGGAACGACTTTCCTCCGAGGCCTCTGCCTAGCCTTACCTCAATTAGCTCCACGTCCGCCGCCTTAACTGCCGCGTCCGCGCACAGCAGCGCCGACACCAGCGAGAATGTTTCGACTATGCCCAGCGCTTCAAAGCTTTTGGGCTCGCCGCACGCCGAAACGGCTTTGAGCACCTGCTCGTCTATGTTGGGTATCACCATGCTGTCAACGAGCGTTTCCTCCGCCCCGGCCGCTCCCGCGGCCACCGATGCCTTTACCGCGGCCACGTCGCCCGATACCAGCACTACGTATTTTCCCGCGCATGCCGTCTGCGCAGACAGCAGGTTTACTTCCGCCGCCTTAAGCATCGCGTCCGCCGCCTCAATGCCTTTTGCTATGCAGTTTGTTTCCACCATTCCGAGTGCGTGTGTCATATTACTGCTTCCTTATTTCAATATATTTGTCCGCCACAGCGGCTACGCCAGAAATGCTTGCGTGCAGTTTTGCTCCCACGCCCTTGTCAACCGACGCTATTACCTGCCCTTCGGTTACGCTGTCCCCCGTTTTAATTGCCGGTACGGCGGGCGCTCCTATATGCATCTTCAAAGGCAGCCGTACGTAATCCGTATACAGTTCATCGTCCTTTAAAGCAAGGTCCCTGTCGTATCCTTCTATTCCGAGCCGTATCATCAGCCTCGATACCGGAACCTTTATGCTTTCAACGTTGTCTGCAGGGGCAAAAGCCACTTTCTTCTCCGGCTTCACTCCCGCTTTTGCAAGCTCCTGCTTTACACGCGTCATAAGCCTTGAGGGCGCAAGCTGGAAGTTGCACGCGTATTGTGTGCATACCCCGCAGTCGCAGCAGGAAAATATGCCGTTCACATATCCAAAGTTGTCGGCGTTCAGCGCAAGCGCCCGCATAATTTTATGCGGCTCTACCTTGAGCCCCAGTGCGTTGCGCGGGCAAAGCTGCGTGCAGTAGTTACACTGGCAGCATACCGATTTGGCAAGCCTGATGTCGTTTTCCAAGTTACCCGTCTTTTTTGCAACGAGCTTATGGTCTTTGGGGATTACGATAACGCCTCCGGTAGTCTTTTCGACCACTTCCGATTCGATGTTCTCCGATACGCGCCCCATCATAGGCCCGCCTATTATAACGCTGTAATCCGATAGGTCCTTCGGGCCCGCAGCCGCCTCGATCAGCTTTAAAAACGGCATGCCAAGGGGCGCTTTATATACCGCCGGCTCCGCAACCTCCCCCGTGACAGTTACATACTTTTTGATGACGGGCGTTTCCTGCAGCGCGTTCGCTATTTCTATCAACGTCGAAACGTTCTGCACTACGGCTCCCACGTCTATCGGCAGCCCGCCAGTAGGCACTACCTTGCCGGTCACCTCGTATACTATCTGCTGCTCGTCTCCCGCCGGATAGAAGCTGTCCATAAGGTGCAGCTCAGTGCAGGAATCCAGCGCGCCGCGCATCGCCTCCACCGCTTTAGCATACTTCTTTTTTAGCGCAATGACGCCTCTCTTAGCGCCGGTGACATACATCGCGGCTTTGAGGCCGAGCATTATCTTTTTCGGGTACGTCTCCATCAGCAGCCTGTCGGTGCGCAGCAGCGGTTCGCACTCCGCGCCGTTTGCTATCACCACTTCGGCGTTGCATGACAGTTTGATATGCGTAGGAAAGCCCGCGCCGCCCGCGCCGACTACTCCCGATTCCCGTATTTTGTCTAATATCTGCTGCTTTTCCATTTACACAATCCTGAAGTTTCCGTACAGTACGCACCTGCGAAGCCGCGTAAACGTTCTGGCGCTCGTTATTCCTTCGCCCGTAGGCGTGGCTATAGTGAGCGTAGTGAATCCTTCGCCGCCGAAACCGAGCCCTGCGTAGGAGGGAGCGTTTTTGACGAATATGGTGGTGTTAAGCGCTTTTGCCGCCATAGACAGATGGCTTACGTTCTGGGAATGCATCATGGCGGTGTGTCTGCAGCCGTTTTCGGCTTTTATGGCCATATTTATGGCAGTGTTTATCTCGTCGTTCTGAACGCGCACGATGCCGAGTACAGGCATAAGCATCTCCACCGTTACAAACGGGTGGTTTTCACTTACCTCCGCGATTACGAGCCTCGGGCTGCCGGTGTATGAAACGCCGCTGTCCGAAAGTATCTTCGTAGCGTCTTTACCGACGTAGCTTCTGTTGACTACATATTTGCCGTCCTTTTGCACCAGCACGGTTTTTACTATCTTGTCTATGTCCGCGCCTGACACCCTGAAAGCGCCGTGCTTTTGCATCTCGTTCATAAGCATGTCGGCCACGCTTCCGTATACGAACACCTCTTTTTCGGCTATGCAGAGTATGTTGTTGTCAAAGCTCGCCCCGTCAACTATGTCCTTGGCGGCCTGCTTGATTATAGCCGTATCGTCCACTATAACAGGCGGGTTTCCCGGTCCTGCCGCTATTACCTTTTTGCCGGTGTGCATAGCCACATGCACTACCGCTTCGCCTCCGGTTATCGCGAGCAGCGGTATGTCTTTGTGCTCCATCAGCGCTTTGCCGGTTTCCAATGTAGGCTGCTTTACAGTGCATATAAGCGAAGACGGCCCGCCTGCTGCGGCTATTGCTTCGTTTAGTATGCGCATCGTCTCGGTGGAACTCTTCTTTGCCGACGGATGCGGGTTATACACCACGGCGTTGCCCGCCGCTATCATGCTTATCGAATTGTTTATTACCGTAGACGTCGGGTTGGTAGACGGCGTTATCGCGCCTATTACTCCGAAAGGCGCGCGTTCCACAAGCGTCAGGCCGTAGTCTCCCGACATTGCGTCCGCAGTGAGGTCTTCTATACCCGGAGTCTTTTCTATTGCGAGCCTATTCTTTAAAACCTTGTGCTCTACTTTGCCATAACCCGTCTCGTTATGAGCAAGCTCTGAGAGGTATTGCACGTTGTCCATCGCCGCCCTGCGCATAGCGTCTATCAGCCTGCCGCGTTTGTCGAGCGACATCGCCATCAGCTGCTGCTGGGCGGATTTGGCGGAAGCTATCGCTTCTTCCATAGTATCGCAGAGCCAGTTTCCGCTTGCCGCCGCGGCTGCCCGGGCGCCTGTTATGCTCCTTACAGTTTCTTCGACTATCTGGCGTATCTGCTGCTCAGTTAAACTCATTTGGCCTCACCCCGATTTTCTTCAAACTTGCGGAAAACTATATTGCCTTCTATCTCAATAGAGTCGATTATGGCGACTATAGCCATATCCGACGGTTTATTCTCAGTTAATGCCGTCTGACGCGACGAACTTCCGCCGCACAGCATTACAACCTCTCCCGCTCCCGCGCCTACGGTGTCAATAGCGACTATAGGCGACCCCTTTTCTTCAAATGTAGCGAGATCGATGGGCACTACAATAAGCAGCTTCAAACCATGCAGCTTTTCGGTTTTGTTGGTACTGACTACGCTTCCCTTTACTCGTGCTATCTGCATATCATATCTCCTAATATTCGATGCTCACGCCGCACTCTTTTGCGGTGTCCTGCGCGAGCTGTGTGACTATTGCTCCCGGCGCTATTTTCACTTTCATACTGCCGTCCCGTATCGCGTCCTTTACGTCCTGTTCGGTAACGAGCTCTTTGCCCTGCTTTTCAGGGGTTTTGCGCTTTAATGTCGCTATATTAATCCCCATCTTTTCAAGCGCGTCTATGTTGTCCGCAATAACGCCAAGCGCCGTGCCGCGCAGATATTTGGGCGACTCAAAGTCGAGAAGCACGGTTACTTTCCTGCCCCAAAGCAGCGGCCGTATTATAAGCGACGCGGCAAAAGACGTATCGTCGGCTTCCGCGATTGCGCCCAGCAGCGAAAGCGGCGGCGTTACGAGAAATATCTCTTCGAAGCCGTCAAGCCCATCGAGTATCGCGCGTTTGTCCGCCTCGAGCTTTAACGACTTGCAGCCCTCCAAAAGAGGCGGCATATCGTCGGGCAGGGCGCATACCACGTCTTTGCCCGCGAAGAACTGCTTAACGCCCCGCGGGTCAAAAACATTGCCGCAGAATACCGCCAGTTTGGCTTGCGTGCGAGACAATCCGCCCAATACCTCTTCAGTGACGCGCTGTATTATTTCCTGTATGTCCTGCGCGCTGTAGCTCATTTTTAGCCTCTCACCAATTCGAGCATATCGCCCGATTTTATTCCCGCCGCGTTTGCTTCGTCGGGGTCGAGGTGCAGTTCAAGGTCGTGATCAGGGCCGGTGCGCACAACGACGTTGCCGAACACCGTTTCGCGCACGCCTTGTTTTTTCACGCATATTATATCACCGTTCTTTAACCCGTACCACCTTGCCTGCTCAACCGTAGCGTGAAGATGCCTTGCCGCCACTATCACGCCTTTTGGGAGCGTGACCTCGCCCGCCGGGCCTATAAGCGTTCCTCCGGGCGTGTTTTCAAGATCTCCCGACATGCGCACCACAGGCTCAAAGCCCGCTTTATAGCAATCCGTCACAGAAATCTCTATTTGCGTCTCCCGCCTTGCAGGCCCGAGAACGCGTATCTTCTCTATACGCCCCTTTTTGCCGACCAGCGTAACCTGCTCTTCGCACGCGTACTGGCCGGGCTGCATAAGGTCACGCATTTTAACAAGCGAATGCCCTTTGCCGAAAAGCGCCTCTATGTCGGCCGCGCAAAGGTGCACATGGCGAGCCGATACCGCCGCGGGTATATAGCGTTCTCCCGCAAGCGCCAGCTGCTTTATAGCCGCTAATGTGATTATACGTTTAAGCGTTTGCTCGTCCAACGTCTTTTCTCCGTTTTAAGTTATCTCGGCAGTATGCCTTCAACGTCCTGATGCGGGCGCGGAATAACGTGTACGGAAACAAGCTCGCCCACGCGCTTCGCCGCGGCGGCGCCTGCGTCGACAGCCGCCTTTACCGCTCCGACGTCGCCTCTTACCATTACCGTTACGAGCCCCGAGCCTATCTGCTCTTTGCCTATCAGCGTTACGTTTGCCGCTTTTACCATAGCGTCGGCGGCTTCAATAGCGCCTACCAAACCTTTTGTTTCAACCATTCCGAGTGCCTGTTTGTCCATTTTAATTCTCCTTTTGAAATTTCGTTTTACGTGTCAGTGTCCTCCAATAAATCGTCCTTTTGGAGAACTTATCTTTTACGCCGCGTATTACGGAATAAGCACCGCTTTTTCGGCGTCCTCGTTTATAAGGCTCTCAAACGCCTTTGTGATGTCGTCGAAAGCAAACTTTGTGATATATTTTTCAACATTAAGCCTGCCGCTTGCTATAAGTTCGAGTGCTTCTTTGTTCTGCTTGACCGTAGATGCGTGCGCCCCGAATACGCCCAGCTCTTTATAATGAATCATGTTGCTGTCTATATGATAGTTGTTCTCGCCCGGAAGCCCCCCGAACAGGCTCATGCGCCCGTTGTTGCTTAAAAGCTCCGCTCCCTGCTTATGCGTTATTCCCGCTGGGCATGCTGTTATAACGACGTCCACTCCGTCGGCGCCCACAATGTTCTTTACGAGTTCTGCATAACCCGCGTCTTTTGTGTCGATTACGTGTATGTTAGGCACCAGCCTGCGCGCGTTGGCGCGCCGCTTTTCGGATACCTCGCCTATTATAACCTTTCCGGCGCCTTTCATCAAGGCAAGTTCTGCATGTATGCATCCCAAATACCCCGCGCCGTATATTAAAACGTTTTCGCCCTTCTCTATATTCAGGAAACTCTGGGCGTTTATAGCGCATGCGACCGGTTCGGCGACGCTGGCCACCTCGGGCGGCAACCCTTGCGGCGCCTTAATTACGTGCCCCCGCTCTATAGCCTTTTTTGGTATCTTTATGTATTCCGAGAACGTGCCCGCATACTGGTATCCTATAGTTTCAAGGCTGATGCACATATTCGTGCGGCCACGTTTGCAGTTTTTACACACTCCGCAGCCTATAGCGGGCGCCATAGTATATCGCTCGCCCGGCTTTAGGCCTGTTCCTTCGCCTGCTTCCACTATCTCGTAACACCCTTCATGTCCGATAGTTACGGGAGGTTTAAGCTTTGTGCTGCCAAATCTATAGGTGCGCAGGTCTGTGCCGCATATGGACGCGCACAGCACCTTTGCGACGGCCTCGCCCGCTTTGGCCACAGGCTTTTCTATTTCATCTATAGAGAACTTCTTTTCTCCGTGATATACAAAAGCTTTCATATTTCTCCCCCGCTCCTTTTCATTCAGCCCAGGGCAGGAACAATATCTTGTTGAAGAATAGTTCCTTCTTATATATCTTGTCAAATATGCCCGGAACGTCTTCAAGGCGAAGCTTGTGCGTTATTATCTTCTCGGCGTCTATCGTTCCGTCCGCAAGGCTTTCCGCTCCGTGCGTCCATTCCCAGCCCGGGAACGGCTTGGAGAACGAGTTCCACGATCCTATTACTTGCTTCTCATATCTCATTATCAGGTCGACGCATTTCTCGGACAATTCAAGCGGCTTGTGTGAGATGCCCAAAAACACCATCCTGCCGTGCCTTCCGGTAGCCATTATCGCGTTGTGCTGTGCCGGAGGGAATCCGGAAGCGTCTATGCAAAGGTCTGCTCCGCCGTCCGTTGCCTTTATTATCTGTTCGACCACGTCGTCGGCGGTTCCGTCTATTGCCACGTCCGCGCCGCAGTTAATAGCGACTTTTAGCTTTTCTTCCGAAACGTCGACCGCTACCACCTTTGACGCGCCTTTCGCTTTCATGTATTGAAGCGCGTAAAGCCCGATAGGCCCCGTGCCCACTACGCATACCTTGTCGCCGGCTTTGAAACCGCCGCGCTTTATAACATGCAGCGCGTTCGCAAGAGGGTCTGTAGTAGCCGCCGCTTCATATGTGACGTTGTCGGCTATGCGGACAAGGTTGATTTCGGGAACTGCAACATACTGCGCGAAAGCTCCGTCGCAGCGTGAGCCGAAATAGTTATAATCAACACATAGCGAATAATTTCCCTGATTGCAATACTCGCACTTAAAGCACGGCATAAGCGGCGCTACGGTAACGCGGTCGCCGTCCTTATAGTCCTTGACTTTTGAGCCCGTCTTTACTATCTGTCCCGCAAACTCATGGCCCGGCGTTATGGGCGCTATATACGCGCCGTACTGGTTGATGCGCGGTATATCCGAACCGCATACGCCTACCGCCATCACCTTTATAAGCACCTCGTTCTCCCTGATTTCGGGAATAGGAACCTGCTCCAGTCTTAAGTCCCTCGGCGCATACATTCTTACTGCTTTCATCATGCTGCTCATATTAAAAACTCCTTAAATTATGTACAATCAATATGTATCCTTAATGACCGCTACATTGCCGGCAGGGCAGTTTCCGGTGGCGCACTGCCCGCATTTTACGCATGCCTTGCCGCCTCCCGATACTATGGCCACGCCCGAGCTTGTCCCCAGCCTCGTCGCTCCGGCCTTTATCATCGCTACCGCCGTTTCGTAATCGCGAACGCCGCCGGAAGCCTTGACTCCCATATGCGGCCCCACCGTCTGGCGCATAAGCGCTACGTCTTCCTTTGTCGCTCCGCCTTTAGAGAAGCCCGTGGACGTCTTTACAAAATCAGCGCCCGCCATCTTGGCTATAGTGCATACCTTTACCTTCTCCTCGTCGGTAAGCAGGCACGTCTCTATTATGACTTTTACAAGCGCTCTGCCTTTTGCCGCCTCTACTACCGCTTCTATGTCCCTTCTTACAAGCTGCCAGTTGTTTGATTTGATAGCGCCTATGTTTACTACCATATCAACTTCCTTAGCGCCCAGCAGCAGCACCGTCTGCGTTTCTTCCGCTTTCACTTCGGGCGTAGTTGCTCCGAGTGGGAAGCCTATTACCACACAGGGCGCTACTCCGCTGCCCGAAAGCTGTTCGGCTACAAACTTTATATGGCTCGGGTTTACGCATACGCTCGCGAAGTTGTACTTTTTAGCTTCGTCGCATACCTTGCGCACGTCTTCCTCGGACGCCTCGGGCTTTAAAAGCGTGTGGTCGATATACTTTGCAAGCGCCGCGGGCGTATAATCGCCTGCATCAGCCGTTGGTTGCGGCCTGCCGCTTAACTGTGCGCAGACTTCTTCAGTTACTTTTTTGATCAGTTCGTTTATGTCCATTGTATCTCCCTCCAAATAGCTTTCATAATCACCCCAACAAGGCTTGCGCCTTGCCGGGGACCCCGATTTGCACCCCAGTAAGCCTTGCGTCTTACTGGGGACCCCGATTTGCACCCCAGTAAGCCTTACGTCTTACTGGGAACCCCGGTTTTAACCCATAATATCTTACAGATTGTACTCTTCGCACCGTTTCAGTACGTTTTGCGCAGTAATCTCGTCCGTATATAGCGACGTAAGATAACCGCCTCTCAATGCCCCAATTATTGCGTCCGCCTTCTCTGCTCCCACAGCTATTCCAATCCTGTACTTCTTTTTCTTGAGCTCATGAAGCTCTATGCCTATTGTCCTCGCGTTGTAGCCGTTGTCCACCAGGTCGCCTCTTATGTCAAAAAACCTTGTGCATATATCGCCTACTGCCCCGGCGTCGCGCAGCGCCTTTATGTTTTCCACCGTAAGCGTAGCGCGCTCGACCAGCACAGAATTCTCCGACGTCTGCCCTATGCTGAAAACGGCTATGTTAGCCTCTCTTGCCAGCTCAAGCACCAGCCTTATACGCGAATCCCTCTTTATTTCGTTTGCAATTCTTTCATCGTCCACAAACGCCGGTGCGGCTATCATGTACCCCACGCCCGAATAGACCTGAGTAAACTTTTCAAGCAGTCCCGCCGTTTTTGTAGACAATACGCTGGTGGCGATAGAGCCGTTAAGCTGCACTATCTTTATATCTTTTTTCCTCGTTGCCGGCGGCACCAGCAGCGAAGAAAGGTGTTCTATTGTCCTGCCCCATGAAACGCTTATTATATCGTTGTCGGATACTATCCTGCTTAAATCCTCAGCCAGCATCTTGCACGTGTCGGTCATGCATATGCTTGCGTTATCAACATAACACGGCGCAACGAATACATGCTCGATATCGAAGTGCTTTTTCAATAGCTCTTCCTGCAACTCAAGAGACCGTACAGGATAAATTATTTCATGCTTAACATAGCCCAGAGTCTCCGCTTTTTTAATGTTGCGCGATACGGTGGATATGGACGTTTCTTCATCCGCGGCTATCTGCTCCTGGGACATGCCTAGCTCATAGTATTTTTTAGCTATTCGTATTATCGTGTTTATCTCGCTTATCGTCGCGTTTTCCATCACGTTTTCCAAACTTTTTCATTCCATGGGAAAAATATTTGCAGGTCTATATTGCATATTCGACATCCGGTGCAAAAATTCCTGCCTATTGAAAAAAATTTTATCACGAATTGAAGCGACTACTTTTAAAGCATTATTTTAGGGTTTAAGAATAGTCAAAAAGACCATGCCTCAATAAAAAAACGGGCGTTCCACCTGAAAAAGTGTCATTGGATTTTGCATTTTTATATAATTAAGCTGACAAGTCAGATAATTATTTCAGGTGGAACAGCCCAAAAGCTCGTCAAGCGTCATTCCATCCCGCGGAAGATACTTCCTCCAGAAAGCTATGGAGTCTTTCATATCCCTTATTATCTTGTCCGTCGAATCGGTTATGCTGAAAAACAGCTCAAAAGCAAGGTAGATGTCAGACACTCTCGGCGGCATGCCCTCTTTTTCAGTATCTTCATAAGATATCGCAATGGCTTCAAATACATCCCGGGGTTTGATGATGCCCGTGTCATTGTATTGCGCTGTAAAAGGCCTGTGGGACGAATACGTACCATCCGTTTGCTGCAGGTGTACTAAAGGCGAATAGCAGCCAAGGCTTGAAAACCATTCAAACACATCCGCGTCTTTAGGCTGAGCGAACCAGTAATCGTATTTAGACAGCTCCTCGTAAATCTCGTCCGGCTGTTTTGCGCTTTTTATTCCATGCTTTATAGCATCGGGCAGTCTGAAGCTGCTCATATCCCCCGTGCGCAGCATCTCCCTTATGTTACTCAGAGTAGGTTTCAAATAGTACAGCTGCCCCGCCTGATGGGCGGTATCTATCGTAATATACATGGGGCAGCCAGTTCTTGCGTAAATGCTGCGCATCCGCTTTTCGCACTCGTCTATTGTCCACATACCCTGCGTGGGCGTATACATCTGTTCATAGCCGAACGTTACACCGTGTTCGGCCGCGTATTCGCTCATCTGGCAGAGGCTGTTTTCAAGATGCTTTTCCGTTTCGGTAAAAAGCGACGGATCCTGCAGCGCGGGCTCGCTTATCGCGCCAAGAGTATTGCCCACCTGCGCTCCCAGCTTTTGAGCTATATCTACCACCGGCTTGAAATACCTGTCTATCATCGCCTGCCTTTTGCTCTCGCAAAAGCTTGCTATACCGACAGTACGGTATGTTGCATAGCCTGAATAAAGGCTCACTACTTTTAAGCCGTACTCTTTTTCGCACTTTTTGACCTCGCTTACCCATTCGTCGCAGTACTCTTTTGTGTTGTGCGCAGGGTCTATCTCATTATCCGTGCTAGCTTCTATAAATGATATATCGCCCAGTTCCTTTATAATACGCATCCAGTCGCGCGGTTCTACCCACCGCTTTATTGCAAAACAGTTGTCTACTGCAAGATGAATGCGAGGATATTTCGATTTGCTCATGTCTTCCCCTTTTAATTGTCGCTCTTAGCCATATAACGTGAATAGTAATCTTCCCAAATCTGAGTATCTTTCGGGACATACTTCTCCGGCTCAAACGATCTGCGCGATATCTCTCTGCCTTCGGAAAGGTCTTTTATCTCTCCGGTTGCCTTCAGCTGCATTAGCAGATTGCCCACCGACGTTGTTTCCGCAGGCCCGGCCAGAACCGGAATTTTAAGCGCGTCGGCCGTCCATTGACAAAGAAGCTTGTTCTTGCTGCCGCCGCCTACCACATGCAGCAGCTCTATACTTCTTCCGGTAAATTTCTCTATAGTCTTATAGCAGTATTTGAACTTAAGCACAAGACTCTCGTATACGCACCTTGCTATCTCGCCTAAGCCTTCAGGCACTCTCTGGCCGGTCGCCTTGCAGTATTCCTGTATCTGCTTTGGCATATTAGGATTAGGCTGCGCGAACTCAGCGGCGTCGAGGTTGATAAACGCTTTTCCGCCCTGCGCGGCTTCGGCGCATTTTACGATATAATCCCAGCCTAGCTTCTCGCCGTTATCTTTGCACCATCTCTCATAGCACTGCTGTATTACCCACAGCCCCGTGAACAGGTTTACAAAGTTGGTTTTGCCTTCGCATCCGCCCTGATTTGCGAAGCCCGATCTGAACACTTCTTCGGTCAGATACTGTTCGTCCGTTTCAACTCCGAAAATAGCCCACGTTCCTAGGCTGATAAAAGCCCAGTCGTCCCCCGTGTTTTTTACGGGCAATCCCGCGATGGCGCTCGCCGTATCGTGGGAAGCCGCGTTGATAACAGGTATCGGCTTTACTTCAAACTCGTCGCATATGGATTTCTGCAGGCTGCCAAGTATGTTTCCCGGCATGACGATTTCCGAGAATAAGCTTTGCGGAATGCCGAGAGGTTTTATGATATCCCATTGCCATGTTTTTTTATGCTGATCGACCATCAGGCTCATCGTCGCGTCCGTATATTCATTTGCGGCTATGCCCGTAAGATAGTAGTTCATAAGGTCGGGTATCATCAAAAACTTATCGGCCACCTCAAGCTCGGCGGCATTTTCGCATTTGAGTCCGTAAAGGTGATATAATCCCATTATTGTGTTGGTATTGACGCCGCCCAGTTTAAACAGCTCATATTCTCCGAATCTCTTATCGAGTATCGGCTTATATTTGTAGCGCAGTTCGTCCCGATAATTCACCGGGTTTGCAATAAGCTTTCCATCCCTGTCTATAAAGCCAAAATCGCACCCCCATGTGTCGATTCCCACCGATACGATGTCCGTATATCTGGCGAATGCTTTTTGCATGCCTATTTTTATCTCAGACGCAAGGCGCAGTATATCCCAATACAAGCAGCCGGCATACACGACCGGCCTGTTTTCAAACTCGTGTATTTCTTCCATGGCAAATGCGCCGTCCTTATATTTTGCAAGAATGCACCTGCCGTGGCTTGCTCCAAAATCAAATAATAAGTATTTCTTATCCTGCATGGAAAGCATCCTCTCTTAACTTTTTTCAGTTCCCGATAGTATAAAAGCGCAACAGCGCCAAGGCTCGGTTTATGAATGTTTTTTAAAATACCGTAAGAACGCTTAACAACCTGTAAATTTATTTTAATTTTTACGATTAACGCAATAAAGCCCGCTGATTATTGCGGGGCTGCCGCTTTTTGCGGCAGCCCCTGCAATTTCCCTGTTCCCCTACTTTTTAATGAATTGGTCAACGTTCGCTTTTGTAACAGCGGACAAGTCAACCGGGATAAGCTCCGGAAGCTTCTCGCCGTTAAGGTGTCTGGCAGCGGCTTCTACAGCCGTGTATGCCTGCAGCCAGAAGTTCTTGTAAACGGTAACTTCCATCGTGCCTTCTTTAATCGCAGCCAGAGCGTCCTGGTTTCCGTCAATGCCGCCTACTACCACCTGATCAAGCTTACCGGCTTCTTTGAGAGCTTCCACTGCGCCGAGAGCCATCTCGTCGTTGCAGCTGAATATTATCTTCAGATTGGGATGAGCCTGAAGAAGGTTCTGGGTCGTTGTGAAGCCCGTGGACCTGTCGAATTTAGCGTCCTGGATGTCAACTACCTTTATTCCGGGGTATTTTTTGAATACAGCCTGCGCTCCGTTGGAAAGGTCTATTGTGACCTGTCCGCCCGACGGCCCTTCAAGTATTATAGCTTCGCCTTCTTCACCTGCAAGTTTTACAAGTTCTTCAGCGCAGAGCGTTGCGCATATCGTGTTGTCCGCAACGACAAACGTCTCGCTGTTTGCAGTACCGCTTTCGTTGTTTATCTTCGTGTTCAGGTTGATTACAGGAATACCAGCGGCGTTTATCTCTTCAATAGCCGGAACGATACCGGTTGAGTCAGCAGGAACCATAACGAGTATGTCTTTTTTCTGCGCTATTACCTGCTGTACGAGGGCAATCTGCTCTGCGTTGTTGTTAGATTCAACGGGAGCAACTACCTCGATGTCCATTCCGAATTCAGCCGCGGCAGCTTTTGCGCCTTCGCCCGCTTCTATCCAGACCGGGTTAGTCAGGTCTTTGAGAATCAAAGTCGCTTTTTTTCCTACAGCGCCGGGATATTTAGCTTCCGGTGCTTGCGATGCCGGTGCTTGCGATTCCGGCGCTTCAGACGGTGCTACGGATGCCGGCGCTTGCGATTCCGGCGCCTTGGAGGGCTCTGTCTCTGCCGGACTTGCGCAGCCTGCCATAGTGGCAAACACCATCAATCCCGCCAGTAAGAATAATACGAATTTTTTCATTTCCTTCCTCCTGTAAAATGATTGTTTTACCCTAATATACAAGCGTTAATATACGCTGATTAGGCAATGTTACGACTGCAGCACAAGCATTTGCTTCTGCCTAGCGTTTTCCATGAGAGCAGCAAATATGATTACTACTCCGAATACTGCTTCCTGCCAAAGATGCGATACTCCCAATACCAGAAGCGCGTTTGTTAAGAACACCATTATCAATACGCCGATAATGGTATTTCCCACTCCGCCCTTTCCTCCGGAGATGGCTGTTCCGCCTATAAGCGTTGACGCCAGGCCCATAAGCGAGTAGTTTGTCCCCATATGCGGCTCGGCGCAGTCAAGCACCGAAGCGTACAGCAATCCTGCTATCGCAGCGAGCAGCCCGGATATCATATAAACGATTATTATGATCTTTTTTGTGTTTACGCCTGTTATGCGCGTCGCGTTTGCGTTTGCGCCAACGGCATAGATATTCCGTCCAAAAACCGTCTTTTTTAATATGAACAGCAGTACTGCAAATATGATTAGCGCGATAACAAACGGGTTGGATATCCTTGTAGTATCGGTAAACTTTATTATTTCGCCCTTGGCGATTTGAGTAAATGCCGGGCCGAAGCCGAAAATCTTCTTCCCCGCAAGCATAAACAGTACAAATCCGCGTATTACCCAGTCCATGCCGTAAGTGGCGATGAACGGCGGAAGCTTCACTTTTGCAATAAGCATACCGTTAAGAGCGCCTATTGCCGCTCCTATAAGCACGCCGACCACTAAGCCTAAAACTACCTGTCCTTCTATTATTATTGTAGCCGCGACATACGACGAAAAAGCGGCAACAGAGCCTATCGACAGGTCAAGCCCGCCCGTTATTATGGCCAGCGTCATTCCGAAGCAGTATACGAGCATGAACGGCGCCTGGCTCATCAGAACGGTAAATATATTCTCAACAGGGTCGTTTGCGTAGATGCTTGCAATCACCACAATGACGACCAGCAATAATACTTTTGAGTATTTTAGAAAGAAACCCGCTGCTTTTTGTTTCATTGTTCCACTCTCCTTAGCTCTTCGAGTTTTCGGTGTTCGTTCAGTATTACGTCGAGTATGATAACGATAAGTATGACAAATCCTATTATCACGTACTGCAGTGACGGCGTGACCCCTAAAAACCTCAGGCCGTTTTGCAGTATCGATATCAGGAACGCGCCGATAATCGTGCCTGTAAGACCGCCTTTTCCTCCGTCGAACGGCGTTCCGCCGATAATAACGGTGGCGATGGCTTTAAACTCGAATCCCGTACCAATTGTGGCGTTGCCGTTGTTCGCCTGACTGGCAAGCATTATTCCGCCCACCGACGCCAGTACGCCCGATATGACAAATACTTTTATGTACACCCTGTCAGTTCTTATACCCGCCAGAGTCGACGCCTGCTCAGAGCCTCCTATTGAAAACACCTTGTATCCGAAACGCGTCCTGTATAGCAGTACGAACATCACGAGCAGTATCACCAGCATTATCCAGATGTGAACATGCAGCCCCAAAAAAATGCTCGTGCTCGCTCCTATGGCTTTAAAGCTGGCGCTTCCCGTATTGATTATGTCCCCGTCGCACAGCACAAGCGCAAGCCCTTTGGCAAGGCTGAGCGTCGCAAAAGTCGATACAAAGTGGTCAAGTTTGCGTATGCCTACAAGGTATCCGTTAATAAACCCTATGAGCGCTCCGCTTGCGAGGCCCGCCAACAGCGCGAGTACAATGTTAACTCCGTTTGAAAGAAGCAGCGTCGTTACTATCGCGGTAAGCGACATTACCGACCCTGCCGACATGTCTATCTTGCCGATAAGTATGGCCAGAGTCATACCGGACGCAACTACCAGCAGCACTGAAGCATCTCTTAAAAGGTTTTGTATGTTGTACCATCCAAAAAAGCCTTCCGCAAATATACTCATGAATATGAACAGTAAAACGACCCCGACCAGCAAACCTAATTGTTCTTTTGCGCGAAATTTATTCGTTTTCAAGATTTATCCCTCCCTATATGCTGTAAGCCAGGATCTTTTCTTGCTCGGCTTCCTCTTTATCAAACTCAATGGTAATCCTGCCGTCTTTCATCACGTATATCCGGTCGCACAGGCCTATAAGCTCGGGCATATCCGAAGATATCATCAGTATCGCCTTGCCCTGCTTGACAAGCCCGTTCATGATCTCATAGATTTCTTCCCTTGCTCCGACGTCTATGCCGCGGGTAGGCTCGTCAAACAGTATCAATTCACAATCAGCGCAAAGCCATTTTGCAACCACAACCTTTTGCTGGTTCCCTCCGCTCAAAAACTTGACGAGTTTTTTGATGGAACTAGTGATTATGTTTAGATCTTTTTTATATTTTTCGGCCGTATCAGTTTCAATCTTTTTGTTTATGATTCCGCCCTTGAATAGCTTTTTCAGCGATGCGTGCACTATGTTCTCTTTTATCGGCATCTCGACAAGCACGCCCTGGTCTTTGCGGTCTTCCGGCACAAGTCCTACTTTCAAACTGGTGGCAAGCCCTGTGTTCATCCGCCTGTACTCTTTTCCGAAAAGAGTTATCTTGCCGCTCTCAAAGGTATCGTAGCCGAAAATAGAATTTATTACTTCTGTCCTCCCAGCGCCTACAAGGCCGGACAGCCCGACGATTTCTCCTTTTCTGACGCATAAGTTTATGTCTTTGAACCGGTATGAACAAAGATTCTCCACTTTAAGAATTTCTTCTCCGGCCTTTTGATATTGCCTGTGATACTGGTTCTTGATTTCCCTGCCTACCATCATCTTGATTATCTGATCCGTGGTGGCTTCTTTTGCGTCCAGCTTGCCGACCATACAGCCGTCCCTTAATACGCTAATCGTATCGGCTATCTCTTTGAGCTCCTCTAAACGGTGCGAGATATATATTATTGAAACGCCTTCGCTCTTCAGCTTATGTATCGTCTCAAACAGTTTCGTGATTTCGTTCTTTGTCAGCGTCGCTGTAGGCTCGTCCATTATGAGTACCTTGGAATCAAACGATAGCGCTTTTGCGACTTCTATCATCTGCTGCTGCGCTATACCAAGAGTCGAGACTTTAAGGTTCGGGTCCAGCGTAACCCCAAGAAACCCAAGCAGCTCTTTGCTGCGGGCGTTTATCTTTTCTTTGTCTATAGTCTTAAGCAGCTTGTTCTTTATAGGCTCCCTTCCAAGAAATATGTTCTGGCCTATAGTTCTGTTCGGAAGCAGATTAAACTCCTGATGAATTATGCTTATTCCCATTTCCTGCGCATGGCGCACGCCTTTGATCTCTACAGGCTTGCCTTCAAAAAAGAGCTGTCCCTCGTCTTTTTTATATACGCCTGATATGATCTTCATCAGTGTCGATTTCCCAGCGCCGTTCTCTCCAACCAATACGTGAACTTCTCCCTTTTTCACACTCAGATTGATTTTGTTAAGAACCTGCACGCCCGAAAAGCTTTTGCTGACATTCTGCATTTCCAAAATAACGTGGTCTTGCATTACTCCCTCTCCTTTTTATTTGATTCGCAATTTATTTGATTCGCAATCAAATAGTGGAATGTACTTCCGAATACCAACGCTCATAAAATCCGTTTCAAGCATGCTGGTATTCCAATTACTCATAACAATCCGGAAAAAGCCGACAGCCGGAACTGTAAAAAGCAGCACAGATCTTAAAAGGATTAATTAACTATCCGTCCCTTTATGCTTTACATGTTAGCTGAATATTACGAGACGCGACGCACGGCTTTATATTAAATTCAGCCGCGTTTTCTTCCAAAAGCCCGTGCGCCGGTCTCTACTTGTGAAGAAAAGACACTGTTGCCTGTTTGTTGTTATTTGTAAATAGATTCGCGGATTACCCTGGTCATCTCGCACGGATCGCCGTTTTCGATTACGTCGCTTAACTTATCAAAGCCAATGATGTCTATCATCTCATCATACTTTTTCATGTTGAGAACGCTTTCGCGCGTCGCCGCGTACTGGTCCTCTCTGTATGGGAAGATGTCTACCGATATGAAGCCTTCATAACCCACTTTTCTCAGCGAGTAGAACATTTCTATATATTCCGTCAGCCTGAGCGATCCGACTACCATGTCATCGTCCCATAAATTAAAGTTGTCGTTCGCGTGCATCATGAAAAGCTTACCGTATCTTGCCGCGACTTCGATATTTTGCGCGACGTTCTGTTGTGATTGAAACACATGTCCGGTATCAATTGCAACGCCCACATTTTTCCTGTCTACTTCCATGCACATTAACAGCGCGGTCATTGTTGTATCTACCAGCGAACGGTTCCGGGGTTCTCTTATCTTGCCTTCAAGCGTCAGGTTTATATTCGGATTATAGTCCGCAAGCTCTCTTACCGACTTAATGAGGTAATCCCATTGGTTCGAATAGTTTGTCTGCAGCGGATAGTCAAAGCCGTCCTGCCCCAGCCATAGATTGACGCTCGGGTTGCCCACGAGTTTTGCGTTAAAGTCAATATTCTGCTTAATAAGCTTCATTGCGGCTTTTCTAACTTCGGGGTCTGCCGCGGAGATAGACCCTTTTTGCCAGATTCTCTCGCCAAACACCAAAGGCAGTACAGAAGAGGCAATGAGATCCGATCCCGTGAGTATTTCATTCACGGTATCAGGATCCGACAAAGGGCCTGTAGGAGCCTGATACAGATCCGCTCCCTGCAAAACCTGCATTTTCTCGAGATTCTTGATGACGTCCGGGAATTCAACCTTATCGACATTCGGGTCTTTATACCCGCATTTCATGAAGCGGTCACATGTCTGCCCGAGCGATCCAATGATTGCGCTGTACTTGATTTTGCTCATACCATACTCCTCGTTAATTAAATTTCAACCCATCGTGTTTTTTGCGTCCAATGCCTTTTGTTCATATAAAGAGTATTTTTAAGTTTTCAACGGGAACGTTACCGTTGTATAGTATATTTCGACATAAATTCAAGAACTCCTTTTTTATAACGATATTTTTTTACTTAATTTCAGCTCTTTTTTCCTAAAAAGAAGGATTTGTCGAAAAAACAACGAATATAATAAGCGAATTAATTCGCTCCTATTAGGAACGTTACCAAGGGAACGTTCCAACCGATATATTTTAAAGTAGCTTTATTGGAGGTAACATGGCAACTATATGGGATGTCGCAAAACTGGCGGGAGTATCAAAATCGACTGTATCGCGCGTGATCAACAACGGCTCTACCAGTCCTGAAGCGAAAAAGGCGGTTTTGGAAGCGATTAAGAAGCTCAACTATCAACCAAGCTGTTTTGCGCAGAGCATTCGTACACAAAAGTCAATGACTATTGCGTTGATGATTCCTGACGCGTCAAACCTTTTCTACACAGAGATTTTCAAGGCCGTAGAGGAAGTGGCATATTCACAGCGTTATATGGTTACTCTTTGCGACACAAGAAACAGCCCCGAGGCAGAAATAAAATACGCGCAAAAACTCCTCGCCCGGAAAATCGACGGGCTTATATACGGCACATATAAAATGGACGCTAAAACGCAGGACCATTTTGTAACACTTTCTGAGACACTGCCTATTGTATTCATCGATTATGCATACAGGAACTATGAAAACATTTCTGTGGTCGCAACAGAAGGTTACAACAGCACTCGCGAGGCTGTTAAATTCCTTTGTAGTAAAGGCAGGCGAAAAATCGCATACGTCAACTTCCCGCGGGACGTTCAGGTAACATACCTCCGTTACGAGGGATATATGAAAGGTCTCGAGGACTGCGGACTTGCGTTCTCGTCGAATCTGGTATATTTCCCTTCCAAAAAAGAAGAGACTTTCGGCAGGGATATCGGATTTAAGGCCGCTAAAGAGCTGCTGAGAAAAAATCCCGATATAGACGCTATTATGACTGCGGCCGACCCGCTGGCGTTTGGCGTAATGAAGTATTTAAAGCAGGCGGGCATAAAGATACCCGACGACATCAGCGTTATAGGATTCGATAATAACGAGATCTGCGAGGTCATAGAGCCGATGCTGACTACTATAGCGCAGCCCATACACAATATAGGCGCCATATCCGCCAAAATATTGCTCAATAAAATAAACGGCATTCCAAACGAACACGAGCGCGTCTTCTTCTCAGGCGAATTGATCGAGCGCGGAAGCACGCCGAAATAATTTATCATCGTTACGAGGATTTTGAATATTAGCATATGACAACAAAGGACACTCCGCTTTAGCAGAGTGTCCTTTGTTACGTGGTATCATCATTTATTAATATTGTTCAAGCTTTCCGGCAAGCTGCTGATTTAAGTCGAATATCTTTTCAAGCGTTTCGACGTCATCCGAACCGTCTATGCTCGGCGATACTTTATACGCGTTTGCGAGCCGCGCGTTCCATTTCTTGCACGTCTCGGTGGCTCCCCATTTGCGGTAAACCTCGTTTATATCCTCGCATTCGTAGAAAAGTATCGAAAAGTTTTTATAGCGGTATATGAGAAGCTCCTTTGCTCCTGCGTCTTTAAGGCCCTGCAGCGTCTCCTGCCACGGGTTTTTATGCAGCGCAACGTAATCTTCCATCTGGTCTTCGTTGATCTCTATAACAAAACAATAACGTTTCATATCGCTTTCTCCTCTCTTAAAGCCTAGGGTCTATCAATATCTCGATACCCTCGCCCTTTCTCAATATCTCTATGCCTTCCTCGGTTTTCTCAAGAGGGAGGCGGTGTGTTATAAGAGGCACCAGATCAAGCACTCCGCTTTCGAGAATCTTCACTGCCTGCGGGAACGACGCATTGGCTATCCATGTGCCGAGTATCGATATCTCTCTGTTGGTGATATGACATTGTTCAAAGGAGGGTTTTGCCTTGCCGTTGAAGCCGAACAGCAATACCGTTCCGCCTTTTCTGACCGCTTTTATTGCCTCCCATATTTGAGAGCCGACAACATCTATCGCGTAGTCAGCGCCTATTCCGAGCTTGTCGTGCACAAACTGCTCAAGATCCTGCTCCAGCGGGTTAACAACGAAATCCGCACCGCACTTCAACGCAAATTCTCTTCTCATCGGCGCCGGTTCAGATACGATAACAGGGTATGCGCCGCACGCTTTCATCATCTGCGTGAATAAAAGCCCTATAGCTCCGGCGCCAATTACGACAACGCTGTCTCCCGGGCTTACGGGTATTTTGTTTTTGCCGTTTACGAGGCACGCCAACGGTTCAGCAAACGCGGCTATATCGGCCGGCAGATCGTCTGCTATTTTATGCGCTACTTTTTCCGACACGACAACATATTCCGCAAAACCGCCGTCAGCGCCGATGCCCATGGGTATTATGTTCTTACAGAGGTTCGGCTTGTTCATCTGGCAGTATTCGCACACGCCGCAGTAATCGTTCGGATTGGTTACCACCCTGTCGCCTACCTTAAGCGTGGTCACATTTGCGCCGACCTCGACAACTTTTCCTACCAGTTCATGCCCAAGTATAGTACCCGGCTCTGCAATGTAGCCCGGCGGAACCGACATTATGTGTACGTCTGTACCACAGATAGAGCACACCTCGATTTCTAAAATCAGATCATCCGGCTTTCGTATTTTCGGCTTGTCTACTTCTTTAATCTTGAGCACACCGTTGCCTTCAAATACGGCCGCGCGCATTTTTTCGCTCATACCGAAACTAACCTCCTTTTTATTCTCTCATTATGAACCCGCTGAAACGCAAAAAACAATTTGGATTGATATATTTATATTATCACAATTGGAGTACATGTCAATAGTTTTTCGAAAACGTTCCCTTTACAACAATCTGCAACATATTTTAGCCCTTTATAATTTATAATATAGTAATTAACCTATAATATTTGCAATTCATAAAAGGATTTTTTAAAGAAATGTCGAAACCTTTATTTGAGCCTTGGTAACGTTCCCTCATTGATGCGGTATTTTTGAGCATATCATTTTTGTTGCGTCTCCGCTAAAATGAGAATAATAAAAAGGCTGTGACTGTTTTAATAAATTAATAATCGGAGGTAAGTATATGAGCAGTAAAATCTATGTCGAAGACACTACCATCAAAGGTCGCAGAGAAGAAATCGACATAAAAGTAAAACGGGTAATCAGTCTGCTTGAGTCTGAGGGCCTTGACGCTTTGTATCTGACCCGGCAGTCCAATTTCGCGTGGATCACAGCCGGAGCTAACGGTGTAGTCACCTCCTGCGTTGAAGACGCCGTAACGGCAATACTGATAACGCGAGACGACAAGCGGTATGCTATTACAAATGTTATTGAAGAGCGGCGAATGAAAGAAGAGCAGCATCTTGAAGAGCTTGGCTTCAAAGTCCTCTCCCAGGCATGGTACGAGAATAAAAACGAAGATTTTATAGTAAACATCGCAGGGAGCATGGACAGGGTCGGCGCAGACGTACACTTCGGAAAAGCAAGGATGATACATGATAAGATTACGCAATTGCATTATTCGCTGACGCATAATGAAATATGCCGTTATCAGTATCTTGGCGATACAATGTCGGAAGCGCTGGAGAAATATCTTGCTACCGTTAAGCCCGGCATGAGCGAATACGAAGTGGCAGGCGGAGTCGCTAATGCGCTTTGGCCTAAGGGAATCGACCAGGTGCTTTTCCTCGTAGCTTCGGGAGACCGTATACTTAACCACAGGCACGCAGTCCCAACCTCAAATAAGATTGGTAAAAACCTTATGGTATCCTGCAATGGACGTTATAAAGGCCTGATAACAACGACAACCAGAATGGTGCATTTCGGCGCTCCCCCGTCTGGCTTGCTCGAACAGTTCGATATTAACGCGGAAATAGAATGCCGTATGATAGAAGCAACAAAACCGGGCGTAGACGACATTGTGCCGCACAGGCTTGGCAAGAAGCTTTTAGAGGACGCCGGCTTCGGAAGCATGTACTACAGGCACGCACAGGGCGGACCTCAGAGCTATTATAACCGCTACTACAGCACGTCCGAAGACGTACATGGCATTGTTCAGCCCAATCAATGCTATTGCTATCAGCCCGTTATAGACGGCACAAAGACGGAAGACGCTTTTATAGCGACCGAAAAAGGCCCGCTGATGATAACAAAGCCTATGAGCTTCCCGAAGATCGTTAAAAACATAAACGGCACAATAATCGAAAAGCCCGGAATGCTGGTTATCGACTGACAGAGAAATATGAATATGTTTTTATAACGGCTTATCAAGCCTTATGGCTCTAAGAGTATTATAACTGCGCGCCCCGACGCGCAGTTATTTTTATACGGCCCCAAAAAGCCGTGAGACTTCCGACTTATGAGCTTTTTCAGATATTATCTTTTCCAATCTGCAAACAGCTCTTTGTTTGCGTCCAAAAACTCTCCCGATATCTTTATTGTATTGTCGTCTTCGGTTTTATAGTCGCCGGTTAGCGGTACCGGGTTACACCCGTTCTTCTGCTTCTCTATCTTGCTTATATTGAACCTGTTGCCGCAGTTCTGGCAGACGAGTTCGTCGCCTTCCTGCACGTAGTATCCCGCGCCCGAGTCATAACAAATTTGGCATGTATTCATCGCTGTACGTATAGTTCCGTCCGGAGCTTTTACGGCAAGCACCTCCATTTCAGTATTGCCTGCCTTATAGGAATAAAACTCCGCCTGCTCCGTTATTTTGCTCTTGTCAATAACGATGCCGTTCCAGTCCTGCGGCTCTGCTCCGCTCGCTGAGGCTGCCGTACCTATTGCCGCCTTATTTTCAGTGTTAGCGCCGGCAGTGCTTAAAAGTATAATTCCCAATATCAATACCGCTGCCGCCGAGAAAGCAGCGGCGATAACTCCCGCTTTCGACTTTTTCGCATTTGTTTTTTTAGCTTTCATACTATCCCCTTCACTGTTTGTTTTCTTTATACTATCACTCGCTGATGAAGATATTATGAAGATGATTAATTAACTTATGTTTGTTTTTGGCAAAGTCACGAAGAATGCGCTGCCCTTGCCCGGTTCGCTTTCCACCGTAATGCTGCCTTTATGTGCCTCAACTATGGACTTTGCTATGGTAAGCCCTATGCCGGCTCCGCCCGTATCCCTGTTTCTTGATTTATCCGTCCTGTAAAAGCGCTCGAATATATGGGGCAGGTCTTCGGGGGATATTCCGGCGCCCGTGTCGCGTATTTGCGCTTTAGCGGCATTGTGCGTTCCGCTAACCTTTATTTCCACCCTTCCGCCGTCCCCTGTGTATTTCAATACGTTGGAAAGCAGGTTGATGAATACCTGGCTTATCTTATCCCTGTCGGCTTCGATATACTGCTCTTCGGCGTCAAGTATTACTTCTATCCCTTTTTTGCTGAACTCGCCTGCAAAATTATCGGCTATTCCGCGGACAAGCGCCGCCAGATCAAACGTCCCCGCATTAAGAACAAGGTTCTCCCCTTCATAGCGCGAGAGCGTCTCCAGTTCGCCCACCAGCTTCGATAATCTCAGTATTTCTTCGTGGAAGCTCTTAAGCCTCGCTTCATCGGGCTCCCAGACGCCGTCTATAAACGCTTCCACATGGCTTTGCAGCGTGGCGAGCGGGGTTCTGAGCTCGTGGGCGACGTCGGCCGTCAGCCTTTTTCTCAATGCTTCCTGCTTGCCCAAAGTTTGCGCCAGAGTGTTTACGGAATCGGTAAGCTCTACTATCTCCTTCGTGGTTGATTTCTCGTCTATCCGGTCGTTGAAATCGCCTTTTGCTATCATGCCGGTAGTTTTTACTACCCTCGCTATCGGGCTGGTGAGCCGCTTTGCCATAAATGCGCCAAACACAAGGCATACTGCGAGCGAGCCCAGCGCTGCCCAAAGCAGCAGATTGTTAAGCGCCCCCAGATACTGAATATCGAGGTCGCTGTAAAAATACGGGCCGTAATACCCGACGGCTACGCTGCCGACCGTAACGCCGCCGACGTCTACGGCATATTCCCTTTCCTCATAGCCGCCCTGAAACCCGGTATTATACGTCTGCATGTTTTCCGACATGTTCTTCAGTATAGCCATGCACAAGCCGTTGTTATGTTTCCTGGCGTCCCATATTACCTCGCTCTGATTGTCGGTTACGCGTACCATCAAGCCTTCCTCCAAGGCGTTGACGCCTATGTTTTCGAGCTCCGCTGCGTTCCATCCGCCCGATCTTTCGTAGCGCTCGCTTATTAGAGCCACCGTATCCTCAATCTTTTGGTCCAGCTTGTTAATCGTGTATTCTTTAAACTGCCTGTCTAAAACCACGTTTGAAAGAACGCTTATCGTGAGATACAAGAAAAGCGCTATACCTATAAACGCCGCCCAAAGTTTTACTCTAAGGCTTGTTTTCATATTCCGTACCTCCAAATTTATACCCCACGCCGTGCACCGTCAGAATATACTCGGGCGTTTTAGGCTCTTTTTCAATCTTCTGCCTTATGTTTTTTATATGCGTGTCTATTACTCTGTCGTACCCTTCAAAGCTATGGCCCAAAGACATGGTTATTATTTCATCCCGCGTAAACGCCTTGGTCGGATATTTTGCGAGAGTAAACAAAATCTTGATCTCGTTGGGCGTAAGCGGCACTTTCTGCCCGCTTTTTCTCACTTCACGGCGCAGATTGTCAATCACCAGCTCTCCGTCATTAAACGACAGCTCGTCCGCCACGGGTATCACCTCGGCGGAGGCCCTTCGCAGCACGGCGTTCACCCTCGCTACAATCTGCCGCGGGGAGAACGGCTTTGTGACATAATCGTCCGCGCCTATCCCGAGGCCTTCCAATATGCTCTCCTCTTCAATCTTTGCTGTCAGCATAATAATGGGCGCCCTCGATTTTTTCCTTATAGCCCGGCAAACATCCTCTCCCGCCATATCGGGCAGCATGAGGTCGAGCAGCACCAGAGCGGGCGAGTGCTTTTCAAACAGTTTAAGCGCTTCGCTGCCGCTGCAGGCGCAAACTACCGTGTAACCCGCTTTATTAAGGTATGATTGCAAAACATCCGCAATTTTAATTTCATCATCTACTACCAGTATCGTTTTGCCCTTTGCCATAGCCAAAGCTTCCTAAAAGTAATTTCCGAAAAGCGCCGAAGCAAAGCTTCCCCCGGCGCACCCCGGTTTTTTCTTATTACAGTATAACCTGCTGTCGGCGCTTAGTCGATTGCGGCGTTATTTAAGATCGTACGGCTTTACAAGCAGATCCACATCGTTTCCGGCGTCCTTCATCGTGAGAAATGCCCAGCCTTCAATATTCTTAACGTCAACGCCGAGCTCTGCCAGAGCTTCTGCGCCAATCACAAACACTATATCCTTATCGTTTTTTGTATAATCCTTCGCCCACTCGAATTTACCGCTGTTAAGAGCTACGCCGAAATGGTCGAGCTCCTTATGATATGATAAGAGCTTTCGGTCCGCCTTTACCGCTTCGAAAAGCGAATCGCGCAAGTTGTCCTTGCTGCCTGTACCGTCGCCGTAATCCGTTGTCAGATAAAGCCTGCCGCCTTCCGCCTCAAAGCCTTCGGGCAGTTTGGACACGTCAAGCCCTGCCTTGGTAAACGGCTCAAGCGGCGTTTCAATCAATATGTCGTCTTTTCCCGCCTTAAAATCGTTGCTCGCTTTAAGGGAGGTCGTTCCATCCACCGTCAGTACTGAGTACCCGTCAGATGTCGATACGAGGTCAGGGAAAGCGTTTGTTATAGCGTCGAAAGATTCCTGGCTGTACTTTAAAACCACATCCGTTTCTGAGCATCCGGCAATTGCTATGACAAGCATAACCGCTATAACCGTTATTGCTGTTTTTTTCATATTTTTATCTCCTCTTGGAATTATCTCTTTACTTTAAAGCGCTTTAAGCGCAGCGCGTTCGTTACTACAGATACGGAACTGAGTGCCATCGCCGCGCCCGCGAATATGGGGTTAAGCAGCGGCCCGCCGAAGGCGTACAGCACGCCCGCAGCCAGCGGTATTCCGGCGAGATTGTATATAAACGCCCAGAACAGGTTCTGCCGTATGTTGCGTATAGTCGCGCGGCTGAGCGCTATGGCGCTTGATACTTCGTTTAAATCCCCCCGCATCAGCACAACGTCCGCGGATTCCACCGCCACATCGGTGCCCGTGCCTATCGCGATGCCCACGTCCGCCTGCACCAGCGCCGGCGCGTCGTTTATACCGTCGCCTACCATAGCCACCTTATGCCCGCTTTGCTGCAGCTTTTTGACTTCGCTCGCCTTGTCTTCGGGCAGCACATCCGCCAGTACGTTGTCTATCTCGACTTCTTTTGCGATAGCTGCCGCAGTGTTTTTGTTGTCGCCCGTTATCATATAGACATTAACGCCCAGCGATTTTAGCTTTTTAACCGCCTCTTTGCTCGTGGGCTTTACGGTATCCGCGGCTGCCATCAACGCTTCAAGCTTATTCTCCACCGCGATATACATGAGCGTCCTTCCCGAGCCGGACAAAGCTTTCGCGTCTTCATCGGCCTTGGACGTATCGACTCCGTTCTCTCGCATAAGCTTTATGTTGCCTGCAAGTATGCGCCTGCCCTGTGCAACGGCGTCAATCCCTCTGCCGGGCACCGCTTTAAATTCGTCAGGCTGAGGGATTTTTAGCCCACTTGATTCCGCTGCTTCAACTATTGCGCGCGCTATCGGGTGCTCCGACCCGCGTTCCGCAGACGCGCCCAACATAAGAGCCTCCTTCTCGCTCAAACTTCCGTAGTTCCTGATATCGGTAAGCAGAGGCTTTCCTTCGGTGATTGTGCCTGTTTTATCGAATATTACGGCGTTTACTTTATGAGTCGTCTCAAGCGCTTCCCCGCCTTTTATCAGTATGCCGAGCTCCGCGCCCTTGCCCGTTCCCACCATTATTGCGGTAGGCGTTGCAAGCCCCAACGCGCAGGGGCAGGCTATAACAAGCACGGTTACAAACACATTCAGCACAAAGTCAAAGTCCTTGCCCGCTATCATCCACAGAACCGCGGCAACGAACGCTATTATGAGCACCGCGGGCACAAAATAGCCGGATACTACGTCCGCCATCTTGGCAATAGGCGCTTTCTTGCCCTGCGCTTCCTCAACAAGCTTGATTATCTTTGACAGCGCGGTATCTTCGCCCGTGCGCGTTACCTCAAACTTCAAAAGGCCTTCGCCGTTTATGCTGCCTCCGGTTAGATTCGAGCCGGGGTGTTTTTCGACCGGCATGCTTTCGCCGGTAAGCATCGACTCGTCTACCGACGATACGCCTTCTAAAACCCTTCCGTCCACAGGCACCGCGGAGCCCGGGCGAACGAGCACTATATCTCCCACAGCCACCTCGTCCAAATGAACTTCCAACTCGGTGTCGTCTTTTATAATTACGGCGGTTTTGGGCTTTAAGCCCATCAGCTTTTTAATCGCTTCCGAGGTCTTTCCCTTGCTCACGGCTTCCAGATACTTGCCCAGCATAACGAGCGTAATGACTACCGCCGCCGATTCGAAATACAGCTGCTCCGCAAACCCGAACTCTCCGAGATAAATCATCACGGTAGCGTAAACGCCGTAAAGGAACGCGCTGCCCGTACCAATAGCGACGAGCGTATCCATGTTAGGCGCGCGCTTTATCAGCGTTTTTAAACCTACCCGGAAAAACCTGCTTCCCGCCAAAATTACGGGGACGGTCAATACAAGCTGCACAAGCGCAAACACAAGCGGGAAATCGTGAGAGCCCATGAAGTACGGTATCGGCAGCTTGAAAACAGGGAACATGTGCGCCATCGCGATATACAGTATCGGCGCGGAGAATATAATCGCGATTATCAGCCGTATGCGCATGTTCTTAAGAACGCGCCGCCTTTGTTCGCTCTCTATATCGCGGGCCGCTTCGCCTTCGATTTCCCGCGGCGTATACCCTGCGCCCGTTATAGCGGCTTTTATTTCCGAAAGCTTTACCTTCGACGTATCGTATTCTATTGCCGCCCTGTTAGTCGCGAGGTTGACGGAGACCGAACGGACGCCGCCAAGCTTCTTTACCGCCCTTTCCACCGCCGCTGAGCAGGATGCGCATGTCATGCCGTCCACCGCGAGCTCTATGCTTTTAAAAGAAAGCTTCTCTTCAAGCAGCCCGTATCCGGCGTCCTCAACGGCCTTTTGAAGCTGTTCAAACCCCGTTTTGCTTTCGTCGAAACGAACCGTCATCTTTTCGGTTGCTATATTAACGGCGGCCTCGGCAACGCCCTTAAGTTTAGCCGCGGCCTTTTGCACATGCGCCGCGCACGAAGCGCACGTCATACCGGTCACCTTATATGTCTTTTCGATCATTTCGTTTCCTCCCTCATCAGTGGCACGACGCCCCATTCGCCGGATTGATTTGGTTAAAGTCATACTCCGCCGCTTCTTTTTTTATCTCGTCAATATCTATCCTGCTTAAGTCGTCCACAACCTTTACATATCCGGGGAACAGTCCCGGATTGCTTAAAAACGTGAAATCCTCCTCCGGTATAAGCTCCGGCGTTTCAAATTGCCCCCCGCTTAAATCGAGCGCCCCGTTATACTCCGGGAATACGACAAAGTTATTTTTTTCGTCGATGCTTTCAGCCTTAAACTTTATTTTCACTTCAATATCCTTTTGCACTATAAGCAGCGCGGGCGAAAAACCCGTTTCGTCTATAGTAACCGTCAGCTCCTGCAAACCTTCTTTAACTTCCGCAACCGCGTATTTCTCCGTATCCAGACCCGCGACGCGTAAGCTGCTTTCGTTAACGTCTTCCTTTGCCTCTTTTAAAGCCTCGTCGTTGTCTATTTTATCCACAACTTTTATTCTTCCGTATATCATGCCCATCCAGCATGTATAATTAAAAGTGCCTGTCTTTTCGGGCGTAAATTCAAATATGTTATCCCCAGCCTTCAGTTCACGTTCGATGCCAAACTCGGGGAACACAACCGCGTTGTTGCAGCCGTTTATGTTTTTATCCTCGGCCTTGATATTGAATTTTACCGGAATGCCTTTCTGCACGAGTATGTACGGATATCTCGAGCGCTCCAGAGCCGCCTCGACTTCCTGTACGCCGCCCTTTATGCTTGCAACGTAATAATCCCCCGCTTTGCCCGATGCAACCTCTTGAACGCTCGCGGCCGAGCCTGCAATGGCGGCTCCTGAATTGACAATACCGATGTTAATCCCAAGCAATCCGCCCGCATTGAACAGCATTACGAAAGCTATCAGCATCACAAGCACGGCGCTTACTCTCGTTATGCCGCGCGTAAACCTTCCTTTCAGAGCCGAGAATATCATCCCCGCGCCCAGCATAAGAGGCACCGTACCCAGAGAGAACAGCAGCATAGAAAGCGCTCCGGTTATTACAGAGCCGGTGGAAAGCGCATAAAGCTGCATTGCCTGCAGCGGACCGCATGGCAAAAGCCCGTTCAGCATTCCTACGACAAGCGGCCCTTTTCCCTGCTTTGCCTTGCCTGCGCGTTTGGAAAGCATTCCAGGCAGCCTCGGCACCAGCCACCAGGGAAGCCAGCCCAGCATCGAAAGGCCCATCAGTATCATAAAAAACGCTGCGATAAGCATTATTGCGCCCTTGACAGCCGCGCTTACAAACAATACCGAGCCTATTCCCCCCACTGCTCCGCCGATCACGGTATAAGATATAACCCTGCCGAGGTTATACAGCAGCGCGCCTCTAAAGCTTACTTTGCCCTCGTCCGCCGCGCCTACGCTTTGAGACAGGTTTATGCCGCCGCACATCGCTATGCAGTGCACGCTCGTAAACAGGCCGACAGCAAACAGCGCAATCAGAGAAACGGATTTATCGATCTTTGGTATAAGATTGATAAAATCGAAGCCGACAGTATATTTTGCGATAAAGTACAGCGCTATCACAATCAGAAATACCGGCACGACCTTTGCCGCGGGGTGTTTGCCGGACTCCCCAACGCTTTTTACGGCATACCCTTGCTTTTCAATCGCAGCCTTTATGTCGTTTTCCGTAAGCTTGCCCGTATCTAACACAACCTCGGCTTGTTTGCGCGGGAAAGAAGCGTCTATAGAAATAACGCCCTCCAGCCTTATTACCGCATTCCGTATTCTTTTTTCGCAATGCGCGCATGTCATTCCCGATATATTGAATACCGCTCTCTTTGTCGCCATTTTGTTTGCCGCTTCCTTCTACAGGTTCCTTATTAAAAAGTAAAAACATTTTGCTGGGTTCAAATATAGCAGAATGGTATGTAGATTTAATGAAGAATTGAAAATTAAAAGAATAAAGGCGCTCCTGCGAAATCACACGCAGTGCGCCTTTGGTTTTATAACTCGTGCAATAATTATTCATACGCATGTACTGCCGGATATCACCACATTAATAATTATTCCACGCCAAAATCGGCTGCCCAAGCATCTATCATAGCATGCAGTTTTTCATGTACGCCATGCCCGACTACATTCTCTTCATGCTGCTCGAACTTTTCAAACAAAATGCTTTGCGCTTGTTCATCTAATACGCTATCCGCCATCATAAAAAGCACGTTATTTTCCTTGTCGATATGACTGCGCAGCAGGTCGCGGTAATTAGCGGCGGCGCTGTTAAAACCATCGATGCTCTTTTCGTCAAGGCTTCGGCTCATTTGCGCAATATACTCTCTGCCCATAGCGTGTTCCCGCAGCATTACGCCCACCGGCCCGCCTTCGTTCGGTATTCCTTTGTCGACCAGTTCTTTAAACAGGTAATTCTCTTCTTTGCCATGGTGGCATTTGTCCGCAAATATCTTAAGGAAATAAACCACCTCGCCGTAATAACGAAGCAGGCTTTCGGCTTCAAGATTATCGGACTCCATCATCTTGTCAAGTATCTGCAGCACATAAAGTATGGCTTCGTGCTCCTTCTTAAGGTCTTGCGTCGCTTTCCCCATATTGAACCCTCCTTTTAATTAAGATTCTTCATAGCAGCAAAGGTCGTCAGTTCTTGATTTTACCGAATTATAACACGAAGCCGCAGATATACATGTTGCAATTGCAACACACGAGAATAATTTCAATAAAAACTGCAAAAATAAAAGCTATGCCGGAAATCATATGATAAAAGGAAAAACCCGCTATACGAAAAGCGGGCAGATCTCACACACAGCAAATACGGCGACGGGATGTCAAAGCGTTACTTAGCATTTTTGGCCCATTAGCTTTGCGCCGTTGGTTCTTCAAACTTGATTATAAAGCTCATAATCTTACAGTACAGGCGTTTTCACCCCGACATAACCGTTAAACAGCGCCAGCGCGATAATCATGATTCCAATCACGATAAACGCTCCGATCATTTTGCCGCCTTTAAGGTCGGCTACTTCTCTTAAAAAAATGACGTACAGTATCGTTTTCCATATCAATATGCCGACAAATGCAATGCTAAGCAGTATGCCCCAGATACTGTTGTTCCAAAAAACAGTAAAGAATGTTTCACTGAAGGCAACGGCAATGGAGCACAGCAGAGTGGGAAAAAAGGTCAGACCCCATGTCTTAAGATAAGTTATAAGCGGCGTTTTGCTGCCGAAGCATTTGCTTATAACCCATAACACAGCGCATATCGCAATATAGCTGGCGCATCCCCATAAAGCGGTGCGCAGCATTAAATAAACATCGGGAGCGACGTACCGGGCGCCGGCGGACCAGGCCAGAAGCGGTTCAAAGACAGCGTTAAGCAGTATGGTAGCTGCAACAAGAAACCATGCAACCGCTTTGCTTTTATTCCTGAACGCATCGATTGGATGGTTTAATGTCTCAAGAAAGGAATTCATTTTCTCAACCTCCGAATACTTTGAGTATCATGTTCGTGTATTCTGTTCCCCAGATTACGGTGCATAACACAGCCTGCACTGCGGAAAGGCCGAAGGCAAATAGCCAGGGATATGCGCTAATCAGCCTGAAAAATTTCTCGGAAGGTGAAGCTTCATATTTACGGTATTCAGACAGTATACATGCAAGCATTTTTTCCTTCTGCTGCTTTGTTGGCAGCGCAGCATTCTCCAATATTGTGTAAATCTTTTTATCTTTTTTCACAGATCAAACCCCTCCTTCTTTTTAGCTGACCGGTATTCTTTGATGAAAGCATTTTTTGCCCTTTGCAGCATACTTTCTATGGCTTTTGCGGACCTGTCGGTAAGTTCCGCTATCTGTTTCACGCTTTTGCCATCAACGTATTTCAGTATCAGCGTGATTCTGTAATGAGCAGGAATACTGTTTAAGCAATCGCAGACCATTTGGCTCTCAAGAGCCGACTCGATTATGTTTTCAGTATCCTGCCCGGGATCGCCGAGATGCTCGGTAAGCGGATCGTTAATGCCAACAAGCTCAATCTTTTGCCGGTACTGCTTTCTATAGAAGTCATAGAGCTTGTTTCTGGCAATTCTGAATATCCATGTTCTGTTCGAACACAGCCCTTTGAAACCGCCCATGCCTTTAAACGCATCAAGAAATATATCCTGCGTTATATCTTCTGCCAGCGCGGTGTCCAATCCCGTCCTCAGGAAAACATACTGGTAGATTTCGTTAACAAAAGCCCGATACAGCGATATAAACTTTTCTTCCTTCAGGTTTTCCGCCATATTCATTGGACCATTCTCATTCCCCGGCTATAACAAGTTCCCTGGAAGCCAGGATGTAGCCGTCATAACTGATTTCCAATTTCAATGTGCCTGCTTTGACTTTATCTCCTTCCAGAGAAAAAACGATCATACCCTTTCTATCGGTGGGCATTTTTTGTATATCGGTTTTTACTTCATCTCCGTTGACGAACCACTTTGCAGTATATTCCATTCCCTTGGGGGATTCGATAAAATATACGCTGGCATAAACGTCCTTCCCGGCTGCCAGTTGTTCGGGCTGCTTTGCGCTCTCCAAATCGCTCTTTTCGGTATATTGCCGATCCGAAACAATGAAGTTCTCAACGGTGTTGTATTCTCCGCAGCCAATGAGAGCAAATACTAATAACCCTATTAATACAAGCAAGAATGCGTAATTTTTATATATTCTCATACGGGTAAACCTCCTTATTCACCGTAATTATACTCGTCCTGACGGCAAAAAGCTAAATATGATATGGTAAAAAGTATCAGAACGCCTGCCGTAAAGCCTATAATCGCATTGGTAAAATTTGCGGTGTTCTCGGAATTAGCTAAAGCGTACATCAATGCGCCGGGTGCTATCATGCTCACGCCGTCTTTGACCGCTTGTGACCACTGAAAAACGCTGCCTAACCCGTCAACAATGATTATAAAGAAACGCGGCATAAGTATAAGGCCAATAGCCAGGCTCCATATAAGCGCCGCTTTGGAAGAGCGCGCCAATACGGAGATTGTAACGCCCATCGCGGCGAATACCATGATATAACCCCACAACGGAAGCAGATATCGCACAAGGAGCATTGCGTTTGAGAAATCGCTTAACAGAACTATAACAGCTGTTATTGGAAATAGATAGATAAAAGACAACAGCAGGGAAACAACAGCCGACGCAATGATTTTTGCTGCGAAAACCTGTTTCTTAGTAACACCCGAGCATAAAATACAATCAAGAACATTATGCTCCCGGTCTGAGGATATCAGGTCAAAGTAAACGGATAGTACTGCCCACGCACCGAAAATAATCTGCGGCATAAAAATAGTCATAAACTTGACCTCATTTTGTTCCAGTTCTACCCTGCCCGCAGATGTAAAGAAGAAGAAAACAGCTATTCCCGCCATAGCAAACCAGATTAAAAAGGTTCTGAATTTTAATGTTGTTCTGATGTCGCGCAGAGACAGTCTCATTAACATTGTTCTTCACCCCTTATCTGCAATTGCTCCTGAACAATTGTTTTTACATTGGAAGAGGAAACCTCAAAAATTCTAATCGAATCAACGGCAAGCTCATTTACCAAATCTGATACTCCCTTTCCGCCTGTTTTCACATGGAGAACGGTTCGGTTTTCGTTGCCCACTAATGAGTATTTTTTTGCCAGTATTTCATATTTGCGCATTGGGATCGGTTCTGTTTTTATCACGTAACTGCCTTCCAGTTCGCTGCTGAATATGAGATTGCCTTTTTCCAGAATGGCGATATTCGTACAGATTTCATCCATGTCCTGAAGTATGTGTGAAGATATCAGAATACTTTTGCCGTCTTTATGGATCGACTTTATAATATTCATCATTTCATAGGTCGCGTTCGGGTCAAGGCCGGCGGTAGGCTCATCCAGGATATACAAGTCCGGTTCGCCGGTCATCGCAATGACCAGCTGCAATTTCTTCTGTTGTCCCGGAGAAAGATGTTTTACCTTTTTTTCGGTATCCAGTTCCAGTTTATTGCATAGTAATAAGCTTTCTTTATAATCGGCTTTTCGGATTGATGCAAAAAAGCGAATAGTATCGGCAACAGAAGCGCCGTCGTCAAATCGGCAACTTTGAGGCATATATCCTACATAGTCTTTTTCCGTGTGTATGCAAATACTTCCGCCGGTCGGTTTCATCAATCCTGTTATCAGCCTGAGCAATGTCGTTTTTCCGGCTCCGTTTTTACCTATCAATCCGTATACTTCGCCTTTAATTATAGTCAGGCTTATATCGTGCAGTACTTCTGTTTTACCAAAGACTTTATTCAGATGAGCCACGTTTAATATTTGCTCGCCCAACGATACATCTCCTTTCGAACCTTTGTCATCAGCCTTCAAACAGATAGTCGCATATAGCATAAAAATCCTTCGCGAGTTTAAATGTTTTATCAATTGATATGGGTGATTTCATCATTGCAATTATAATTTACTGCTTCCCTTAATCTGATACGTCAAATGGCTAAGCTGTTTTTCGGCATGGATTTCAAATTTGGTATTAACTATTTAAGTTAAGGTAATGTGTTTTTGAACTGTCATTTAAATGTATATCCTGCACTTCTGCAAGTTTGGAAGATGAAATGATGGCTGCGCTTGGCGTAAGCCGCCTCACTCTTTATCACAAAAACAAAATAACAGCGTCCATCTAAGGCAACTGTTCTTTTGAGATATCATATCATGCGCTTCCTTGCGGCAAAGCTCAATATCCTAAATCGCTATCAACGGCGCTGCCGTTCAGTGCATTTACTGATTATTAGCAAAATGCAAACCCACCATGGCAAGTGTAACAAAAATATACCAATAAAAACAACTACAAAAACTACTGAACCGGCTGATTTACTGGAAGGTTTTTCTGTGACCCATTTATATACTAATAATCTTGTCCAAAATGAATCATTTCTCATGTTATATTAATAGCATTTCATATGACCCAATTTCTGGACTCAAGGCAGCTCGTTTAGAAAATGATAAAAATATATATTACCCTAATTAATACCCGTCGTATGCAAAAATTGTAGTGTATTACCGCGCGATCCATCTAATTGCGCCCAAGCCTTTTAGAAAGCCCCGTTGGCAGGCTGGCACGGCTGAAGGCCGTGACGGTAGGATTCATGCCTCCAGTACTGTGACTGCCATATTGTGACGGATGAAACAGCGAGGCTTTTGCTCACTGCTTCTATGTCAGGCGTTCTTCCTTTTTTGCTTCAGCAGCCAGCATACAATGAGCGTGAGAGGAATAAGAATATCTGCTATCGCGGGGTATACGCTCCCGGGATTGAAATTACCGATAAGCAGCATATCTTTTATATGTATAGCCGCCGCTCCCAAGTAAAATGTCGAAAAGATTATAATTACAGCCAGCCAAAACCTTTCTCTGAACCATATGCACATGAAACTCGCTATCGCGATTCCCAGCGAAACAAAACCCAGTTCCTTTTGAAAGCCGTTCGATACCCAGCCGATTTGCGATGCAATTTGTTCGCTCATAAAAACGTGTCCGATAAATCCTTGTAGGCTTGATAAACAAACCGTAACAGTCAGCTGATATAACAACACTGTTCCGGCAATATCAGAGGTATTACGCTGTTTCTTTATTATGACGGCAATTATGCCGACCAGCAGACCAACAATATAAAAACCTAAAAAAATCATTTATACTTATCCTTCCTTTAGTTTATTCATTAAGATAATAATTCGGTATTTTATATAATATTTTTAGAGCGCCATTATTAAAGCAGAATGAAACTTAACTAGAATGCCAAGCCAAGTTATTTTTAATGGCAGTTAACTTTTTACTACCTCCCCGGCTTTACAAGAATTTTCTTTGATAAACGCCTTAAGTTTTTAGGCTGTCACTATTTTTTATATACCACTTCTTCGTGAGTAAAAACCTTTTTTAATGGCGTTCCGGCACAAGTGCATCATAAGCATCAGTTATTGCCATAAGCCTTCTGGCAAGAGAAATATTCTCCCCCTTTTTCCCTTACTGGTATCCGGAGCCATCCAATTTTTCATGGGGATGTCGTAAAATAGTTTATACGATATAACATTCAAGAGTTACCATCTATAGAAAAATAATAATAAACAAGCGATGTAATTGTAGATATAGTTTTGTATTGTAAATTTTAGGGGTTTGTATACTTGCAACGGGTGTACATTCATAATGTCTTCTCAACACATACATTAATGGTTTATTATTAATCTATATTCCATATAGGGGAGTGTGTTAGAATTTTAGACAATCTGCTAAGATGGAAAGAGCGAAAGAAAGCTCAGAAATCGGAGGCGGAATTATGGGTGAGATCAGGAAGAAATATGATGAGGACTTTAAGAAGAATGCGGTCAAGTTATCGTATGCAAGCCCAAAATCGGTAAAAGAGATAGCAGACGATTTAGGTATTCACGAAAATCTGCTGTACAACTGGCGGCGAAAATATACTGCTGATGGTGACAAGACAAAGTTCGCCACGCTTGAAGAAGAAAACAGAGCATTGCGAAGGGAACTCGCTGAGGCTAGGATGGAGCGTGACATGCTAAAAAAAGCAGCGGCCTACTTCGCGAGCCACCAAAAGTAAGATATCGATTTATACAGGGCCATCCTGAATGTCCTGTAGCGAAGTGGGCCGAAATCTTGCAGATAGAACGAACAGGATATTATGCCTGGCTTTGGAATCGGGAAGCTTTTGAGAAGCGTGAGACGCATTTGAAAAAGCGAATTAAGGAAGAGTTTGAGGAAAGCCGAGGCACCTACGGGCCGGACAGGATCACCGCAGAGCTGCGCAAAAAAGGCGAACACATCGGGCGAAAGAAATGCGCTGAATATATGGCCAAGATGCATTTGGACTCGTGCCACAACCGGCATAGAGCAAAGAACTTGACGAACAGCAAAAAAGCCCGAGGTGATGGATATCCAAATATGCTTAGGGATAAAGAGTTTCCGATCAAGCCGCGAATGGGGCTTACAAGCGATATAACATATCTGAGAACGGACGAGGGATTCATGTACCACTGTGTAATAAGGGATATCGTGACCGGCGAAGTGCTCGGAGACCACATGGCAGACAGGATGACGAAGGAACTTGTGATCAACGCGATACTGGCGATGCTTGCGAGGCACGAGTTGGCTGACGCATGCATCTTTCATAGTGATAGAGGTAGTCAGTATACATCAAAAGCGGTGATGGGGTTACTGCAGCAATACGGGCTGCGCCAGAGCTTCTCGCGAGTTGGAATGCCGGGCGACAATGCATGGTCGGAGAGCTTCTTTGCGACTATGAAGAAAGAGCTGATACACTGGACGCACTACGAGACGAAAGAATCAGTCCGTGCGGCAGTGTTTGAGTATATTTATTGCTTTTACAATGTGAAGAGAATCCAGAAGAGACTCGGGTATATGTCACCGAAAGAATATCTCAAATCATTGAAAGCAAAGAAAAAAGGCAGGTCGGATAGAGTAGCTTAGCAAATTGTCTACAAAATAGTTGACGTCCC